>NZ_JBFAUH010000043.1:0-47023 GCF_040679095.1 Streptomyces sp. NPDC052496
AGGAGACCTCGATGTTCCCCGGCGCGGACTTCCACTTCTTCCCGCTGGAGAACCCGGGCCTGATCTCCATCCCGCTGGGCTTCCTGCCGGTCAGCGAGCGGACCTCCAGTTCGGCGTACTTCTTCACGTCCGGCTCCTCCTTGGACAGCAGCGAGCCCAGCCAGCCCAGCAGGAAGCCCAGCGGGATGGAGATCAGGCCCGGGTTCTCCAGCGGGAAGAAGTGGAAGTCCGCGCCGGGGAACATCGAGGTCTCCTTGCCGGAGACGACCGGTGAGAAGAGCACCAGGAGGACGGAGGAGGCCAGGCCGCCGTAGATGGACCACAGTGCGCCCCGGGTGGTGAACCGTTTCCAGAACAGGCTGTAGAGGATCGTCGGCAGGTTGGCGGAGGCGGCGACGGCGAAGGCGAGGGCCACCAGGCCCGCGACGTTCAGGCCGCGGGCGAAGACGCCGAGGACGATGGCGACGGCGCCGATGCCCACGGTCGCCCAGCGGGCCGCCCGTACCTCCTCCTTCTCGGTCGCCTGCCCCTTGCGGATGACGTTGACGTACAGGTCGTGCGCGAAGGACGAGGACGAGGCGAGGGTGAGCCCGGCGACGACGGCGAGGATGGTCGCGAAGGCCACCGCGGAGATCACCGCGAGCAGGATCGCGCCGCCGGTGGAGTCGGCGCCGCCGCCGATCTCCTGGGCGAGCAGCGGGGCGGCGGTGTTGCCCGCCTTGTTGGACGCCTTGATCGTCTCGGGCGTGATCAGGGCGGCGGCGCCGAAGCCCAGGGCGATGGTCATCAGGTAGAAGACGCCGATGATGCCGATCGCCCAGTTCACGGACTTCCGGGCGGCCTTGGCGGTGGGCACGGTGTAGAAGCGGATCAGGATGTGCGGCAGGCCGGCCGTGCCCAGGACCAGCGCGATGCCCAGCGAGATGAAGTCGATCTTCGAGGTGGCGGTCACGCCGTACTTCAGGCCCGGCTCCAGGAAGGCGGCACCCTTGCCGCTCTCCTCGGCGGCCTTGCCCAGCAGCGTGGAGATGTTGAAGTTGAACTTGAGCATCACCAGGAACGTGATCAGCAGGGTGCCCGCGATCAGCAGGACGGCCTTGACCATCTGGACCCAGGTGGTGCCCTTCATGCCGCCGATGGACACGTACAGGATCATCACGACGCCGACCAGGACGACGACCAGGATCTTGCCGGTCTCGCTGGTGATGCCGAGCAGCAGCGTGACCAGGGCGCCCGCGCCCGCCATCTGGGCCAGCAGGTAGAAGATCGAGACGACGATGGTGGAGACGCCGGCGGCGGTCCGCACCGGGCGCTGGCGCATCCGGTACGCGAGCACGTCGCCCATGGTGAACCGGCCCGAGTTGCGCAGCGGTTCGGCCACCAGCAGCAGCGCCACGAGCCAGGCGACGAGGAAGCCGATGGAGTACAGGAAGCCGTCGTAGCCGAAGAGGGCGATGGCGCCGGCGATGCCGAGGAAGGACGCGGCGGACATGTAGTCGCCGGAGATCGCCAGGCCGTTCTGGAAGCCGCTGAACTGGCGGCCGCCCGCGTAGAAGTCCTCGGCGCCCTTGGTCTGCCGGCCGGCCCAGACGGTGATGCCCAGCGTCGCGGCGACGAAGACCGCGAACAGGGTGATGATCAGCGCCCGGTGCTCGCCCGCGCCGCCCGCGGCGAGCTGGGCCGTGCCGTCGGCGAGCCGCCCCGCGCCGGTGGTGAATCGTTCGGCCGCGCTCATGCGTCACCCTCCACGCGGGACTTGATCGCTTCGGCCTTGGGGTCCAGCTCGGCGGCGGCGTGCCGGGCGTACCACCAGGCGATGAGGAAGGTGGTCACGAACTGCGCGATGCCGAGGACGAAGGCGACGTTGACGTTGCCGAAGACCTTGGTGCCCATGAGGCCGCCCGCGTAGCTGGAGAGCAGCACGTACAGCAGGTACCAGAGGATGAAGGCGACGGTGAGCGGAAACGCGAACGAACGGTACGAACGGCGCAGTTCACCGAACTCCGGACTCGCCTGGACCTCGGTGAAGTCCGGTGGCCGGCGCGGCCCCGGCTCGGTGGGCGGTGGTGCGGTGCTCACGGAATCTCCTGGTGGCGTAGGGCGGACGACGGAGCCCGGCGGTAAAGGGTGCGTAAGTGATCCGGATCACGCATCGTAGAGGGGCGGCATCCGAAGGGACAGAGGTCGGTTGGTTGAATTCGGCAGGAAGTACGGGTGCCGGCCGCCACCGCGGCCGGGCCCGTTCGTTGGGCAGAGTGTGATGTCCACACCGCACACCGAGCCCGCGGGGCCGGGCCGCCGCCCGTACGGAACGGTGCGGCTGGCCGCCCCCGTCGCGGCGGCCCCGGCTCCGCGGCGGCCCGTACGGACGGCGCCGGGCCGCTGGTACGGCCGCCGGCCGGTGCTGCCGCCGCTGAGCCTGGCGGCGCTGCGGCGCGAGCCCTGAGGCGGCAACCGCGCCCGCCGGGCCCGGCTCCGGCGGCTCGCGCCGGCCGTACGGACCGGGGCGGGCGGCGTCCGTGACCCGGCCGTGACCTCCGTGCCTGACGGGACGTCAATCCGCGGCTTGTGGCAGGTTTTCTCCCTGATCCATTGATGTTCCGTGGTCGACACGGATAACTTCACGGGGACTTGCCGCGCGTGGGGGCCATTCCCCCGGACGGCGGTATGCACCCGCCCGTGCGCAATCCGCGTACGGGCGGTCTCACGGATGATGTGGAGTACCCATGGCGCATCCCCGATCCAGACGGGTGCGGGCGCTTGCCGTGCCGCTCGGTCTGGCTCTGACGGCATCCCTCGGCTTCCTGCCGGCCGCGGCCACCGCCGCGACCCAGGACGCGGCCCCGGCCGCCGCCACCGCTGACGGACCGGAGCTCTCGTACGTCGTGAACGCCACGCCGGGCCACGCCTCGGTCGGCAAGGTCACGAAGGCGATCAAGGCGGCCGGCGGCAAGGTGGTCGTCGCCCACGAGAAGATAGGCGTGATCGTCGTCCACTCGGCGAACCCGCTCTTCGCGGCCACCATACGCAAGGCGCCCGGCGTGCAGTCCGCCGGCGCCACCCGTACGACCCCGCTGAAGGCGTCCGGCACCACGGACGTCGGCAAGCCCCAGAAGGTCGAGCGGCTGTCCGCCGACAAGGCGGCCAAGGCGGCCCGCGCGGCCAACGCCGCGGGCGACGACAAGGAGCCGCTGGAGCCGCTCCAGTGGGACATCCCCGCGATCAAGGCCGACCAGGCCGCGAAGATCGACGAGGGCAGCAAGAAGGTCACCGTCGCCGTCATCGACACCGGTGTGGACGACACCCACCCCGACCTGAAGGCCAACTTCGCCCCGAAGCAGTCCGCGAACTGCGTGGGCGGCGTGCCGGACACCTCCCCCGGCGCCTGGCGTCCGTACGACCCGGCCGAGGACTACCACGGCACGCACGTCGCGGGCAGCATCGCCGCCGCGCGCAACGGTGTCGGCGTGGCCGGTGTGGCGCCGGGCGTCAAGCTCTCCGCCATCAAGGTCAGCGAGCCCACGACGAGCCTGTTCTACGCCGAGAGCGTGGTGTGCGCGTTCGTCTTCGCGGCCGACCACGGCGCCAAGGTGACGAACAACAGCTACTACGTCGACCCGTGGATGTTCAACTGCAAGGACGACCTGGACCAGGGCGCCATCGTGGACGCCGTCGGCCGGGCCGCCAAGCACGCCGAGAACAAGGGCGTGGTGAACGTCGCCGCGGCCGGCAACTCCAACATGGACCTGGCGGCGGCGCAGCTGACCGACACCTCCAGCCCGAACGACTCCACGCCGGTGACGCGCACCATCGACCCGAAGAAGTGCTGGGACGTGCCGACCCAGCTGCCGGGCACCGTCACGGTGGCCTCGACCGGTGTGAAGGGCCTGAAGTCGTACTTCTCGAACTACGGCAACGGCGTGATCGACGTGGCGGCGCCGGGCGGCGACTCCCGTCAGGTCCCGGAGCTGCCCGCCAAGAACGGCGGCATCCTCTCCACCATGCCCGGCGGTGACTACGGCTACCTCCAGGGCACTTCGATGGCCAGCCCGCACGTGGCCGGTGTCGTGGCGCTGCTGAAGAGCACCCACCCGAAGTCCAGCCCGCAGGAGATCCAGTGGCTCCTGAAGATGCAGGCGGACAACCCGGGCTGCCCGGCCGCCGACAAGACGTGCACCGGTACGCAGCACGTCAACGGCCACTACGGCTACGGCATCGTGGACGCGCTGGACGCGGTCCAGGACTGACGCGCAGGAAGGACCGGTGACGGTCCGGTGGGGCCGGGCGGCGTGCCGCCCGGCCCTTTGTGCTGCTCAAGACCGTGGCGTGGCGGCAGCGGGGCCGTCTTCCGGGTGTCCTGGACGCGTCCAGGACACCCGGACACGTCCAGGACGTGTCCAGGACGGCCGGGTGCCTGGGAGACCGGCGCCGGAGCGTCTAGGTTCCGGAAGCACCTCGATGCGGACGGCTCCCCTGCGTTCACTGCTCGGGCAGCACGTGGGTGGCCGGCGAAGGCTCGGTGCCGGCACGTCCCGCTCTTCCGCCGGGGTGAAAGGGAATCGGCTGGAGCGACAACACGACCCGGAGAGGAGGGATTTCATGTCGAAGATCATGGAATCCATGAGCAGCAGGCTTCTCGGCCTGTTCGTCCCCAAGGTGGAGGCGGCGGCCTCGGTGAAGGGCTGCCAGTGCTTCAACGAGTGCTGGCAGTGCGCGCGCAGCGCCTGCTGCGTCAACACGCAGTGCGGCAGCATCAACTGCTGGCGGTCGTGCCCGTCCTGCTAGTGACGTGAACGGGGACACCGGTGTGCGTGGCACCAGCGCGCGCCGTTGCGGCGTACGCATGCCGGTGTGCCCCGCGGGAGGGCCCAGTGCCGTACGTACACCTCGCCATGCGTTTTCTCATCGGTACCGTTTTCCTGCTCGCTGTCGTCGGCAAAGGGCGGAGCCGGCAGGCCTTCGCCGCGTTCGCCGCGTCGACAGCGGTGCTCACCGTGCTCCCGGCGGCGATGACCCGCTTCGCGGCGGTCGCCGTCGTCCTCGGTGAGTGCCTCGTCTGCCTGCTGCTGTTGCTGCCGTCCCCGGACGCGGCCGCGCTGGGTTTCACCTGGGCAGCAGTACTGCTCGTCGTCTTCGCCGCGGCCATCGGGCGGGGCGTCGTCAGCGGCACGCGCACCGCCTGCCGGTGCTTCGGCGCCTCGGACACTCCGCTCGGCGTGCGCCACCTCGTCAGGAACCTCACGCTCGCCGGGCTCGCGATGGTGGGCGCGGTCTCGGCGTACGCCACCGGGTCCGTGCACCCGGCGGGCCTGGCGGTGGCGGCCGCCGGCGGGCTGCTCAGCGGCGGGCTCGTGGCCGCGCTCGACACCCTCGCCGATCTGTTCCAGCCGGTCCGCGCCCGGACCTGACAGCGCACCGGGCCGGCGTCACGCGGCCGGTCAGCCCCGGTGTGCCCGTCCCGACCATCCGAAGTGAATGGAGACCGTCCGTGCCCTTCGTCATCGCCACCGTCGCGCTCATCGGGGTGCTCTGCGTGCTCGACCTGCTCCTGACCGTCGGGGTCATCAAACGTCTGCGGGAACACACCGACCTGCTGTCCAACGGGGGCCGCGGCCGGCTGTCACTCGGTCCGGGCGAGCAGGTCGGGGAGTTCGCGGTGACCACCGTGGACGGTGAACGGCTGGCCCACGACATGATCGACACCGAGACGGTCGTCGCGTTCTTCTCGCCGGCCTGCGGACCGTGCAAGGAGAAGCTGCCCCGGTTCGTCGAGTACGCCCGTACGGTGCCCGGCGGGCGCGGCCGGGTGCTGGCCGCGGTGACCGCCGACCGCGAGGACGCGGCGGCCGCGGCTCCCCTGCTGACGGCCCTGGCCCCGGTGGCCAGGGTGCTGGCCGGGGAGGAGGCCGAGGCGGTGGCCGAGGCCTGCCGGGTGCAGGGCTTCCCGGTGATCCTGAAGGTCAACCGGAGCACGGACGGGCGGCTCCTCGTGATGGCCGACCAGGTCGACGTGGACCGGCCGGCCGTCGCCTCCGTATGAAGGGCCGCGCGGCCCCCGGAGCCGCATCCGGGGAGCACGGCGGAGCCGATGGACCCGACCGGGCGGAGCACGACCGGCTCCGTCTCCGGCCGGCCCGGGTCCTGGGCGCGGGCCGGCTCGTCGTACGGGCGGCTCCCGGCATCCTGACGCTGTACGCGGTGCCCGTGCTGGCCGCCGGGTTCTTCCCCGTCGTCACCGCCTGGTCCGTCAAGCTGATCGTCGACAGCCTCGCCCGGCGGGCGACGACGGGCGAACTGCTGCTGCCGGTCCTCGTCCTCGTCGCCACGCTGGTGGCGACCGGCACCACGCCTTGTCTCACCCGGTACCTGCGTACGGAGCTGGACCGCCGGGTCGGCGTCCACGCGCAGGGGGAGCTGTTCAAGGCCGTGGGGCGGTTCGCCGGGCTCGGCCGGTTCGAGAACCCCGCGTTCCTGGACCGGCTGCGGCTGGCCCAGCAGACGGTCGTCGCGTCACCGGTCGCCAACCAGGCGGTCGACGGGGTGCTCGGCATCGTCCGGGCCTCGGTCACCGTCGCCGGATTCACCGGATCGCTGCTCGCGATCAGCCCTCCCACGGTGGGGCTGCTGGCGCTGGCCGCGCTGCCGGTCCTGCTGGCGGAGCTGCTGCTGTCCCGCCAGCGGGCCGACACGGACTGGAAGGTCGGGCCCGCGGAACGGCGTCAGTTCTTCTACATGGGCCTGCTGGCCAATGTGGAAGCCGCGAAGGAGATACGGCTCTTCGGCACCGGCGACTTCCTGCGCCGGCGGATGCTCGCCGACCGGCGCACCGCGGACTCGGCGCGCAAGGCGGTGGACCGCAGGGAGGTCCGTCTGCGCGCCGGGCTCGGACTGCTGGCCGCCGTGGCGTCCGGTGCGGGCCTCCTCTGGATGGTCGGTACCGCAGGAGGCGGCGGGCTCACCCCCGGTGACGTCACCGTCTTCCTGGCATCGGTGGCCGGCGTGCAGGCGGCGCTCACCACGCTGGCCGGTGACATCGCCGGCGCGCATCACGCCCTGCTGCTCTTCGGACACTACGAAGCGGTGCTCGCCGCGGGACCGGAACTGCCGATGGCCGTACGGCCGCGCCCGCTGCCGGCGCTGCGCCGCGGCATCGAACTGCGCGACGTCTGGTTCCGCTACACGCCCCGGCACCCGTGGGTGCTGCGCGGTGTCGACCTGTGGATCCCGGCCGGTTCCACGCTGGCCCTCGTCGGCCTCAACGGTTCGGGGAAGTCCACCTTCGTCAAACTGCTCTGCCGGTTCTACGACCCCACGCGGGGCGCGGTCCTGTGGGACGGCGTGGACATCCGGGACGTCGACGTGGCCGTGCTGCGGGACCGGATCAGCGCGGTCTTCCAGGACTACATGGAGTACGACATGACGGCGGGCGAGAGCATCGCGCAAGGCGACCTCACCGCCCTCGGCGCGCCGCGGCGCCTCCGCGAGGCGGCGGAACGGGCCGGCGCCCACGACCTGGTGGAGCGGCTGCCGCACGGCTACGACACCTTGCTGTCCCGTATGTTCTTCACCGAGGCGGACAAGACGGACCCGGTGACCGGGGTGATGCTGTCCGGCGGCCAGAGCCAGCGGCTCGCGCTCGCCCGCGCGTTCGTCCGCGACAAGCGGGACCTGATGATCCTCGACGAGCCCTCCGCCGGCCTGGACGCGGCCGCCGAACACGAGATCCACACCTCGCTGCGCACCCATCGCGCAGGCTGCACCAGCCTGCTCGTCTCGCACCGGCTGGGCGCCGTACGGGACGCGGACGTGATCGTCGTCCTCTCGGAGGGGCGGGCGGTGGAGCGGGGCAGCCATACGGAACTCGTCGCGTCCGGCGGGGAGTACGCCCGGCTGTACGCCCTCCAGGCGTCCGGTTACCGGCCCGACACGGCGCCGGTCGCCCACGTACCCCAGAGCTCCGCCACCTCGTTCCGACCGGTGAACGTCCCGCAGGAGGACTTCTCATGAGTGTGGACCCCCGCCCGCCGGTGCCCGTCCGGTCGCCGGGCGGCACCGTGCCCCGCCGGGGCAGCGGTACGGGAGCGGAGGCGGCGCCCGGCCGGGCCCGCGGCCGCGCACGCCGTGCCCTGCTGCTGCGCCTCCTCGCGGTCGCCGCCACCGTTCTGCTGGGGGCGTCGACCGGGTACCTGGCCGTCACTTCCGGGCCCGGCTGGGCGGTGCTCTGCGGTGTTCCCGCGCTGCTCCTCGGCCTGGGGCTGTCCGGGGCGCTGGTCCTGGAGCGCCGGATCGTCACGGTGACGGTCCAGGGACAGAGCATGACACCGGCCTACCACGACGGGGACCGGGTGCTGGTACGCCGCCGGGCGGTCCCCGTACCGGGGTCCGTCGTCGTCGTGGAACGTCCGCCCTTCCAGGCGCCGTGGCCCGAACCGCCGGTGCCCGCGGCCGCCCCGCCGCACCGGATCTACGGACGGCAATGGGTGATCAAGAGGGTGGCGGCCGGCCCCGGCGACGCGGTGCCGCGCGACTCCGTGCCGTCCCTGGCCGGCGTTCCGGAACCGCTGGTCCCGGACGGCCGGCTCGTCCTGCTGGGTGACAACGCGGCGCAGAGTTACGACTCCCGGCAGGTCGGGTACTTCCCGTCGGCGCGGGTGCTCGGCGTCGTCGTGTCGCGCGGCGGCCCGGCGGAGCCGGACGGGCCGCACCCCCTCAGTTCGCCGGGCTGATCAGGAAGATCTGCCGGCCCTTGCCGACGCAGCGCCCCATCACGGCTTCGGTGCCGGCGGCGGTGCTCGCGTCCTTGATGCCGACGCAGCCCTGCCCGTCCACATGCAGCACGTACCGGCCCTTGTCGAGGTCGCCCGACGGCTCGATGCGGAACAGGCTGCCTTCCGCGCAGTCGTCCCGCGGCTCCAGCAGGCCGGCGCCGCGTCCGCCGGTGAGAACCTGCAGGCAGCCCTTCCCGTAGTCGGGGTGGTGCCACTGGATGCGGTACAGGTCCTTTCCGGCCCGTTCGAGGAGGGTGTTCGGCGGAGCGGCCCGGTCGCACGGCCGCTGCACCGCCACGAGAGGCGTGTGGCGCCGGTCCGCCACGCGCCCGTCCGACAGGCACAGGCGGGGGTCGTCGGCGACGCGGATCCGCACCCAACCGGTGGGCACCGAAGGGGCGGCGGCCGAGGGGACGCCGGAAACGGAGGAGAAGTCCCCGGCCCCTCGTTCGCGACTGACGAGTGCCGTGGCGGTGACGGACGCCACCATGATGGCGAGGGCCACGGCCAGGAGCTTGAGCCTCCTCGGCAGCCGGCCCGCTGCGGCCGGGGCGGCGCCGCCCCGTTCCTGCGGGGCGTCACCGGGTGGCCTGTCGGGCGCGGGGGCCCGTACCGTGCCGGTGATCCGTTCCCGCGCCGAGAGCCACTCCGCCTGCCGGCCGCCGTCACCGCAGGCGCGTACGAAAGCCAGCAGTGCTTCGGTACGCGGGAGGACGTCGTGCGCCAGCATGCTGGACATGCCGCTGCGCGACAGCGGGTCTCCGGCGGCCAGCGCGCGCTGTTCGAGTGCGCGGAACGACAGCCCGGAGTGCTTCTTGAGCTGTCGCAGAGACACGATGAAGCCGTGCAGGTCGTGGATTTCGCGGGGTTCGGGACGCCTCTGCCTCTCCATGGGCAGCATTGTGATCGGGGGGCCGGAAGGTGACGACGGGCAAACTGGCCATGCCTGGGGTTTCTTGGTGCGCCGGGGACTGCCGGGGCAGGAATCGCCACGAGGGTCCGGATCTGTCCCGTCGTGCGCGTCCGCGCCCGTCTCACGGCCCGGGTGCCTCCGGCGTCCGGCCCAGGTAGGCGGCCAGCCGGTCGGCCCCGCTCGCCCCGTCGGGCGCGGGCCGTTCCGGCGCGAAGGAGGCGCCCTGCGTACGCGGTGCCGCCCCGTAACTGCCGCGGGCCGCTGCCAGCACCTCGCCGGCGACCTCCGGCGCGAGGTCGGTGGGCCTGTCCAGCGCGCGGGCCAGGTCCCAGCCGTGGGTGAGGAGTTCGACGGTGGCCTGCTGGGCGAAGAGGGCGCCGGGTGCGTCGTACGGGCCGTAGGCGCGCTCCAGCATGCCGGTGCCGGTGAAGGCCGCGAGCAGGCCGTGCACCGATTCCCGGAAGGCGGCGGCGTGGTCGGTGCCCAGGTGGTCGGCGTCCGCGTCCGTACGCGGTGCGTCCCGGGCGATCGAGGTGATCATGAGGTTTTCCCACGTCATGTGGTCGATCAGCCGACGTACGGTCCAGCCGTCGCACGGCGTGGGGCGGCCCAGCGCGTCCTTCGGCACGGTGTCGACCAGCGCGGTGACGTGCGCGGCCACCCGCTCGTACACGTACAGCGCCCGCTGTGCGTCCGGCGCGGGCGGCAGGACGAGGCCGGGGCCGGGCTCCGGGTGGGCACGCAGTGCGGCTGCGGTCCAGGCGCCGGCCGCGCCCCAGCGCGGCGGCTGCGGACGGCCGGTGGCGGCGCACATCAGCTGCCAGTACCGCTCGATGTGCGGCTCGGCGGCGGCTTCCAGCTGCTCCAGCAGTCCGCGGCGCGCGCGGGCGTCGTCCCGCTCGGGCGGGTCGGCCGTGCCGGCCTGGGTCGGCAGCCAGGCGGCGACCAGTTCGGCGACGACGGGTTCCGCCGCCGGGGAGTCGGCGGCGATGCCTGCCGTGAGGGCCGCCTCGCCGCGCTCGCGCATCAGGCGGGCGACGCGCGCCGCGTCCTCGGCGGCCGTCGCGGACGGTACGGCGGGGGTGGTGCGGGCGCTGTACTCGGCCAGCCGTCGCAGGGCCGCCCGCACTTCGGGGCGCTGGACGTGTTCGGCCAGGTCGAGCCAGGCGCCGAGCCGGTCGGGCGCCGGGTCCTCGGGCAGGCCGGTGGCGGCGGCCGGCAGGCCGGCGCGGTAGGCGGGGGCGGCCACCCCGTCGAGGGCGTCGGTGACGAACTCCTCGATGGTGCGGCGCCGTTCGGTGGCGGTCAGGCGGGCCAGTCGGTGCACGTCCGGTAGCTCCTCGGCTGCGGTCCCCCGCGCGGCCACCGCCCGCAGCACGGCGCGCCGCAGCCGCAGGGCGCGGATCTGCGCGTCCAGGGCGTCCGCCCAGTGCCGGGCGGTGTCGGCGACGGTGCGTTCGCTGCGCAGTACGGCGCGGATCTCCGCGGTGCCGATGCCGAGTTCGCGCAGGGTGCGCACGATCTCCAGGCGGGCGCGGGCGTCGGGGCCGTACAGCCGGTAGCCCGCGGGGGTGCGGGCGGCGGGCGGCAGCAGGCCCTCGTCGGACCAGCGCCGGACCGTCTTCACCGTGACTCCGGTGAGCTGGGCCAGTGCGCCGATCGTCAGCAGACCGCTGTCGTCCTCGTTCATGCCGTCCACTGTCGGGTCTCCCCCGGCGGGAGACTCAAGCCCGCGGTCATACGGTGGTGCTGGACACCTCACCGTACGCCCGGCCGGCACCGGGCGCTCCGGGGCGCTCATGTCCCGTGTCCGTCCGCCGTACGCCGTCGGCCAGCGCGTACTGGGCCGCCGTGTAGGTCAGCATCACGCAGAACTGGGCGGCGGGCGGCTGCTGCCAATGGGCCAGACCGGTGGCGAGCAGCGCGTCGGAGAGCAGGAAGAGCAGCCCGCCGAGCGCGGCGCGCGGCCCGAGCCGCAGGGCGCAGAAAGCCGTCGTGGTGAGCAGCAGGCTGTACGCGGCGACCGGCAGCCGCAGGTCCGCGGTCAGGTCCGGCCACAGCAGCGCGACGAAGCCGAGCCAGGCGGCGGCGTACGCGGCGGCGAGCGGTCCGGAGAGCCGCAGGCCGCCCGGGAAGGCGCCGCGCCGGGCGAAGAGGACCAGATAGCAGACGTGTCCGGCGGCGAAGCAGCCCATGCCGGCCAGGAACAGCGTGTCGTCGCCGGTCTGGAGGAGGGTGTCACCGCCGCAGCCGAAGAGCAGGGCGACGGCGAGCAGCCGGGGCGCGCCGGCGGCCAGCACGTACGCGGCCAGCACCGGCATCAGCGCGGGCTTGGTCAGGTGTGCGACGGTGGCCGTGCCGGAGAGCAGGGCGGCGAGGTGGACGAGGGTCAGTACGGCGAAGGCGCCGAGCAGGACCCGCGCGGTGCGCGCGGCGGCCGTCACGCGACGGGCTCCTTGGCGGGGCCGGAGGACTTGGCCTTTCCGGTCCGGCGGGGCTTCTCGGCCGCCCGGGACTTCTCGGCCGTCTGCGTCCCGGCGAGCCTCGCCGGCTGCCACCCCGGCCCCCGGAACACCCGCCCCGCGCGCTCGCTCCAACTGCCCGCGGCCCGCACGTCGCGCGCGATGGCCGCGTACTCGTGGGTGGCGACGCGCAGCGGGTTGAAGGTGTGGATGTTCTTGGTGAGGCCGTAGACCGGGCGTTCCGTCTCCGGGACGAACGAGCCGAACATCCGGTCCCAGATGATGAGGATGCCGCCGAAGTTGCGGTCCAGGTAGCCGCCCTGCGAGGCGTGGTGCACCCGGTGGTGGGACGGCGTGTTCAGGACGTACTCGAAGGGCCTGGGCAGCTTGCCGACGCGCTCGGTGTGCACCCAGAACTGGTACACGAGGTTGGCTCCCGAGCAGAACGCGACCGCGGCCGGGTGCACACCGAGCGCGATCATCGGCAGGTAGAACGGCCAGACCGTCCAGGTCGTCCAGGGCTGGCGCAGCGCGGTGGTGAAGTTGAACTTCTCGCTGGAGTGGTGCACCACGTGGCACGCCCACAGGACGCGGACGACGTGGTGCCCGCGGTGCGACCAGTAGTAGAAGAAGTCCTGGACGAGCAGCATCAGCGGCAGCGTCCACCACAGGACGGGCACGCGCAGCGGCGTCAGTGTGTAGACGGCCGAGTAGACCGCCACGATCGGGATCTTCCACAGCGCGTCGAAGACCAGGCTGCCCAGTCCCATACCGACGCTCGTCGCCGCGTCCTTGGCCTCGTACCCGGCGGCGTCCTCGTCGGGATGGAGGCGGTAGCTCACCATCTCCACCACGGTGAGGACGACGAAAGCGGGCACGGACCACAGCACGACATCGGGCAGGTGGGGCATGTCGGCACCATAAAGGCGCCGACGGGGCCCTCGCTAGGGGTTGTTACCGAGAAGTATGTAAGAAGGAGTGTCAGCGACGGGCGGATTCCGGCCCGTACGCAGCACCCTCTCGAACCGGACCTTTGCCGCTTAACGCCACAGGAAGGGCGTGGCGCCGGTGCGCCACGGAGGGGGGCCGGGCGCCACCGCGTCGGCGCGTCCCCCGTTCGGGGCCCAACCGGCGGCGGCCCGCTTGCCGTTCACGCACGTCCGCGCCGGTCCGTACGGTCAGGGGCGGCGCCGGGGCGTCCCGCGGCACGGGGAGGGCGGTGGCGCTGTCAGTGGGGGCCCGTATCCTCAGTGACCATGCTCGAAGACCGTATGGCAGCAGCCCGCCCGATCACCCCGGCGATCGGGCAGCAGCCGTCCCCTCCGGAGGCGGCCGCCTCCTGGCCGGCCGCGTACCCGAAGGGATACGCGGTCGTCGACGTGGAGACCACCGGCCTGGCCCGCGACGACCGGATAGTCTCGGCCGCCGTGTACCGCCTCGACACCCACGGCGAGGTCGAGGACCACTGGTACACCCTGGTCAACCCCGAGCGGGATCCGGGCCCGGTGTGGATCCACGGTCTGACGAGCGACATGCTCGCCACGGCGCCGCTCTTCCCGGAGATCGTCCCCGAGCTGTCGAAGCGGCTGGAGGGGCGCGTCCTGGTCGCCCACAACGCGATGTTCGACTGGTCGATGATCGCCCGCGAGTACGCCCGCGCCCAGGCCGAGGCCCCCGTACGGCAGCGGCTGTGCACGATCGCGCTCTCCAAGGAGCTGCGACTGCCACTGCCCAACCACAAGCTGGAATCCCTCGCCGCGCACTACGGCGTCACCCAGCAGCACGCCCACCACGCGCTCGACGACGCCCGGGTGCTGGCCGAGGCGTTCCGGCCCAGCCTGCGGCTGGCCGCCCAGGCCAACCTGCGCCTGCCGCTGCTGGCCTGCCAGCCGCTCACGGAGTGGGCGGACGGCCCGGCGGCGCCCCGGCAGCGGGCGGCCGCGTCCGCCTACCGCCCCACCAGCTGGCGCCCGTCCCGCAAGCGGCCCGCCTGCCCGTACCCGAACCCGGGCCGGTACGAGCCGGGCGGCCCGCTGGTGCAGGGCATGCGGGTGGCGTTCTCCGGTGACACCTCCGTCGACCGCGAGCTGCTGGAGGACCGCGCCGTCGAGGCCGGCCTGCACGTGGCCACCAGCGTCTCCCGGCTGACCAGCCTGCTGGTCACCAACGACCCCGACTCGCGGACGTCGAAGACCGCCAAGGCCGCCTCCTTCGGCACGCCGGTGATCGACGAGGCGGCCTTCATGCAGCTCCTCCAGGACGTGGCCCCGGCGCCTGCGTCCGGGTGAAGCCCCACAACACGCCTCCCGCAGGCTCGCCCCGGCGCCCGCCGCACGCGCACCCTGTGGCGCATGGCACGTTGTGAGGTCTGCGGAAACGAATACGGCATGACGTTCGAAGTCCACGCACAAGGGGCGGTGCACGTCTTCGACTGCTTCTCCTGCGCCATCCACCGGATGGCGCCGATCTGCGAGCACTGCCGGTGCCAGATCATCGGCCAGGGCGTGGAGGCCGCCGGACGGTGGTTCTGCGGCGCCCACTGCGCCCGCGCGGAGGGCGCGGCGGGCATCGTCGACCGGGTCTGAGCCGACCCCGCCGCCCGGGTGCCGGATGCCTCGGTTGTACCTTCATGGGGTGTACCGCTTCCTGTTGTCCCGGCAGTGGGTGATCCTCACCCTCGTGGGCCTCGTCCTGATCCCCGTGATGATCAAGCTGGGGTTCTGGCAGTACCACCGCCACCAGCACCGGGTCGCGCAGAACCAGCTCATCGCGGGCAACCTCGTCGCCGATCCGGTACCGGTCACCGACCTGACCGCCCCCGGCCGGACGCTGCCCCGCGACGACATGTGGCGCCGGGTCACCGCCACCGGCACGTACGACACGCGGCACGAGGTCGTGGTCCGCCAGCGCACCGCCGCCGACGAGAAGACCATCGGGTACTACGTGCTGACGCCGCTGGTCCTGGACCAGGGGCCGCGCAAGGGCAGCACCGTCCTGGTCAACCGCGGCTGGATCGCCGCCGGCAACGACCTCACCCGCTTCCCCGAGGTCCCCGCCGCCCCCAAGGGCAGGATCACCGTCACCGGCCGGATGATGGCGGACGAGACCACCGAGGGCAGCGGCATCAAGGACAAGCGCGGCCTGCCCGACCGCCAGGTCATGCTGATCAACAGCGAGCAGCAGGCGAAGGCGCTGCACCGGCCGGTCCTGGGCGGCTACATCGAACAGACCGCGCCGGACCCGGCCGGCGGCAAGCCCGAACTGGTGCCGCCGCCGGACCACGACAGCATCGGTCCGCACATGGCCTACGCGGTCCAGTGGTGGCTGTTCGCCGCGGCCGTGCCCGTCGGCTGGTTCGTCCTGGCCCGCCGGGAGCGCAAGGACCGGCTCGCGGCCGCCGCGAGCGAAGCGGAAGCCGCGGAAGCCACGGGGGACGCGGGGGACACGGAAGCCACGGGGGACGCGGAAGCCGCGGGGGACGGCGGTGGCGGAGACGGCGAAGGCAGCGGCGGCACTGGGGCCGGGACGGGCACCGGGACCGGGACCGGGACGGGCACCGCGGAATCCGCCCCCGACGAGCCCCTGAGACGTACAGTCGCCAGCACCGACTAGCGGCGGGCAGCTGACGGAAGGGGCGCCGCGTGCACGCACCCATCGAGGACTACGCGCTCATCGGCGACCTGCAGACCGCCGCCCTGGTCGGCCGGAACGGCTCGGTCGACTGGCTGTGCCTGCCCCGCTTCGACTCCGCCGCCTGCTTCGCGGCGCTCCTCGGCGACCAGGAGAACGGGCACTGGCTGCTCGCCCCCGCCGACCCCGACGCCCGTCCCGAACGCTCCTACCGCGGCGACTCCCTCGTCCTGGACACCGTCTGGCACACCGCCACCGGCTCGGTGAAAGTCACCGACTTCATGCCGCAGCGCGACCGCGCGCCCGACGTCGTGCGCATCGTGGAGGGCCTGGAGGGTGACGTCCCCCTGCAGGGGGTGCTGCGGCTGCGCTTCGACTACGGCCTGGTCGTGCCCTGGGTGCGGCACGTCGGCCGGTGCCGCGTCGCGGTGGCCGGGCCCGACTCCGCGTGGCTGCGCACCGAGCCCGAGGTGAAGACGTACGGGCAGGGGCTCAGCACCCGCTCGGACTTCAACGTCGCCGCCGGTGAGCGGGTGGCGTTCATCCTGACCTGGCACCCCTCGCACGAGCCGCGCCCCGCCGAGATCGACCCGTACGAGGCGCTGGAGCACACCCTTGAGGACTGGCAGGCGTGGTCGGCGCACTGCCGCTACGACGGTCCGTACCGGGCGGAGGTGCTGCGCTCGCTGATCACGCTCAAGGCCCTGACCTTCGCGCCCACCGGCGGCATCGTCGCGGCGCCCACCACCTCGCTGCCCGAGGAGCTGGGCGGCGTACGCAACTGGGACTACCGCTTCTGCTGGCTGCGCGACGCCACCTTGACCCTCAACTCGCTGGTCACCGCCGGATACACCGAGGAGGCGGCGGCCTGGCGGGACTGGCTGCTGCGCGCGGTGGCCGGCAACCCGGCCGACCTCCAGATCATGTACGGCCTGGGCGGCGAGCGGCGGCTGCCGGAGACCGAGCTGCCCTGGCTCGGCGGTTACGGCGGCTCCCGGCCCGTACGCATCGGCAACGCCGCCGTCGAGCAGCGGCAGCTGGACGTGTACGGCGGGGTGCTGGACTCCTTCCACATCGCGCGCGTCGCGGGCCTGCCGTCCAAGCCGCACGCCTGGAACATCCAGCGCGCGCTGCTGGACTTCCTGGAGTCCCACTGGCGCGAGCCGGACGAGGGGCTGTGGGAGGTGCGCGGGCCCCGCCGGCACTTCGTGCACTCCAAGATCATGGCGTGGGTCGCCGCCGACCGCGCCGTCAAGGCCGTCGAGGCGCGCCCCGACCTGGAGGGCGACGTCACCCGCTGGCGCGCGATGCGCGACGCGGTGCACCGCGAGGTGTGCGAGAAGGGGTACGACGCCGGGCGCAACACCTTCACCCAGTCCTACGGCTCCGACCTGCTGGACGCCGCCACGCTGCTCATCCCCCGCCTGGGCTTCCTGCCCGCCGACGACCCGCGGGTCGTCGGCACGGTCGACGCGGTCCGCACGGAGCTGGCGCACGGCGGCCTGATACGGCGCTACAGCACCGACAGCGCCACCGTGGACGGGCTGCCGGGCGACGAGGGCACCTTCCTGGTGTGCTCGTTCTGGCTGGCCGAGGCCCTGCACCTGACCGGACGGCGGAAGGAGGCCAGGGAACTGTTCGACCGGCTGCTGCGGCTGCCCAACGACGTGGGGCTGCTGGCCGAGGAGTACGACCCGGTCGCCGGCCGCCAGCTGGGCAACTTCCCGCAGGCGTTCAGCCACGTCGGCCTCATCGGTACCGCCTTCACCATGTTCGGGTGCGACGGGGCAGACTGACCCCCATGGATCTAGGACTCACCGACCGGACCTACATCGTCACCGGCGCCACCCGCGGCCTGGGCTTCGCCACCGCCCGCGAGCTCGTCGCCGACGGTGCGAACGTCGTCCTCAGCGGGCGCGACGCGGACAGCGCACGGGCCGCCGCGGCTTCACTCGGCGAGCGGGCGCACGGCATCGCCGCCGACAACGCCGACCCGGACGCCGCCGCCCGCCTGGTCGACGCGGCCCGCGAACGCTTCGGCCGCCTCGACGGCATCCTCGTCAGCGTCGGCGGCCCGCCCCCGGGCGCACCCACCGAGAACACCGACGAGCAGTGGCAGACGGCCTTCGACTCGGTCTTCCTCGGCGCGGTACGCCTCGCCCGCACCGCGTCCGCCGCACTCGGCGACGGCGGCGCGATCGGCTTCGTCCTCTCCGGCTCCGTCCACGAACCCATCGACGGCCTGGCCATCTCCAACGGCCTGCGCCCCGGCCTCGCGGGCTACGCCAAGGCCCTCGCCGACGAACTGGGCCCGCGCGGCATCCGCGTCTTCGGCATCCTGCCGGGCCGTATCGCCACGGACCGGATGACCCAACTCGACGCCCTGTCCGGCGACCCGGAGGAGTCCCGCGCCCGCAACAGCGCATCCATCCCCCTGCGCCGCTACGGCGAACCCCAGGAGTTCGGCCGCACCGCGGCATTCCTGCTGTCACCGGCGGCGTCGTATGTGACGGGGGTGATGGTTCCGGTGGACGGGGGGAAGCGGCGGGGGTTCTGAGTCCGGCGAGGAATGCGAAGCCCGGGCGAGCGTGGTCGCCCCTGACGGCCGTCAGATACCGACGCGCATCGGCAACGCCGACCATGAAGAGATGGTGGAACAACAGGCCGGCATCACGGCCCTGCTGCTCCATCACGTCTACGCGCTCCTCGTCGACGACCAGCACGTACGGGGTGTGCTCCCGATGCCGCCCACAGCGGAAGCCGTACGCGTCGTTCTCGGCGACAAGGGTGAGTACGCCCCGGTGGCGCCTTCACCGCGCTGCCGGCGGCCCTGCCGTCACCGCTCGACGAGGAGCGGCTGACCACGGCCGGCACCGACGCCCCGCACTGCGCACGCGTGGTCGGCCTCACCGGTTGGTGACCACCTGGCAGTCCCGCTAAGTCACCCGCTCCGCCCGATGCTTCACCGCCCGCAGCCGTACCTCGGCGGGCAGCTTCTTCAGGCCGGTCGAGGTGCGGGCGTGGGTGATGGTCTCTGAGGAGAGGCGGGTGAGGACGGCGCAGGGGTCGGCGTGGGGGGCGAGGGTCAGGCCGGCTCGCAGGCGGGGGGCGGTGCGGCGGCCGGTGAGTTGGACGCGGGCCCGGTCGACGCCGTCCAGCGACTCGGACTCGGCCGTCAGGACGTTCTCCAGTGCCCGGCCGCGCAGTTGGGCGCCCTCGCCGTCGCCGCTGTCCACGAGGATCTCGCGCAGCCGGTGGCGCCGGAGCTGGGAGAGCAGCCACCACAGGGCCAGGAGGACGAGGACGGCCAGCGCCGCGATGATCACCGGCCACCACCAGCCGCTGTCCGTCCAGCGGGTGCGGTCCGCGTCCGTCAGCACCACGTCGTCGGGCCGGGACCAGCGCCAGCCGGACGGCATGGAGAGGTTCCCCTTGCGCGGCAGGTCGAGCCCGCCGAACAGCGCCGTGCCGCCGGCGCCGATCAGGACCAGGCCCGTCAGGCCCAGCAGCACCCGGTTGACCGTTCGCAGCACCTTGCGCATCGCCGTGCTCACCTCTTCGCCGACCGGCGCACCCGTACGGACAGCGCGGGCCGCCGGGCCAGGCCCAGCTGGCGCAGTCCGTCGCCGAGCGCCGCGTCCAGGTCGCTCCGTACCTCGTCCAGTTCGCGGAAGTGCGAGACCGCGCGCGCCTTGGCCTTGCGGCGGCCGACGGCGACCCGTACGGACTGCACGCCCGGCACCTCCATGGCCCGGTCGCGCAGCACCAGTGCGGCCGCCGTGCGGTCCAGGCCGCCGCGTACGTCCGGAGTCGTGCGCCGCATCGGCAGTACGCCGCGCAGGCCGGGCGTGATCGCGAGGATCAGCAGCCACAGGCCGAGGACCACCGCCACCGCGGCGCCCACCAGGACCCACACGTCGTCCAGGTGACGGGACGCCAGCTCCGCGGCGAGGCGCTTGCGCCAGGCCATCGCGGGGCGGTCGGCGCGCACCGCGGCCACGTCGTACAGCAGCAGTCCCGCGGCGCCGAGCACGACGAGCGCGACCAGGGTGGCGGGGACGCGCCGCGCCGCCCAGAAGCGCCGGGCCCGCCCGCCGCCGTCCGTCTCCTCGCACGGGGGACGTCCGGTGTCCGCCGGGCCGGTGCGCCCGGGGTCTTCCGGGACGCCGGAGCCCTGGTGGGGTCCGGAGTCGTCGCGGGTGCCGGGCGGGGCCGCCGTGGCGCCCGCCGACTTGTCGAGGGTGGGCAGCCGCCGGGTCTGCCGCAGATCGGGATCGTCGTCGCTCATCGCACCCTCCCCCGGCCGGACCGCTCCGTCTGGGGCGCGTGCAGCCGCTCGACCTGGACCGTCACCTCGGGCACCGACATGCCGGCCAGTTCGCGCACCCGCTGGGTGACCTGCCGGCGTACGGCGCCGCACTGGGCGCCGATGTCGGCGGGGTAGCCCAGTGCGACGGCGATCCGGACCCGGGCCTCGCCGAAGTCCTCGCGTCCGTCGCGCCGGCGCACCGTCACCGACGCATGGGCCTCGGGGTGCGCGGTGGACGCGTCGCGCAGCGCCTCGCGTGCGGCCTGCGCGGCGATCTTGGCCACGACCCGGTCCGCGATCCTGGTGGCGCCGCGTTCACCGGCCGGTACGGCCGGCTGGGCGGCGCCGGGTGCCGCGGCCGCGGGGGACACGGTCGCCACCGGGCGTCACCTCCGCCGGTCGTCGCGGTCGCCCGTACGCGTCCGGAAGAACTCGCCGGCCTCCAGATCGCCGTCCACGAACTTCCCGACGATGAAGCCGATGGCGCCCAGCGCCGCCACCAGCACGAAGGCTCCGAAACCGCCGAAGTATCCGGCGAAGCCCAGCGCCATTCCGGCCAACAGACCGACCACGGCCATGCTCATCTGCGCGCTTCCCTTCGCTACCACCCCGGCCGGGTCCTGCGGAGCGAAGCCCCGGCGCGATTGTCTGGAATCCGTGGGGAACCTCCCCCGGATCTACTGGAGACGTGGCTCCTCGTCGTCCTCGTCGTCCTCGTCGTCGGGCAGCTTCACATCGCTCACCGCGATGTTGACCTCGACGACCTCCAGGCCCGTCATCCGCTCCACGGCGGAGATGACGTTCTCCCGTACGGCCCGGGCGAGGTCCGCGATGGACACGCCGTACTCGACGACGATCTCCAGGTCCAGCGCGGTCTGCACCTCGCCGACCTCGGCCTTGACGCCGCGGGTCACCGACTTGCTGCCGCCGGGCACCCGGTCGCGCACCGCGCCGAGCGTACGGGCGAAGCCGCTGCCCATCGCGTGCACGCCCATCACGTCCCGGGCGGCCATGCCGGCGATCTTCTCCACGACGCCGTCGGCGATGGTGGTACGCCCGCGGGTCGCGGGGTCACCGCCGCCCCGCTTGGCCCCCAGCGTCTTGCCCTGCGAGTCTCCGGTCCGCGGCTCGGGCCGGTTACCTTGTGCGCTCTCGGTCATCGCCGATCGTCCCTTTCCGGAGGGGCGGAGCTCGTAACCGCTCCGTTTCCCACAGTAGGTCCGGTTCCCCCGGCCCGCTCCGGGGATGCGGCAGCCGGGTGGACCGGTTGCGGCCATTCAGGCCCGTGCCCCTGCCGCCCGGGCGGGTGTGCGGCAAGGTGGAAGGACTGTTCGGGAAAGGGGTGACGGCCGGTGGCCGGTGACCAGTTGGTGACGGCGGTACGGCGGCAGCTCGGACTCGGCCGGCTGCTGCCGCTTGGCGGCCCGGCGGACGGGGCGTGGATCGCCGAACGGGCGGCCGCCGGCGTGCTGCGGGAGGTGGGCGACGCGGTGCCGGGGCTGCGCGTCGGCACGCTCCGGCTGTCCTTGGCGGACGCGGACACCGCGCCGGAACCGGCGGTCCCCTCGCCGCCGAGCGCGCTGCCGCCGGGACCGCTGCTGATCGAGGCGGACTTCGCGGCCACGGCCGGCCGGCCGGTCCCCGCCTCCGCGGGCCTGCTGCGCGAAGCGCTGCTGGCGGGCGCGGCGGAACGGCTCGGCCTGGAGGTGTCCGCCGTCGACCTGCGGGTCACCGACCTGCTCGACGAGGACGAGGAGAAGGAGAGGGCGAGGGAGAAGGAGAGGGACGAGGAGGCGGCGGGCGGCAGCGGAGGGGACGCGTCCCCCGGCGGCGCGCCCGGCGCGGGCGGAGCCACCGCCGGTGATGCCGGCCCTCTGGAGGCAGCCGTCCTGCGTGTCCCGGGGGTCGTCGGGCTCGTACCGGCCCTGGGGGCGCTGTCCCGGCCGGTGCGTCAGGAGGACGGACACGTACTCGTCCAGCTGGCCGCCGCGCCGGACCGGCGGACGCTGGACGTGGCGCGGGCGGTACGGGGCGCGGTCGAGGAGGCGGCGGGCGGCGGGCCCGTGCCGGGGAGCGGGCAGGCGGCGGGCGGCGAACGGCCCACCGTCGCGGTGCTCGTCGCCGCCCTCGGACCGCCTGCCGCCTCCTGAACGTCGCGTGACGCGCGCGTCCTACTCGCCCAGGCCCGCCAGGTCGCGCAGGCGGCGGGCCTGTGCGGCACGTTCGGCGGCCCGCTGCTCCTCGTACGTACGGGAAGCGGCGCCCGCCAGCAGGGCCTTGGTCTCGATGACGGCGTCCCGCGGCGCGGCGACGAGCGCCCCGGCCAGGTCCGCGACGGCACCGTCCAGGTCGGCGGCGGGCACGACGAGGTTGGCCAGGCCGATGCGCTCGGCCTCGTCGGCGTGCACGAAGCGGCCCGTGGCGCAGATCTCCAGCGCGCGGGCGTAACCCACCAGGGAGACCAGGGGGTGGGTGCCGGTCAGGTCCGGCACCAGCCCGAGGCTGGTCTCACGCATGGCGAACTGCGCGTCGTCGGCGCACACCCGCAGGTCGCAGGCGAGCGCGAGCTGGAAGCCGGCGCCGATCGCATGCCCCTGGACAGCGGCGATGGACACCACGTCGGGACGCCGCCACCAGGTGAACGCTTCCTGGTACTCGGCGATCGTGGCGTCCAGTTCGCTGTCCGGGCCACGCGCCATGTCGAGGAACGACGGTTCGCCGTCGAAGCCTTCGGGCGTGAACGCCTGCCGGTCCAGGCCGGCGGAGAAGGACTGGCCCTCACCGCGCAGCACCACGATCCGGACGTCTCCCGGCACCAGCGAACCGGCCTCGGTCAGCGCCCGCCACATGGCAGGCGACTGCGCGTTGCGTTTGGCCGGTACGGCGAGGGTCACCGTGGCGATCACGTCGTCCACGGTGAGCCGCACACCGTCCTTGTCGAGCAGAGTCATGGGGCGCCTCCGAGTCAGCCGACCGCACTTGCGTGCTTAAGTGACTGAACAGTAACCACCCGGTCGCCTGCTCGACCGACCGGGTGGCACCGTAGCTCCCGGAGCGGAACGCCTCGGTCAGGCCGAGGCGGCCTTCTTGCCCCTGGTGGCTCCGCCACGACCACGCAGGGTCACACCGGATTCGCTGAGCATCCGGTGCACGAACCCGTAGGAGCGGCCGGTCTCTTCGGCCAGCGCCCGGATGCTCGCTCCGGAGTCGTACTTCTTCTTCAGGTCTGCCGCGAGCTTCTCGCGCGCGGCGCCGGTCACCCGGCTGCCCTTCTTCAGAGTCTCGGCCACCCGTGCCTCCTCGTGGGAAGTGCGCTCTGGACTCTCATGATCACCCCTCCCGGCGTTCCTGGCCACCCATTCAGCAAGGTCCGTGGCACATCCTTTGGCGCTGAAGGCGCCGGATTGACTCTTGGAATTAGGGGTTCCGCTCTTGATTCCACCGCTCCGACCATGGAATTCTCGGCGAACCAGCAGGTCAGAGGGGGCTGGTACGAAATGATGACGACCGGGCCCACAGGGCCCGGCCGTCACAGGGAGGCTCGCCGATGTACGAGCCGCTCTCACTCAGATGATGGATCACCCGTCGGCCGAATGATCCATACGCCCTTGATCCCTCCGGCCCCGGGAGCGCCTCGGGGTGCGGCGGGCAGGCAGCCTCAGGCCAGCGCGACGAGGTCCGCGTAGTCCTGGCCCCACAGGTCCTCGACCCCGTCGGGCAGCAGGATGATGCGCTCCGGCTGGAGGGCGTCCACCGCGCCCTCGTCGTGGGAGACCAGCACCACGGCGCCGGTGAAGGTGTGCAGCGCGCCGAGGATCTCCTCGCGGCTGGCCGGGTCGAGGTTGTTGGTCGGCTCGTCCAGGAGGAGCACGTTGGCGGAGGAGACCACCAGGGTGGCCAGCGCCAGCCGGGTTTTCTCACCACCGGAGAGCACGCCCGCGGGCTTGTCGACGTCGTCACCGGAGAACAGGAACGAGCCGAGCGTCTTGCGGATGTCGACCAGGTCCATGTCCGGCGCGGCCGAGCGCATGTTCTCCAGGACCGTGCGGTCCGGGTCCAGCGTCTCGTGCTCCTGCGCGTAGTAGCCCAGCTTCAGGCCGTGCCCGGGGCGCACCTCGCCGGTGTCCGGCTTCTCCACGCCCGCCAGCAGCCGCAGCAGCGTGGTCTTGCCCGCGCCGTTCAGGCCGAGGATGACGACCCGGGAGCCCTTGTCGATGGCCAGGTCGACGTCGGTGAAGATCTCCAGCGAGCCGTACGACTTCGACAGGCCCTCGGCGGTCAGCGGGGTCTTGCCGCAGGGCGCGGGGTCCGGGAAGCGCAGCTTGGCGACCTTGTCGGAAGCGCGTACCTCCTCCAGGCCCGCGAGGAGCTTGTCGGCGCGCTTGGCCATGTTCTGGGCGGCGACGGTCTTGGTCGCCTTGGCGCGCATCTTGTCGGCCTGCGAGTGCAGCGCGGCGGCCTTCTTCTCGGCGTTGGCGCGCTCGCGCTTGCGGCGCTTCTCGTCGGCCTCGCGCTGCTGCTGGTACAGCTTCCAGCCCATGTTGTAGATGTCGATCTGGGACCGGTTGGCGTCCAGGTAGAACACCTTGTTGACCACGGTCTCGACCAGGTCGACGTCGTGGGAGATCACGATGAAGCCGCCGCGGTACGTCTTGAGGTAGTCGCGGAGCCAGACGATCGAGTCGGCGTCGAGGTGGTTGGTCGGCTCGTCCAGGAGCAGGGTGTCGGAGTCCGAGAAGAGGATCCGGGCCAGCTCGACGCGGCGCCGCTGACCGCCGGAGAGGGTGTGCAGGGGCTGGCCGAGGATGCGGTCGGGCAGGCCCAGGCTGGCGGCGATGGTCGCGGCCTCCGCCTCGGCCGCGTAGCCGCCCTTGGTCAGGAACTCCGTCTCCAGGCGCTCGTACTTCTTCATCGCCTTCTCGCGGGTGGCGCCCTTGCCGTTGGACATCCGGTCCTCGTTCTCGCGCATCTTGCGCAGCACCGCGTCCAGGCCGCGGGCGGACAGGATGCGGTCGCGGGCGAGCACGTCCAGGTCGCCGGTGCGCGGGTCCTGCGGCAGGTAGCCGACCTCGCCGGAGCGGGTGACCGTGCCGGCGGCCGGGATGCCTTCGCCCGCCAGGACCTTGGTGAGGGTCGTCTTGCCCGCGCCGTTGCGGCCGACCAGTCCGATCCGGTCGCCCTTGGCGATACGGAAGGAGGCGGACTCGATGAGGACGCGGGCGCCGGCGCGCAGCTCCAGGCCGGAGGCGGTGATCACGGGAAAGACTCCAGGGCAGGTGAGGACAGCGGAAGGGACGGAGAGGATCACACCCGCGCGGCACGCCCCGCACACGGCACGAGCCGGTGCGTACGGGCGGCGGGAGCGGCGTGCGGCGCCGTCTAATGCACGAGGAGAATTGCCATACGGACCAGTCTAGCGGTGACGTGCAACCAGTTTTCGCGGGCCGCCGGCCGGGGCGGTGGCGCGGCGACAGCGGCGGTGCGGGGCTGCCGGGCCAGGCCGGAGGGTGTTCCGGGGGCGTTGTCAGACCCTGGTGCCAGACTGTGATGTGGGTCTCGAAACGGGGTCCGCACGACCTGACCGCACACAGGGAAGGTGAGCGTCATGGCCGACATGACGGCGGGGACGGCAGGAGCACCGACGTTCTGCCCGGCGTTGCAGTACCGCGACGCGAAGGCGGCGATCAAGCAGCTGACGGAAGCCTTCGGCTTCACGCGCACCGCGCTGTACGAGAGCGAGGACGGCACGGTGCTGCACGCCGAGCTGTCCTTCGGCAACGGCGTGGTGATGCTGGGTTCGAAGGGCAACGGCAGTCCGTACGAGAAAGCGCTCGGAGCGGGCGGCCCGGTCGGGGTGTACGTGACCGTCGCCGACCCGGACGCGCACCACCGCCGGGCCGAGCAGGCCGGCGTGGAGACTGTGCTGCCGCTCACGGACCAGGACTACGGCTCCCGCGAGTACACGGCCCGCGATCTGGAGGGCAACCTCTGGACCTTCGGCACGTACGCGCCGGCGGTTCCGAAGGCCTGAGGGAGGCCGGGGCGGGGCGTCGGACGCCGCGAAACGGAGGCCGGACGCCCGCCCCGGCAGCGTCAGGCGCCGCCGGTGTGGACCTGGAAGGCCGCGCGGCGGACGGCCTTGGCGAGGGCCGGGTCCGGGTGGGCGGCGGCCAGCGCGACCAGCACCTGCACGGTGCGCGGATGGCCGACGGCCCGTACCTCCTCCAGCAGGCGCGGCACCGAGCCCTGGACGGCCGAGTCGAGGTGACGGACCAGCAGCTGGCTCTCGCCGTGGTCGGCGACGGCCGCGGCGGTGTCCACCCACAGCCAGGTGGACTCCTCGCGGGTGAGCACGTCCGGCGCGGTCTCCGGGTCGCCGCCCTCGTGCTCGACCAGCCAGAGCAGGGCGTACGGGCGCAGGCCCGGCTCGTCGGCGGCGGCGCGTACGGCCGGCTCGGCGGGCGCGCCGACGGCGCGCAGCGCCTCGAAGGCGAGGCCGCGCAGCAGGGCGTCCTCGCCGCGGGCGACGTCGAGGAGCTCCTCGACCGCGCTGCCCGCCGACCGGGCGGCGAGCCAGGCGCGGTATTCGGCGCGCGCCGGGCCCGGGGTCAGCCGGGCGCAGCCGCGCAGCATCGCCTCGGCGGACTGCTCGATGTTGCCCGCCGGGCTCTGCGCGGCGACGCAGATCTGTTCCAGCTTGACCCAGACCGACCAGTTGCCGAGGGGGGTGAGCAGGGCTTCGCGTTCGGCGGGCAGACCGGTCTTCGCGCCGTCGCGCACGACGAGCGCTCCTACGGCGGCGAGACCGTCCAGCGCCCAGTCCAGGAGCGCCGCGAGTGACACCCCCGCGGTGTCACCCGCCGCCCCGGCCCGGTCCGGCGCGGGGCCCGCGGTCGTGCCCGGGCCCGTCCCGGGGCCCGCGTGCGGGCCGCGGTCCGGTCCGTACGGCACCTCGCAGCGCTCGGTGCGGAGTTCGGCGACCCGCTGTTCCAGCATGTCCAGCAGGACCGGGAGCCGGACCGGACCGGCCGACAGGTGCAGCAGGGACAGCAGCTGCGGCACGGCCTCGACGACCTCGGCGACGGCGGTCGGCCCGGCGCCGGGTGGCGCGGGGCGCGCCAGCGACCAGGCGTCGAAGAGCGCGACCCAGCCGCGCAGCGCGGCGGTGTCGTCGCGCTCCCAGGCGCGCAGCCGCCAGCCGGGGCGGGCCACGCCGCCGTGCAGTTCGACGAGTCCGGCCAGCCGGGCCAGGTCCCAGTCCGTCCGGACCTGGTCCGGTGTCAGCCGCAGGTCGCGCGCCGCCTGTTCGGCGACGTCCGCCGGGAGGGCGCCGTCCGTACCGGCCCGCAGCCCGGCGCCCGCGCCGTGCTCGCCGTCGGCCCAGCGGGCGAGGCGTACGGCACCGGCGAGGCCGGCGCGGGCCTGGCGCGCCAGTTCCGCGGGCGGCGGGGTGCCCTGGGGCGGCCGGGGCGCCGGCCGGGCGGCCCGGGTGCTCACCGCTCGGCGGGCGGCGGCAATCGGTTGACGGGGGACGAGTCGGAGCCGGGAGTCGCGCGGAGTACGGGACGTCACAGGGTGCAGTCTTCCCGCTGACGGCCCGAAAGCCCAATCGGAACGGTCGGTACGTTCCGGCGGCCCGTCGCACGAGGGGCGCACGGGGCGGCCGGCGCGGGCCGTACGGGCGGGCCACCGGGGGCTGTACGGGGCGTGGCCGCAGGCCGTACGAGGGGGGCGTCCCGGGGCGTACGCGAGGTGGCGGCCGGCCGTGCGGACCGGTCCGCACGGGCCGTCCGGGCGCAGCGGCCGCACGGACGGAGCGCGGACAGGTCACCACAACTCGGGCAAGTCGCCGGGAGGCCGTGCGCCCGTGCGGTACGGCCTCCCGGTGCGGCTCACATGAGGGGGGTGAGGAAGCGGCGCAGTGTCTCCTCGTACGTGGCCGGGTCGGCGTTCCACATGGCCGCGTGCGGGGCGTGCGGCACCGGGTGCAGCGTGACCAGATCGGGGCGCCGTGCGGCCAGTTCGCGGGAGGCCGCCCAGGGGGCGAGGGTGTCGTGCGGCCCGTGGATCAGCAGGGTCGGCACGGAGAGCAGTTCCGGGGTCCAGGCTTCGGCCAGCCGCCCGGCGTGCAGCCCGGTGCTGCCCTCGGCGGCGCGTACGGCCAGCGGGAGCAGCGGGCGCGGGACGCGGCGGGCGGCGGCCAGGGCGCGGACGGTGGTCTGCCAGTCCAGGACGGGTGAGTCCAGGACGAGGCCGGCGATGCGGTCGCGCAGCGCGGAGCCGGCGGCGGCGTGCAGGGCCATGGACGCGCCGGTGGACCAACCGTGCAGGACGACGCGTTCGGCGCCGTACTGGACGGCGTAGCGGATCGCGGCGTCCACGTCGCGCCATTCGGAGTCGCCGAGGTGGCTGATGCCGTCGGCGGTGTGCGGGGCGCCGACGTCGTTGCGGTAGGCGAGGTCCAGGACGGGCAGCTGGTGGTCGCTGAGGAACGGCATGACCACCATGGGGTGCTCCCGGGTGGTGCCCAGGCCGTGCACGGTGATCACCCAGGTGTCCCGGGCGCCCGGCACGAACCACGCGGGCAGCGCGCCCAGCTCCCCGGGGATGTCGACGTCGGCGCAGTCGAGGTCCAGCGCGTCGCGCGGGTTGCCGATGTGCACCTGGGGGGTGAGGCGCATCCGGGCGCCCGGCTGGAGGGTGCCGTGGGTGACCCGTTCCAGGCGGCGGACGACCGTGTCCGCCGGGTGCGGCACGCCGTCCAGGAGGGGGCCGACGACGGCGTGGCCGCCCGCGCCGGTGAGCCCGTAGGTGCCGGGCCGCAGCGAGGCGAGGCTGCGGGTGAGGGTGATCCGCCCGGGGCCGGTGGCGTGCACCGTGAGCCGCGGGTCGCCCGGCAGCGGCCGGTCGGGCGCGGGCTTGAGGACCATGTCGCTGGCGTACCGGCCGGCCGCCACCGCGGCCGCGCCGGTACCGATCACCGTGGTGGCGGCTGCTGCCGCGGTACCCAGACGCATCCTCCCCAGTGTGGGCGGACGCCGCGGCCGCGGCCAGTGGGCGGGAGCGGCCGGGTGACGCCGGGCGGGACCGCACCCGGCCGGGCGAAGGCGGGAACGGCCGGACGGAGACGGGAACGGCCGGACGGAATCGGGGTCGGCCGGGTCCGCGCCGTACGTCAGCGGCGCTGCCCGTAACCGCGCAACTGCTCGCCGGCCGCGTCGAGCTGTTCCGGTGTGAGCAGGGTGGGTTCGCGGCCGGGCAGCGAGTTGGCGGCGAGCCAGACGCGGCACATCCACTCCAGCTGGGCGGTGCGGTCGAACGCCTCGTCAAGGGTGTCGCCGTACACGATGGTGCCGTGGTTCCGCAGGAGGCAGCCGGTGCGGTCGCGCAGCGCGGCGAGCATGTTCCTGGCCAACTCCTCGGTGCCGTAGAGGGCGTACGGCGCGACGCGGACGGGGCCGCCGAGGGCCGCGGTCATGTAGTGCACCGGCGGGAGTTCGGTGACGAGGGTGGAGACGGCGGTGGCGTGGGTGGCGTGGGTGTGCACGACCGCGGCGGCGCCGGTGGCGCGGTAGACGGCCAGGTGCATGGGCAGTTCGCTGGTGGGGCGCAGCGTGCCGCGGGCCTGGCGGCCTTCGAGGTCGACCGCGGTCAGGTCGCCGGGCCCGAGCCGGTCGTAGCGGACGCCGCTGGGAGTGACCAGTACGAGGTCGCCGACGCGGACGGAGACGTTGCCGGAGGTGCCGACGACGAGTCCGTCGGTGACCGTGCGGCGGGCGGTGGCGACCAGCTCGTCCCAGGCGCGGTCGATGGCTTCCGGGTCCGTCATGCGTATGCCTCCGGTGTGCGGTGCGGGCGAGGCCCGGCGGGGGCGCGCGGATGTGGTGCGCGCGGGGCTGCCGACACCGTACGGGCCGGGTGCCGAGCCGTGGGGCGGATCCCCGGCCTCCGGTATCCGCCATGTCGGACTGTGGGCAGACGGGCAGGGATTGACCGGGCATCGACCGTCTTGCGCGGATCACTCGGTACGCTGCCGGAGATCTGTCATGCACGTAGCCGTCCGGGGATCCCTGGGGGAGCCATGGCCCATGACCGCGATCACCTGCCCGACCCGCCGGACCCGCCACGCCTGCCCCGCCGCCCGCGCGGCCACCGTCGCCGTCTGGCCGCCGGAGTCCTCGCCGTGGGCACGCTGACCGGCGTCCTGGCCACCGCCCTGCCCGCCGCCCCCGCGGCTGAGGCCGCCGGCAGACCGGCCGGGCACGACGTGTCCTCGCACCAGGGGAACGTCGACTGGAAGTCCGTACGGGCGAAGGGCGGCCGCTTCGTGTACGTGAAGGCCACCGAGTCGGCCTGGTACCGCAACCCGCACTTCTCCCGGCAGTACCGCGGCGCGCGCAAGGCGGGCCTGCTGCGCGGCGCGTACCACTTCGGCGTGCCGAACGCCTCCTCCGGCCGCGCGCAGGCCCGGTACTTCCTGCGGCACGGCGGCCACTGGAAGGCGGACGGCTGGACACTGCCCCCGGCGCTCGACCTGGAGCACAACCCGTACGACCGGCAGCACGCCTGTTACGGGATGAGCGGCGCCGCGCTGATCCGGTGGGTCCGCGGGTTCAGCGACGAGGTGCTGCGCCGGACCGGACGGCGGCCGGTGATCTACACGACGGCCCGGTGGTGGAACGGCTGCACCGGCGGCAGCCGGGCGTTCGCCGCCACCCACCCCCTGTGGCTGGCCCGCTGGCACAGCACCCCGGGTCCGCTGCCCGCCGGCTGGGCGTACCCGAGCATCTGGCAGCACGCCGGGGCCGGTGCGCTGCCCGGCGACCAGAACAAGTGGAACGGCACGGCCGCGGGGCTGCGGCGCTTCGCCCGGGGGTGAGGCAGCGGCCGGGACACCGGAGCCGCCGCACCGAGCACCGGCACGCCCGGCACGGTACGCGTGCGACGCATGATGCGCCCGTGCTGGTGAGCCCGGGGCCCGTGGGGCGGTACGGGCGTCTCCGCGCCACCCCTGCGGGGGCGTCACTGCGACGCCCGCCCCAGTTCACCTTCCGTTCACCCATCGTCCGTACGGTCCCGAGCGTCACTGCCCATCGAACTGATTGCCTGGGTGAATGGAACACATCACGCTTCTCATCGGGATCGTGATCGTCACGGCCTTGGTGTTCGACTTTACGAACGGCTTCCACGACACGGCCAACGCCATGGCCACCACCATTTCCACCGGGGCGCTCAAGCCCAAGGCGGCAGTGGCGATGTCGGCGGCCCTCAACCTGCTCGGCGCGTTCCTGTCCGTGGAGGTCGCCAAGACCATCTCCGGCGGGATCATCGACGAGAGCGCCGGCATCAGACCAGAGGTGATCTTCGCCGGGCTGGTCGGTGCCATCGTCTGGAACCTGGTCACCTGGCTGGCCGGACTCCCCTCCAGCTCCTCGCACGCCCTGTTCGGCGGCCTGATCGGCGCGACCCTGGTGTCCGTCGGCGCGAGCGGCGTGCACGGCGGCGCCGTGGTCATGAAGGTCCTCATCCCGGCCGTCGCCGCCCCGATCGTGGCCGGCCTGGCCTCGACGGCCGCGACCCGGCTGACCTACCGGCTGGCCCGCAACCGCGCCGAGGAGGACACCGCCAAGGGCTACCGCGCCGGGCAGATCGCCTCGGCCGCGCTGGTCTCCCTCGCCCACGGCACCAACGACGCCCAGAAGACGATGGGCGTGATCACCCTCGCGCTGATCACCGGCGGCGTCGTCGCGCCGCACGCCGACCCGCCGCTGTGGGTCATCGCCTCGGCCGGCCTGGCCATCGCCCTCGGCACGTACCTGGGCGGCTGGCGGATCATCCGCACGATGGGCAAGGGCATCACCGACATCCAGCCGCCGCAGGGCTTCGCCGCCCAGACCGGCGCCGCGGCCACCATCCTGGCCTCCTCCCACCTCGGCTTCGCGCTCTCCACCACCCAGGTGTGCTCCGGCGCGGTGATGGGCTCCGGCCTGGGCCGCAAGGGCGGCGTGGTGCGCTGGTCCACGGCGGGCCGGATGGCCGCCGCCTGGTGCCTGACGCTGCCGGCCGCCGGGCTGGTCGCGGCCGGTGCCGCGCTCCTGGCCGACCAGGGCGACTGGGGCATCGCGGCCGTCGCCGTCCTGGCCCTCGCCGTCTGCGGCGCGATCTGGATGGCCTCCCGGCGCAAGCCGGTGGACCACACCAACGTCAACGAGGGCCCGGCGGCGGAGCCCGCCGGCGTCGTCACCACCGCGCTGCAGGCCGTCGCGCCGCCGCCCGCCGGCCCGGTCGTGGCCGCCGTCCCGGCGCCCGCGGTGGCCGGAGCGCCGCTCGCGGACCCGGTCGGCGCCGCCCCGGTGATCGCCGACCCGGTGGCCGCCCACCCGCACGAGACGCACGACCGGCGCCGCGCCAAGGCCGGCTCGGCCGCCGGCTGACCCGGCCGCACGGCTCCCACGGAGGAACGAGAACGCAATGAGCATCGACTGGGCAGCGCTCGGCCAGGTCTTCGGTGTCACGCTGGTCGTGACGGTCGGGATCGTGGGCCTGTTCACCCTCGGCATCGTCGGCACGTCCCGCACGCCGCGGCAGGAGGGCGCGCCGGTGACCGCCGGCGCGCCCGGCGGCGCGGCGCGGGCCGGGGCGTACGCCTGCTTCGCGCTGTGCGCGGCGGCCGTGGCGTACGGGATCTATCTGATCGTCGCCGCCTGACCGGCACCGGCACGGCGCCCCGGGGCGTCCGGTGGCCGCGGCACCCGCCGCGTCCGCCGGGCGCCCCGTCGTCGTTCGCCGGACGTCCTTCCGCGGCGTGCCGGGCACCGGCCGCTGTGTCCTTGGACACAGGCACCGGCACGGCCCCGCGCCGCAGGTCAAGCGCGAGTTGACGGGCTTCGCGGAGCGTGGTGGACTGCCGGAGCCAATCGGCGACAGATGAGGAAGTCCGGTGAGAATCCGGCGCGGTCCCGCCACTGTCACCGGGGAGCGCCCCTCCACCAAGGGCCACGGTCCGCGTCCCGCGACGCAGGTTCCCGTACGGACTGGAAGGCCGGGGGAAGCGCCGATCCGGGGAGCCAGGAGACTCTCGTCGCCGTATCCGTCGAACCAGGGCGCGGACCCTGAGTGAGGACCTACCGCCATGCCCGGCCGCAGTTCGAGATCTGCTGGACGTACCCCCACGCCGCCCCTCCGAGGCGTGACGGCGGTCTGATCCGATGCGTGCCGAACACGCCGGCTACGCGTGCGGCGCGGCCCTCGGCTTCCTCGGCGACCTGGCCGTGGGCGATCCCCGGCGCGGTCACCCCGTGGCCGCCTTCGGGCGGGCCGCGGCCGCCGTGGAACGCCGCCTGTGGCGCGACGACCGCGGGCGCGGCGCCCTGCACACCGCGCTGCTCGCGGGCGGCACCGCCGCCGGTGCCGCGCTGCTGGACCGCGCCGTGCGCCGCTCCCCCGCCGCCTTTCCCGCCTCCGTCGCGCTGACCGCCGCCGCCACCTGGGCCGTCCTGGGCGGCACCTCGCTGGGCCGCGAGGCGCGGGCCGTCGGCGGCGCGCTCGCCGTGGGCGACCTCGACGTGGCGCGCGAGCGCCTGCCGCACCTGTGCGGGCGCGACCCGCAGGCCCTGGACGGGCAGCAGCTGGCGCGCGCGGTGGTCGAGTCCGTCGCCGAGAACACCTCGGACGCGGTGGTCGGCGCCCTGGTGTGGGGCGCGGTCGCGGGCGTGCCGGGGCTGCTGGCGTTCCGTGCCGTCAACACGCTGGACGCGATGGTGGGCCACAAGTCCCCGCGCTACCGCCGCTTCGGCTGGGCTTCGGCCCGCCTCGACGACGTGGCCGGCTTCCCCGGCTCCCGGCTGACCGCCGCGCTGGCGGTGCTGGCCGGTCCGGACCGGCGGGGCGCGTGGCGCGCCTGGCGGCAGGACGGCCCGTCCCACCCGAGCCCGAACGCGGGCCCGGTGGAGGCGGCGTTCGCCGGGGCGCTGGGCGTGCGGCTGGGCGGCACGCTGGCGTACGGCGGCCGGGTCGAGCACCGGCCGGTGCTCAACGGTGACGCCGGGCGGCCCGTCGCGGTGGCGGACGTCGAGCGGGCCGTGCGGCTGTCGCGCCGGGTGAGCGCGCTGGCGCTGGCGGCCACGGTGACGGGCAGGCTGGCGGCCGGGGCGCTGCGGCGCTCCCGTACGGCCAGGAGGACCAAGTGAGCGGCAACGCACGCACGGCGAGGAGTGCCAGGTGAACGGTTCGGGTGGGGCTCCGCTCGGCGGCGGGCTGCTGGTGGCGGGCACCACGTCCGACGCGGGCAAGAGCGTGGTGACGGCGGGCATCTGCCGCTGGCTGGCCCGCAAGGGCGTCAAGGTGGCGCCCTTCAAGGCACAGAACATGTCGCTGAACTCGTTCGTGACGCGCGAGGGCGCGGAGATCGGGCGGGCACAGGCCATGCAGGCAGCGGCGGCGCGCGTCGAGCCGAGCGCGCTGATGAACCCGGTGCTGCTGAAGCCGGGCAGTGACCGCAGCAGCCAGGTCGTGCTGATGGGCAAGCCGGTGGGCGAGCTGAGCGCGCGCGGCTACCACGCGGGGCGCCAGGAGCAGCTGCTCGGTACGGTCACGGACTGCCTCCAGGAGCTGCGCCGTACGCACGACGCGGTGATCTGCGAGGGTGCCGGCAGCCCGGCGGAGATCAACCTGCGGCGTACCGACATCGTGAACATGGGCATCGCGCGCGCCGCCCGTATCCCGGCCGTGGTGGTCGGCGACATCGACCGGGGCGGGGTGTTCGCCTCGTTCTTCGGCACCACGGCGCTGCTGTCCCCGGAGGACCAGGCGCTGGTCGCGGGCTATCTGGTCAACAAGTTCCGGGGCGATGTGACGCTGCTGGAACCGGGCCTGGAGATGCTGAAGGAGCTGACCGGGCGGCCCACCCTCGGGGTGCTGCCGTTCGCGCACGGTCTGGGCATCGACGAGGAGGACGGCCTGCGGGTGTCGCTGCGCGGCGCGGTGCGCGAGAGCGTCGTGGCGCCGCCGCACGGTGCCGACGTGCTGCGGGTCGCGGTGGCCGCCGTACCGCTGATGTCGAACTTCACGGACGTGGACGCGCTGGCCGCCGAACCGGGCGTCGTGGTCCGGTTCGTGGACCGCCCCGAGGAACTGGCCGACGCCGACCTCGTCGTCCTGCCCGGCACCCGCGGCACCGTCCGCGCGCTCCAGTGGCTGCGCGAGCGCGGCATCGCGGACGCGGTCCGGCGGCGGGCGGCGGAGGGCCGCCCGGTGCTCGGCATCTGCGGCGGTTTCCAGATGCTGGGCGAGCGGATCGAGGACGAGGTCGAGTCGAAGGCCGGGACGGTGGACGGGCTGGGCCTGCTGCCCGTACGCGTACGGTTCGCGGCGGACAAGACCCTGGCCCGGCCGTCCGGCGAGGAGCTGGGTCAGCCGGTCGAGGGGTACGAGATCCACCACGGCGTGGCCGAGGTCCTCGGCGGGCAGCCCTTCCTGGACGGCTGCCGGTCCGGATCGGTCTGGGGCACCCACTGGCACGGCTCCCTGGAGAGCGACGGCTTCCGGCGGGCGTTCCTGCGGCGGGTGGCCGCCGACGCGGGCCGGGCGTTCGTCCCCGCGCCGGACACCAGTTTCGCCGCGCTGCGCGAGGAGCAGCTCGACAGGCTCGGCGACCTGATCGAGGAGCACGCGGACACGGAGGCGCTGCTGCGGCTGATCGAGGACGGGGTGCCGGCCGGGCTGCCGTTCGTACCGCCGGGGGCGCCACCGATACCGCCGCCCCGCACCCCGGCCGCACCCGGCGCGGCCTCCGCCGCGCCCGCACACCGCACGTCCCTCGAAGGGGGTACTCCTTAATGGCATCGGTCCCTTACCCGTTCACCGCGGTCGTCGGCATGTCCGACATGCGGCTGAGCCTGCTGCTCAACGCCATCTCGCCGGCCATCGGCGGGGTGCTCGTCCGCGGCGAGAAGGGCACCGCGAAGTCGACGATCGTGCGGGGCCTGACGGCGCTGATGCCGGACGTCCCGGTCGTGACCGGCTGCCGCTTCTCCTGCGACCCCGCCGCGCCGGACCCGGCGTGCCCGGACGGCCCGCACGAGGCGGCCGGCGCGGAGGAGCGCCCGGCCCGCATGGTCGAGCTGCCCGTCGGCGCCTCCGAGGACCGCCTGGTCGGCGCGCTGGACATCGAGCGCGCGCTGTCGGAAGGCGTGAAGGCTTTCGAGCCCGGCCTGCTGGCGGACGCGCACCGCGGCATCCTGTACGTGGACGAGGTCAACCTGCTCCACGACCACCTCGTGGACCTGCTGCTGGACGCCGCCGCCATGGGCGCCTCGTACGTCGAGCGCGAAGGCGTCTCCGTACGGCACGCCGCGCGCTTCCTGCTCGTCGGCACCATGAACCCTGAAGAGGGCGAGCTGCGGCCGCAGTTGCTGGACCGCTTCGGACTGACCGTCGAGGTCGCCGCGTCCCGCGAGCCGGACCAGCGGGTCGAGGTCGTCCGGCGCCGTCTGGCCTACGACGCCGACCCGGCGGGCTTCGCAGCGCGCTGGGCCGCCGAGGAGGGCGAGCTGCGGGAGCGGATCGCCGCCGCGCGGGCACTGCTGCCTGAGGTGGTCCTCGGGGACGCGGTGCTGCGGCAGATCGCCGCGGTGTGTGCCGCGTTCGAGGTCGACGGGATGCGCGCGGACATCGTGATGGCGCGTACTGCCGGCGCGCTGGCCGCGTGGGCGGGCCGTACGGAGGTCCGCGAGGAGGACGTACGGCAGGCCGCCCTCCTGGCGCTCCCCCACCGGCGCCGTCGCAATCCCTTCGACGCGCCCGGCCTGGACGAGGACAAACTCGACCAGGTGCTGGAGGAGTTCGCCGCGGACGACGACGACTCGGAGCCCGACCCGGACCCGGACGGCGGCCCCGACGACGGCCCCGACGGGCCGGGCGGCGGACAGCCGCCGCAGGACGGCGACGGTGACGGCGGCGCGGACGGCCCGCAGGGCCAGGACGCGCAGGCGCCGCACGACCAGCCGCAGCTGCCCGAGCAGTCGCAGGCCCCGGATCCGGAACCGGCCCCCGCCGACCCGAAGGCGCGGGCCGCCGGCCCGGAGTCCGACGGCCCGCAGGAGGACACCCCGGGCGGAGGCGGCGAAAAGGCCGCCGTCGCGGCCGGCGACCCGTTCCGTACCCGGCGCCTCGACGTCCCGGGGCTCGGCGAGGGTGCGGACGGCCGCCGCTCGCGGGCCCGTACGGCACACGGCCGCACCACCGGCGCCCGCCGCCCGCAGGGCACCCTGACCAAGCTGCACCTGGCCGCGACCGTGCAGGCCGCCGCGCCGCACCAGGTGGCGCGCGGACGCAGCGGTCCGGGGCTCGTCGTCCGCCGGGACGACCTGCGCGAGGCGGTGCGTGAGGGCCGGGAGGGCAATCTGGTGCTCTTCGTCGTGGACGCGTCCGGTTCGATGGCGGCGCGCAAGCGGATGAGCGCGGTCAAGGGCGCGGTGCTGTCGCTGCTGCTCGACGCGTACCAGCGGCGCGACAAGATCGGCATGATCACCTTCCGCGGCTCGGCGGCCGAACTGGCGCTGCCGCCCACCTCGTCGGTCGAGGCGGGCGCCGCGCGGCTGGAGTCGCTGCCCACCGGCGGCCGCACACCGCTGTCCGCGGGCCTGCTCAAGGCCCACGAGGTGCTGCGCGTGGAGCGGCTGCGGGACGCCTCGCGCCGGCCGCTGCTGGTGGTCGTCACCGACGGCCGGTCCACCGGCGGCCCCGAGCCGCTGGTGCGCACGTCCCGCGCCGCCCGGCTGCTGGGCGCCGAGGGCGTCGCCTCGGTGGTCGTGGACTGCGAGGCCGGGCCGGTACGGCTGGGGCTGGCGGGCGAGCTGGCCCGGGACCTCCAGGGCACCGTCGTCACCCTCGACGAACTGCGCGCGGACAGTGTCTCCGCGCTCGTCCGCGACGTCCGCGGACAGGGCAACCACCACACCACCCGGAGGGCCGCGTAATGCCACAGGGACAGCCGTCCGTCGTCCCCGACGACGGACTGACCACACGCCAGCGCCGCAACCGCCCGCTGGTCCTCGTCCACACCGGCCCCGGCAAGGGCAAGTCCACCGCCGCCTTCGGGCTGGCGCTGCGGGCCTGGAACCAGGGCTGGCCGGTCGGGGTGTTCCAGTTCGTGAAGTCGGCGAAGTGGAAGGTGGGTGAGGAGCGCGCGCTGCGGGTACTCGGCGGCACCGGCGAAGGCGGCACGGTCGCCTGGCACAAGATGGGCGAGGGCTGGTCCTGGGTGCAGCGCGACTCGCAGTTCAGCAACGAGGAAGCGGCCCGCGAGGGCTGGGAGCAGGTCAAGCGGGACCTGGCCGCCGAGACGTACAAGCTGTACGTACTGGACGAGTTCGCCTACCCCATGCACTGGGGCTGGGTGGACCCCGCCGAGGTCGTCTCCGTCCTGCGCGACCGGCCCGGCACCCAGCACGTCGTCATCACGGGCCGCAACGCGCCGCGGGAGCTGTGCGACTTCGCGGACCTGGTCACCGAGATGACCAAGGTCAAGCACCCGATGGACGCGGGCCAGAAGGGCCAGCGGGGCATCGAGTGGTGACACCGCCACCGCGCACGACGGCAACGAGAGCAGCAGGACCAGGAGCAACCCGACCGTGAGCACGATCCCCCGGCTCGTCATCGCCGCGCCCGCCTCGGGCAGCGGCAAGACGACCGTCGCCACCGGCCTGATGGCGGCCTTCACCGAGGCCGGGCTCACGGTCTCCGCGCACAAGGTGGGCCCCGACTACATCGACCCGGGCTACCACGCCCTGGCGACGGGCCGGCCGGGCCGCAACCTGGACGCGTACCTGTGCGGCCCGGACCAGGTGGCACCGCTGTTCCTGCACGGGTCGGCCGGTGCCGACCTGGCGGTGGTCGAGGGCGTGATGGGGCTGTACGACGGTGCCTCCGGGCTCGGCGAGCTCGCCTCCACCGCGCAGGTCGCCAAGCTGCTGCGGGCGCCGGTCGTGCTGGTCGTGGACGCCTCGGCGCAGTCGAGGTCGGTGGCGGCGCTGGTGCACGGCTTCGCGTCCTGGGATCCGGAGGTACGGCTGGCCGGGGTGATCCTGAACAAGGTCGGCTCGGACCGGCACGAGGAGCTGCTGCGCGCGGCGCTGGACGAGGCGGGCGTGCCGGTGCTGGGCGCGCTGCGCCGGGCGCCGCAGGTGCGGACGCCGTCCCGGCACCTGGGTCTGGTCCCGGTCGCCGAACGGCAGGCCGAGGCGGTGGAGTCCGTACGGGCGCAGGCCGCCCAGGTACGGGAGGGCTGCGACCTCAAGGCGCTGCTGGCGCTGGCGCACAGCGCGCCGGAGCTGTCCGGCACGGCCTGGGATCCGGCGCTCGCCGTCGCGCAGGGGGCCGGGGGTGCTGCCGCCGTCGCCGGCCGGCCCGTGGTGGCCGTCGCGGGCGGCGCCGCGTTCACCTTCTCGTACGCCGAGCACCCCGAACTCCTGCGGGCCGCCGGGGCCGAGGTGGCCGTCTTCGACCCGCTGCGCGACGAGCGGCTGCCCGCCGGGACGCAGGCGCTGGTGATCGGCGGCGGCTTCCCCGAGATGTACGCGGCCGAACTGTCGGCCAACGAGCCGCTGCGCCGCGCCGTGGTGGACCTGGCGGCCTCGGGCGCGCCGGTCGTCGCCGAGTGCGCCGGGCTGCTGTACCTGTCCCGGTCCCTCGACGGCCAGCCGATGTGCGGGGTGCTGCCCGCCGACGCGCGGATGTCGGAGCGGCTGACGCTGGGCTACCGGGAGGCGGTGGCGCTGACCGACAACGCCCTTGCCGTGGCGGGTACGCGGGTGCGCGGCCACGAGTTCCACCGTACGGTGCTGGAACCGGGCGCGGGCGCGTCCCCCGCCTGGGGCATGACCCATCCCGTGCGCCGGGTGGAGGGCCATGTGCAGGACGGGGTGCACGCCTCGTACCTGCACGTCCACTGGGCGGCCGAACCGTCGCTGGCCCGCCGCCTGGCCGCCCGCGCCGCCGACCGCCCGCCACTGGAGGCCCGCCGTGGCTGACGCCGTACTGGACCACCTGGTCCTCGCCACTCCCGACCTGGAGGGCACCGCCGCCGAGGTCGCCGCGCTGACCGGCGTCCGGCCGGTGCCGGGCGGCGGTCACCCGGGCCGCGGCACCCGCAACGCCCTGCTGGGCCTGGGCGACGGCGCCTACCTGGAGATCATCGGGCCGGACCCCGGGCAGCCGGCGCCCGAGGCGCCGCGCTGGTTCGGCATCGACGCGCTGCGCGGCCCGCGGCTGGCCCACTGGGCGGTACGGGTGCACGACATCGCCCAGCACGTCGCCCGCGCCCGCGCGCTCGGTTACGACCCGGGCGAGCCGGTGGCGATGTCCCGGCACACACCCGACGGCGGCACGCTCTCCTGGACGCTGACGCCGCCGCGCACCGGCGGCGGGCTGGTGCCGTTCCTGCTGGACTGGGGCGACACGCCGCACCCCGCCACGGTGCCGGGGCTGCCGGCCGTCCGGCTGCGCTCGCTCGCCGGCACCCACCCCGACCCGTCGACGATCCGCGCCGAACTGGCCGCCCTGGGCGCCACGCTCACCGTCGAGGCGGGCGACGAGCCGGGGCTGACCGCCGTACTGGAGGGACGCAACGGGCCGGTCTCCGTGGGTGTGGGGACCGGCGCGCCGTGACCGCCGTACCCGGTGCCGCGCCCGTCCGGCGCACCGGTTCAGCCCGCCAGGCCGACCACCAGCCAGATGAAGGCCACGCCCGCCACCGTGCACAGCAGGGTGGACAGCGCGGGGTGGTCGTGGTGTGCCTCCGGGAGGATGTCGGAGGTCGCCAGGTAGAGCAGCACGCCGCCGAAGAAGCCCAGGTAAATCCCGAGCCATTGCTCCGGAAGGGTGAACAGCAGGGTGGCGGCGGCGCCGGCCAGCGGGGCGAGCGCGTCCGCGCCGAGCATGGTCAGCGCCCGGTTGCGGGCGTTCCCGTACAGGCTGGTGATCGTGTACGTGTTGAAGCCGTCCGCGAAGTCGTGGGCGATGACGGCCAGCGCCACGGCCACCGCCATCTCCCGGCCCACCTGGTAGGCCAGGCCGATCGCGAAGCCGTCCATGAAGCTGTGCACCACCATCGCGGCGGCGGCCGTCAGACCGACCTGCGGCACGCGTTCGTCCGGGTCCATGCCGTGCGCCGCCTTGCGGACCGCCAGCAGCCGTTCCACCGCGTGCGCGGTCAGGAACCCCAGCACGAAGCAGAGCAGCGCGGCCGGGACGCCGTACACCTCGGCGCCCGCCGCCTCCAGCGCCTCCGGCAGCAGGTCCAGTCCGACCACGCCCAGCATCAGGCCGCCGGCCAGCCCCAGGACCAGGTGCCGGCGGTCGGTGACCCGATGGGCGACCCAGCCGCCGGCCAGGGTCATCAGGAACGCGCCCAGCGCGATGACCACCGGCACGGTCTCACCCCTTCCCCGGGGTTCCGGCACCCCTCACTCCTGCTTACTGACCGCCCGGGCATCCCGCATGTCCAGGACGCGGGACGGGCCCGGTGAGCGCGGCACCCGTCGTGGCCGGCGTCGGTGCCCGCCGGGGCGTCCCCGCCGCGGAGGTGCTGGCACTGGTCATGGACTGTCTCACGGCCGCGGGCCTGGCACCGGACGCGGTCACCGCGCTGGCGACCGTGGACACGAAGGCGGCGGAGCCGGGGCTGGCCGAGGCGGCCGGGCGGCTCGGCGTGCCGCTGCTGGTGTACCCGGCCGCCGTGCTGGCCACCGTGCCCGTACCGCACCCGTCGGCGGCGGCGCTGGCCGCCACCGGCACGCCGAGCGTCGCGGAGGCCGCCGCGCTGGCGGGGGCGGCGGGCCTCGCCACGGGCGGGGCGCCCGGCCCGTACGCGGGCCCCGGTACCGTCGCGGCCCGGCTCCTCGTCGGCAAACACACGTCCGCGCCCGGAGCCCGGGCCACCTGCGCCGTGGCCCGCGCCGGCGCCTCATCCCCCCTCTGCACCAAGGAGACGTCGTGACCACCCCGCCGTCCGCCGCCCCCGGCGGCATACCCGGCCCCCACCCGTACGAGCCGGACCTGCGCCACCACGGGGACGCCGAAGTGCGCGGCGCGGACGCCGGGCTGACCGACCTCGCCGTCAACGTGCGCGCCGGTACGCCACCGGTCTGGCTCAAGGCACGCATCGCGGCCTCCCTGGACGGCCTCGCCGCGTACCCCGACGGCGGCCCGGCACGCCGGGCGGTGGCGGCGCGGCACGGGCTCCCGCCGGAGCGGGTGCTGCTGACGGCGGGCGCGGCGGAGGCGTTCGTGCTGATCGCCCGTGCGCTACGGGCCCGCCGGCCGCTGGTCGTGCATCCGCAGTTCACCGAGCCCGAGGCGGCGCTGCGCGACGCCGGGCACGCCGTGGAACGCGTGCTGCTCACCGAACGCGACGGCTTCCGTCTGACCGCCGGTGCGGTCCCCGACGAGGCGGACCTCGTCGTCGTCGGCAACCCCACCAACCCCACCTCCGTCCTGCACCCCGCCGAGGAGATCGCCCGGCTGGCGCGGCCCGGCCGCACCCTGGTCGTGGACGAGGCGTTCATGGACGCGGTCCCCGGCGAGCATGCGTCGCTGGCGTCGCGTACGGACGTACCCGGACTCGTCGTGCTGCGCAGCCTGACCAAGACCTGGGGCCTGGCGGGCCTGCGCATCGGCTACGTACTCGCCGCCCCGGAGACCATCGCCGCCCTGGAGCAGGCCCAGCCCCTGTGGCCGGTCTCGGCACCGGCCCTCGCCGCGGCCGAGGCGTGCTGCGAGCCGGCGGCGCTGGCGGAGGCGGCGGACGCGGCCCGGCAGATCGCGGCGGACCGGGACCACCTGCTGGCCCGGCTGGCGGAGGTACGCGGCCCCGACGGCACGCGCGTGCACGCGACGGCCCCCGCCGAGGGCCCGTTCGTCCTCGTCCGGCTGCCGGACGCGGCGGCCGTCCGCACCCGGCTGCGGGCACTCGGCTTCGCGGTGCGGCGCGGCGACACGTTCCCGGGGCTGGGCCCGGAGTGGCTGCGGCTGGCGGTACGGGACCGGTCCACGACGGACCGCTTCGCGGAGGCCCTGGACAAAGCCCTGACCGGCTGACGCCCGTCCCGGCCCCGCCTCGCCCCGTCCACCATCCGAAACCCCTTGCCACCTACACGCAGCCCGGCGTTAAGGTGCCGCCGTGCCGACCGAACAGCTGAGCCAGCGCCCCGCACCCGCCGGTGACCTGCCCGCCTCCGACCGGGCGGCGCGGCGGGCCGTCACCGTCTTCCCCCTCCTGGTGATCGCGGCGGGCGCCGTCGGGCTGCTGTGGCCCGCACCGTTCACCGGCTGGGCGCCCGCCGTCCCGTGGCTGCTCGGCGTCGTGATGTTCTCGATGGGCCTGACCCTGACACCGCCGGACTTCGCGGCGGTCGCCAAGCGCCCCTGGGCGGTGGGCCTGGGCCTGGCCGCCCATTACGTGATCATGCCCGGCCTGGGCTGGCTGATCGCCACCGCCCTCCACCTGCCGCCCCAGCTCGCGGCCGGTGTCATCCTGGTCGGCTGCGCCCCCAGCGGCACCGCCTCCAACGTCGTGACGTACCTGGCCCGCGGCGACGTCGCCCTGTCCGTCTCGGTCGCGACGGTCTCCACCGTCCTCGCGCCCCTCATCACTCCCCCACTGACCCTGCTGCTCGCCGGCCAGTTCCTGGACGTGGAAGCCGGGGCGATGGTGACCGACATCCTCAAGACGGTGCTGCTGCCGGTACTCGGCGGCCTGGTGGTCCGGCTCGTCGCGGGCCGCTGGGTGGACCGGGCGCTGCGCGCGCTGCCGTGGCTGTCCGCCGTGACGATCGCGGCGATCGTGCTGGTCGTCGTCTCCGGCAGCGCCGCCCGCATCAAGGACGCCGCGGCCCTGGTCGTCCTCGCCGTCGTCCTGCACAACGGCCTGGGCCTGGCCCTCGGCTACGGAGCCGGCCGCCTGGCCCGCCTGGGCAAGCCGGCCGGCCGGGCCATGGCCTTCGAGGTTGGCATGCAGAACTCCGGCCTCGCCGCGTCCCTGGCCACCGCCCACTTCAGCCCCGCAGCGGCGCTCCCCGCGGCCGTCTTCTCCGTATGGCACAACATCTCGGGCGCGGTGGTGGCCGCCTGGATGGCCCGCGACGCACGCCGCGGACACTGACGACGCCGCCACCCGCTTACGTGTCGGGCTGACACGTACGGGAGGGTCCGGAACCGTAGGACGAAGTAAGGGCCGGGCCCGCGCCGCCGCAGACCGGGAAACCAGCCCGCAACCGGGCCCCGCCTAACCGACCACCCGCCCCCGCAGCACCACCCTCCGCGGTGCCCCCAGCACCCGTACGTCCGCGCGCGGATCCGCCTCGTAGACGACCAGGTCCGCCGGGGCGCCCTCCTCCAGGCCCGGCCGTCCCAGCCACTTCCGCGCGCCCCACGTCGTCGCCGCGAGCGCGTCCACCGCGGGGATGCCCGCCTTGGTGAGTTCGGCGACCTCCTGCGCGATCAGGCCGTGGGCGAGGGAGCCGCCCGCGTCGGTGCCGGCGAAGATGGGCACCCCGGCGTCGTACGCCGCGCGTACGGTGTCGTAGCGGCGCTCGTGCAGGCGGCGCATGTGGCTCGCCCAGGCGGGGAACTTCTTCTCACCACCGGCGGCCAGCGTCGGGAAGGTGGCGATGTTGACAAGGGTGGGGACGATCGCGACGCCCCGCTCGGCGAACAGCGGAATGGTCTCCTCCGTGAGACCGGTGGCGTGTTCGACGCAGTCGATGCCCGCCTCGACCAGTGGCGCGAGGCTCTCCTCGGCGAAGCAGTGGGCGGTCACCCGCGCCCCCAGCCGGTGCGCCTCGGCGATGGCCGCCTCGACGGCGCCGCGCGGCCAGCAGGCGCCCAGGTCGCCGGTCTCGCGGTCGATCCAGTCGCCGACCAGTTTGACCCAGCCGTCACCGCGCCGGGCCTCCCGCGCGACGTACGCGACCAGGTCCTCCGGCTCGATCTCGTGGGCGTAGTTGCGGATGTAGCGGCGGGTACGGGCGATGTGGCGGCCGGCCCGGATGATCCGCGGCAGGTCCTCGCGGTCGTCGATCCAGCGGGTGTCGGACGGTGAGCCCGCGTCCCTGAGCAGCAGGGTGCCCGCCTCGCGCTCGGTCAGCGCCTGCTTCTCGCTGGTGGCCTCGTCGACCGGCCCGTGGGCGTCGAGTCCGACGTGACAGTGGGCGTCGACCAGGCCCGGCAGCGCCCAGCCCTGAACGGTCGTCACCTCCCGTGCGGACGCCGGCCGCTCGTAGGTCACCCGGCCGTCGACGACCCAGAGTTCGTCGCGCACGTCGTCCGGCCCGGCCAGGACCCTGCCCTTGATGTGCAGCACCACGCTCTCGCTCATGGCCGCACTGTATGACGCGGGGTGCGGTGGGCGGCACGGGGCCCGGGCGCCGGATCGCGGGGCACCGCAGCCTCATACGGCGAGCCGCTCCACAGAAACACCGTGGACGCCCGGGCTTTTCTTGCGGTACACCTTTTACCGGCGAATTTCCAATTCTCCAGTGCGCAGCTTCCCGTATTCTTCTGCCCGCTTTTTCGCAGCTCAAACGCCAAGATTTCGCTAGCGCCGGAGCAGGTAATTCCGTGGGGTCACCAGGACGTTACGGAGCTGTGACCGACCCCACACCCTGCCCACTTCGCCCCGAATTTTCCGGGCAAACCCGTACATCGTGCAGTCGTTTCGCGCGCTCGTGCGCCCCCGCGCGATAACACAAGACCCCGTCCCCACGTAACCCCTCCCCCCGATGCATTTTCCTTTTTCCCTGGGTAAATTGAATTCGCATGACCGCCGCACAAGCAGACCATGCAGGTGCCCGAAGCGATATCAGAGAATTGCCGGAGGGTTTCAAGCTCGACACACCGCGCGTGGAGGACGGAGCCGCGATCTGGCGCATCGCCCGCGACTCCCGGACGCTGGACCTCAACTCCTCCTACAGCTACCTGCTGTGGTGTCGCGACTTCGCCGCCACCTCCGCCGTCGCCCGCGACGGCGCGGGCGAGCCGGCCGCCTTCATCACCGGCTACCTCCGCCCCGAGTCCCCGGACACGCTCTTCGTCTGGCAGGTCGCCGTCGACGAGGCGCACCGCGGCCGCGGACTGGCCGCCGCCCTGCTGGACGGCCTGGTCGCCCGCGCCGCGACGGAACTGGGCGTACGTCGCATCGAGACCACGATCACCCCGGACAACGCGGCGTCCAACCGGCTGTTCGCGTCGTTCGCCGAGCGCCACGGCGCGCCCCTGACGCGCGAGGTCCTCCTCGACGCCGGGCTCTTCCCCGAGCAGGGGCACACCCCGGAGGTGCTCCACCGCATCGGGCCGCTCGGTCCCCCTGCCGGGCACCGGCCCTGACCGACCCCTTCGCAGCCCCCGCAGACTTCTCCCCGCTCACGCCACTCATCTCCCAGGAGCATGCTGTGACCATCACCCAGCCCGACCTGAGCGTCTTCGAGACCGTGGAGTCCGAGGTACGCAGCTACTGCCGCGGTTGGCCCACGATCTTCGACCGCGCGCAGGGCAGCCACATGTACGACGAGGACGGGCACACCTACCTCGACTTCTTCGCCGGTGCCGGGTCGCTGAACTACGGGCACAACAACCCCGTACTCAAACGCGCCCTGATCGACTACATCGAGCGCGACGGCGTCACCCACGGCCTGGACATGTCCACCACGGCCAAGCGCGCGTTCCTGGAGACCTTCCAGAACGTCATCCTGCGCCCGCGTGACCTGCCCTACAAGGTCATGTTCCCCGGCCCGACGGGCGCCAACGCCGTGGAGGCCGCGCTCAAGCTGGCCCGTAAGGTCAAGGGCCGCGAGTCGATCGTCTCCTTCACCAACGCCTTCCACGGCATGTCGCTGGGCGCCCTGGCGGTGACCGGCAACGCCTTCAAGCGCGCCGGTGCCGGCAT
>NZ_JBFAUH010000044.1:0-46670 GCF_040679095.1 Streptomyces sp. NPDC052496
GGACGCTTCCTTTGTGCCTGTTTCACCAGGCTCTCCGGGCGCTTCCCTTCGGTCTTGCGTTTCCGACTCTATCAGATCCTCGCGGTCCTGATTTTCGCCGGTGCGTTTCGGCCTTTCGGCTTCTGCGCGGTTCCAACCTTACCAGATCCGTTCCGCGTTTCCGCTTTCCGTATCCGGCCCCCTGTTGGAGCGGGGCGACCGTCCGGCTCTCGCTTTCCGGCCCTTCCGACGTTATCAGATCCGTTTCCCGGTCCGTTGCCGGATCGAATTCGTTTCCGATGCCCCGTCGGCGAGGCGTGTTACGCCTTTCGGCGTGCTCACTACTTTAAGCGAATTCCCGTGCGGCGCATGATCGCGCCGTGGCGTCGAATTTCGGCAAGCGAAAAAGGACCCCGCCGGGGTGATCGTTCGTAGGTAGTGGGTTTGCGTCGCTCGGCGGCCCGCGCAGACAGCGCTGCCCGTGTCAAGCGGCTCGGGCTACGTTAGGCGGTCCGGAGGGCAGAGTCAAGCAGCCCTGCTCCGGACACCCGAACAGCTTCGCGCCGGCCGCCGCGACAGCTCCGCTCCGACGCTCAAGCAGCCCTGCTCCGGCGCTTGCGCGGTACGTGGGCGCGGTACGGGCTGACGGTGGGGTCGCCGTCGATCCAGAAGCGCCACGGGTGCACGGCGCCCTCGCCGCTGATGCCCGTACGCGGGCCGTTGAGCACCTCCTCCGTGTCCGCCGGATGGCCCTGGAGAACGGTGAGCGGCTGGTCCGGGTCGGTGGAGCAGATGTCCGTACCGTCCAGGGAGCGGTCGATGTCGAGGGCGGTGGCGAGCCGGGCCGGGCCCTTGGCGAGTTCGCGGGTGTTGCGTGCCTTCGGGCGGCGTTCGGCCGCCTGCTGTGTTCCGGTGAGTACTTCGCCGGCCCGCAGCAGGACACCGCTGGCGGTGCCTTCCTTGTTGCAGACCAGGTTGAGGCTGAACCACATGCCGTAGATGAAATACACGTACGCGTGGCCGGGCGGTCCGAACATCGAGGCGTTGCGCGCGGTGCGTCCCCGGTAGGCGTGCGAGCCCGGGTCCGAGGAGCCGTTGTAGGCCTCGACCTCGGTGATGCGCAGTTCGATCGGCCCCTGGGGGGTGCGGCGTACGAGGGTGCGGCCGAGCAGCTCAGGCGCGACGTCCAGGACGGGACGGTCGAAGAAGTCCCGCGTGAGCGGTCGGCGGTCCGGTGCGACGATCATGCGGATCAAGGGTAACGGAGAGCGACGCGAAGCATCGGGTGGGCGACTGGCCTCCGGGACGTTCCGTTGGGAAGGTGTCGCTCACGGAACCGGCCGGCGCCGCCCGGCGTGGGTAGCTGACGGACCGGGCCGCGATCACGGCGCATCACACGAGGTACAGGCGTCTGCCTGGGGAGGAACGAGCATGGGGTTCAAGAAGCTGCTGGCCAGCTTGGGGGCCGGAGGCGCGTCGGTGGAGACGGTGCTCTTCGAGGAGAACGTCGTGCCGGGCGGGGTCGTGCAGGGCGAGGTGCGGATCCAGGGCGGTTCGGTCGCCCAGCAGATCGAGAAGCTGTCGGTGGGCCTCCAGGCGCGGGTGGAGGTCGAGGGCGGCGAGCAGGAGTACAAGCGGGACGTCGAGTTCACCAAGCTGCAGCTCGGCGGGGCCTTCGAGGTGCAGGCCGGGGCGGTGCACACGGTGCCGTTCGGGCTGGAGATCCCGTGGGAGACGCCGGTGACGACGTTCCTGGGGCAGCAGCTGCACGGGATGCACGTCGGGGTGACGACGGAGCTGGCGATCGCCCGCGCGGTGGACTCCGGCGACCTCGATCCGGTCAACGTCCATCCGCTGCCCGCGCAGCAGGCCCTGCTGGACGCCTTCGGCCGGCTCGGGTTCCGGTTCAAGAGCGCGGACCTGGAGCAGGGGCACATCCGGGGTACCCGGCAGCGGCTGCCGTTCTACCAGGAGATCGAGTTTCACGCGCCGCAGCAGTACCGCGGGCTGAACCAGGTCGAGCTGTCCTTCGTGGCGGACGACCGGGAGATGGACGTGGTGCTGGAGATGGACAAGAAGCCGGGGCTCTTCAGCGAGGGCAGCGACACGTACCGCTCGTTCGTGGTGCCGCTGGACGGGTACCAGGGAACCGACTGGGCGGCGTACCTGAACCAGTGGCTGGCCGAGGTCGGCGGCAAGCGCAACTGGCTCTGAGGGCCCGTGTCCCACCGCCGGGCGGGCGCCCGGGGGTGGGACACACGCTTTAGCCTGGCCGGACAGGTGTCCATTCGCGACTCAGGAGGTGTCCAGGTGTCCGAGCTCAAGCGCCGGCCGCTCCCGCACGATTTCCATCCGCCGGTGGCCGGGTTCACCGTGGTGAGCGACGAGGTGACCGACGGCGGGCCGCTCCCGTCGGCGCAGGTGCAGGCGGAGGGCAACACCTCGCCGCACCTGCGGTGGGAGGGCGCGCCGGAGGGAACCCGCAGCTACGCGGTCACCTGCTTCGATCCGGACGCGCCGACCGGCAGCGGCTTCTGGCACTGGTCGGTCTTCGACATTCCCGCGTCGGTCACCGAGCTGCCCGCGGGGGCCGGCAGCGGTGACATGAAGGGGCTGCCGGAGGGCGCCGTCCACGTACGCAACGACGCGGGCACGCGGGACTTCACGGGTGCGGCGCCGCCGCCCGGTGACGGTCCGCACCGTTACGTCTTCACGGTGTACGCGGTGGACCAGGAGAAGCTCGGTCCGGACGCGGACGCGACGCCCGCCGTGGTCGGCTTCCAGCTGCGCTTCCACGCGATCGGGCGGGCGCAGCTGATCGGCGAGTACGAGGTCCCGGCCGGGAGCTGAGCAGTGGGCCGGTGTCCCGGGGCCCGGCCGCATTCCGGCCGGGCCCCGGATACCGGTCCTAAATCCGTTGCGCCCCGGCGCTCGTGCTCGCACAGTGGTGCATGGCCGGCAAACGGCTCGTACCACGGCCGTCGGGCAGCCGGTACCGCAGCGGCGGGGACGGCGGGGCGCAGGTGTGTCGCCGGCCGTCTGCCGGAGTCCGCTCTCTCGTGTCGGACGGCCGCGTCGGCTGCCATACGCTCCGGGGCCCCGGGAACGCACGGGGGCGGGGCCCCGGAGCGTGCCGCCCGCCGTGCGCCCCGGCGTGCTTCCTTCCGCCCCTCTTCGCGCACCCGTACCTTCACCTCCCCGTCATCTCTCATCTCCCTTGTGGCGTGCGGAAATTGCGTTGTCCAGGGGATCACTGGACCTGCACAGTGGAGCCACTTCGCCGAGCGGCGAACGGGGACCGGGAGGTGGACGGGATGCGCGAGACACTGGTGCTCAACGCGAGCTTCGAGCCGCTGGCGACGGTGTCGCTGCGGCGCGCGGTGGTGCTGGTCATGCAGGACAAGGCCGTGGTCGAGCAGGCGCATCCGGGGCTGCGGATCCGGGCCGCCGCGGTGGACGTCCCGGTGCCACGGGTGATCCGGCTGAGCCGGTACGTTCGGGTGCCGTTCCGAAGACAGGCGGCGTGGTCGCGGCGGGGTGTGCTGGTACGTGACCAGCACCGGTGCGCGTACTGCGGGCGGCGGGCGACGACCGTGGACCACATCGTGCCGCGCTCCCGCGGCGGTGGCGACACCTGGCTGAACACGGTCGCGTCCTGTGCGGAGGACAATCACCGCAAGGCGGACCGGACGCCGGAGCAGGCGGGGATGCGGCTGCTGACGCGGCCGTTCGAGCCGACGCCCGCCGATGCGCTGGTGGCGGCGCTGGCCGGTTCCGTGCGGGAGGAGCTGCCGGAGTGGCTGGGGCTGTCCGCGTAGCGCTCGTACGGGTCGAACGGGTCGCGGCGGGCTACGGGGCGTACGGCTCAGTTGAGCAGCAGCTGGGTGATCGCCGCGATGCCGACGGCGACGATCACCCCGCGCAGCACGGCCGGCGGCAGGCGGCGGCCGACCTTGGCGCCGACCAGGCCGCCGAGGGCCGAGCCGGTGGCGACGAGGACGACGGCGAGCCAGTCGATGTGCGCGGCGAAGAGGAAGAAGAGCGCGGCGACGCCGTTGACGAGCAGGGCCAGCACGTTCTTGACGGCGTTCAGGCGCTGCAGGTCCTCACTGAGCAGCAGGCCCATCAGGGAGAGGTAGATGACGCCCTGGGCGGCGCCGAAGTAGCCGCCGTACATGCTCGCGAAGAGGATTCCGGTCAGCAGCAGGGCACCACCGTCCGTGCGGACGGTGGTGCCGTTGCGTGCGCGGCGGGCGCGCAGCGCGGCGGCGAGCCGGGGCTGGAGGACGACGAGGACGAGTGCCACGGCGATCAGGACGGGCACGATCGCGTTGAAGGCGTCGGACGGCAGCACCAGCAGCAGGGCCGCGCCGATCAGTCCGCCGGTCAGGGCCGCGGCGCCGAAGCGCCGGATGCGGCGCCCCTGGCCGGCCAGCTCGCGGCGGTAGCCGAAGGCGCCGCTGAGCGAACCGGGCACCAGGCCGAGGGTGTTGGAGACGTTGGCGGTGACCGGCGGCAGGCCGATGGCCAGCAGGACCGGGAAGGTGATCAGCGTTCCGGAGCCGACGACGACGTTGATCGCGCCGGCGGCGCCGCCCGCCGCGAAGACGGCGAGCGCTTCCCACATGGTCATGCGACCCCCTCGTACATGATCGGTAGGGTCCGATCATGCATCAGGGCCCGCCCCCGTGACAGTGCTTTGCCGGGGGCGGGCCCTGAGGGGTGCCGGATCAGTCGATGGGCGGCTGTTCGCGGTGCGGCGCGGACTTGGTCATGCCGGGGCCGCCGGCCGGGGCGCCGCCGCCCGCGGGGTTGAAGCTGTTGATGGCGCCGCCGAGGCCCTTGAGCGCGTCGCCGATCTCGCTGGGCACGATCCAGAGCTTGTTGGCGTCGCCCTCGGCGATCTTCGGCAGCATCTGGAGGTACTGGTAGGACAGCAGCTTCTGGTCCGGGTCGCCGGCGTGGATCGACTCGAAGACCACCCGGATCGCCTGCGCCTCGCCCTCGGCGCGCAGCGCGGCGGCCTTGGCCTCACCTTCGGCGCGCAGGATCGAGGACTGCTTCTCACCTTCGGCGGTGAGGATCTGGGACTGCCGGACACCTTCGGCCTGGAGGATGGCGGCGCGCTTGTCACGGTCGGCGCGCATCTGCTTCTCCATCGAGTCCTGGATGGAGGTCGGCGGCTCGATGGCCTTCAGCTCGACGCGGTTGACGCGGATGCCCCACTTGCCGGTGGCCTCGTCCAGGACGCCGCGCAGCGCCGCGTTGATCTCCTCGCGGGAGGTCAGGGTCCGCTCCAGGTCCATGCCGCCGATGATGTTGCGCAGGGTGGTGACGGTGAGCTGCTCGATCGCCTGGATGTAGCTGGCGACCTCGTACGTCGCGGCGCGGGCGTCGGTGACCTGGTAGTAGATGACGGTGTCGATGTTCACGACCAGGTTGTCCTGGGTGATCACCGGCTGCGGCGGGAACGGCACGACCTGTTCGCGCAGGTCGATGCGGTTGCGGATGGAGTCGATGAAGGGGACGACGATGTTCAGGCCCGCGTTCAGGGTGCGGGTGTAGCGGCCGAAGCGTTCGACGATGGCGGCGCTGGCCTGCGGGATGACCTGGATCGTTTTGATGAGTGCGATGAAAACGAGCACCACCAGGATGATCAGGACGATGATGATCGGTTCCACTGCGGCTCCCCGATACCCCTCGGTTACTGGCTGCGGCGGCCTGGGCCGGCCCTGTCTTGATCGAGTCTTTCAGAGCGACGGGCCGGCGCGCTGGCGGTTCGCCTCATCCGTGCGCTCGTACGACGACTGGCTTGAACGCTCACATGACGACCGCGGTGGCACCTTCGATCTCCACCACGTCCACCTTCTGCCCCGGCTCGTAGACCTGGTCGGCGTCCAGCGCGCGGGCGGACCAGACCTCGCCGCCCAGCTTGACCCGGCCGCCGGCCGCGTCGACCCGCTCCAGGACGGTGGCGGAGCGGCCCTTGAGGGCGTCGATGCCCGAGGCCAGCTGCGGGCGCTGGGTCCGGTGGCGGTTGGCGATGGGGCGTACCACCGCGATGAGGGCGACCGAGACGGCCGCGAAGACGATGAACTGTGTGACCGTGCCGCCGCCGAGGCCCGCGGTGACCGCGCCGGCGACGGCGCCGACCGCGAGCATCCCGAACTCGGGCATCGCGGTCACGACGAGCGGAATGCCCAGTCCTACGGCGGCGATGAGCCACCACACCCATGGATCCACGCCTTCATGGTAGATCCGCCGGACGGCCCGGGACAGGGGCCGTCCGGTCAGGAAAGGGGCGCCGGAGTCAGGAGAGCGGCAGGCCCTGGGCGGTCCAGCGGTCGCCGTGGCGCTCGACGACCAGCGGCAGGCCGAAGCAGTGGGAGAGGTTGCTGGAGGTCAGCTCCAGGTCGAGCGGTCCGGCGGACAGCACCTTGCCCTGGCGGATCATCAGGACGTGGGTGAAGCCGGGCGGGATCTCCTCGACGTGGTGGGTGACCATGATCATGGAGGGCGCGTACGGGTCGCGGGCGAGCCGGCCGAGGCGGCGTACGAGGTCCTCGCGCCCGCCGAGGTCGAGGCCGGCCGCGGGCTCGTCCAGGAGGAGCAGTTCGGGGTCGGTCATCATCGCGCGGGCGATGAGGGTGCGCTTGCGCTCGCCCTCGGAGAGGGTGCCGAACTTCCGGTCCAGGTACGCGTTCATGCCGAGCCGGTCGAGGAAGGCGCGGGCGCGCTGCTCGTCGATGTCCTCGTACTGCTCGCGCCAGCCGGCGGTCATGCCGTACGCGGCGGTCAGCACGGTCTGCAGGACGGTCTGGCTGCGCGGCAGCTTGTCGGCGAGGGCGATGCCGGCCACGCCGATGCGCGGGCGCAGGTCGAAGACGTCGACCTTGCCGAGGGTCTCGCCGAGGATCGAGGCGGTGCCGGTGCTCGGGAAGAGGTAGCTGGAGGCGACGTTGAGCAGGGTGGTCTTGCCGGCGCCGTTGGGGCCGAGGATCACCCAGCGCTCGCCCTCCTTGACCGACCAGGAGACCTGGTCCACCAGAGCCCGTCCTTCGCGGACCACGGATACGTCCACCAGCTCCAGCACATCGCTCATGAGCGCGTTGTCTCCCATTGCATATCGGTCGGTCTCGTGCGCCTGTGGGCGCATCCCCCCTGCAAACCTACGCCACTCGATGTCAGTGCCTGTCCTTAGGCTGGGGACATGCTCGATGAACCTCGTTCGGGACGGCTGGCCGCGTGGGGAAATGCCCTGTTGGCCGGGCTTGTCTCACCTGATGAAGCCGCGCAGCGGATCGCGGACGACGACGCGGTGCACCGCGTGCTGGGCCTGCCCGGGGAGCCGGGCCCGGTCGGGCTGACGCTCGCGCTGGGGCGGCTGCGGGCGCTGGGGGCGACGGGCCTGCGGGTGGCGCTGCCGGTGCCGGGGCATCCGCTGGGGCTGAGCGGTCCACCGGAGTTCAACGCGCGGGCGCTGGAGGCCGGGGAGGCGGTGCTGGCGTCCGGGGTGGCGCTCGGGCTCGTCCCGGAGGTGCGGGAGTCGGGCCCCGGAGGCGCCGCGGTGGCCCGTGCGGACGTGCATGTCGAGGTGGTCTGGCACTGCCTCGCGATACGCGACGCGCCTCCGGCGGACGTGCCCTCGCTCGGCGAGGCGGAGCGGGAGCTGGCGGAGGCGCTGCGGGAGGCGACCGAGGTGCTCTCCCGGCTGGACGTGGCGGGCTCGGGGCCGGTCGCGCAGGCGGCGCTGGAGGCGTACCGCGCGCGGGCCGAGGCGGGGCGGCAGGTGCTGGCGCCCGGCTGTCCGCCGCGGGCGGTGCGCGTGCTGGAGCTGGCGCAGCGGGTCGGCGCGCTCATCGGGATCGCGCAGGGTGCCGGCGGGGACGGGCAGGAGCACGGTGGTGCGGTGAGCGCGTCGGAGATGGCGGCGCGGGCCGAGGCGCTGCGTCCGGTGGAGCGCACGGCCCGGCGGGCGCAGGTGGCGGCGTACAACGCGTACGTGGAGGAGGCGGAGCGGCGCCGGGGGTGAGCGCCGGGTGGGCGGGGTGGGGCCGTGACCGTACGGGGGCACAGGCGGGCTCGTGACCGCACGGGAGAGCCGCGCCCGTACGGGGTACGGCCGTACGGGGCACGCGCGGGAAAGGCCCCGCCGGCCGGGGTGCGGGCGGGCGGGGCCTTCGGGTGGACGCGGGTGCTGTCGCGGTCCGGGGGTGCCGTGGATCAGTGGTTCGCGGCGGCGTTGTGGTGGGTGGGGTTGAGGACGCCCACGACGTTGATGCTGTTGCCGGAGACGTTCACGGGCACGTCGACGGGGATCTGTACGAGGTTGCCCGCGAGGACGCCGGGGGACTTGTGGACGGCGCCGTTGGCGTGCGCATGCCCGGTGGCGGCGGCGGAGCCGGCGGCGGCACCGGCGGCCAGCCCGGCGGTGGCGAGTACGAGAGCGGCCTTCTTGGCGGTGTTCATGGAAGTGTTCCTCACGTGTCGGCGCGGAGCCGCGGGGTGGTGGTCATCGGGTGCCTGGTGAGGCCGGCCCGTCGGGAGTGGGTGGCCGGGCCGGCCCGTCGTGCGACGGCGGTCAGGAGTTGTGGCCGCGGTTCCCGAAGGCCGGGTTCAGGACGCCGACGACCGAGACGGTGTTGCCGGTGACGTTGACCGGGACGTGCACCGGGACCTGGAGCAGGTTGCCCGACACGACGCCGGGGGAGTTCACGGCGTGGCCCTGCGCGATGCCCTGGGCGGAGGCGATACCGGCACCGGCGACGGCGAGTCCGCCCGTGGCGATCGTGACGGCCACGGCCCTCTTGATGTTCTTCACTTCTCTGACCTCTCCTGACGACGGCCGCGGTCGACTTCCGCGGCACGCCATGGAGAACGGCCGGACGCCCGGCGGGTTGCGCCACATGGGTGACGTCCACCCGACGGTATGAATCTCGGATCGGATGACGGCGGACCGGCCCGTGCCCTGATAGTCGGATCGCCACAGGTGCCGAGCGGGAACCGGCCCCGGTCCGGCCCCCTTCCGCGGCCTGGCCGGGGACCGGAGCCGACCCCCTTCCGGGCCTGGCCGGGAGCCGGAGCCGCCCCCGACCCCGGCCTCCGCTCCGCCCCGCTCCTCAGGCGCCGATGCCGTGCCGGACCGCCCAGAGCGCGGCCTGGGTCCGGTCCGCGAGGTCCAGCTTCATCAGGATGTTCGAGACATGGGTCTTGACGGTCTTCTCCGACAGGACGAGTGCCCGGGCGATCTCGCGGTTGGAGCGGCCGTCCGCTATCAGGGCGAGGACCTCGCGCTCCCGGTCGGTCAGCGAAGTGCCGCGCCCCTGGCCGTTGTTGCCCTCTTCCTGGGAGAGCAGCGCGCCGGCCACCTCGGGCTGGAGCAGGACGTGTCCGGCGTGCACGGAGCGGATGGCACCGGCCAGGGCGTCCGGGTCGACGTCCTTGTAGACGTAGCCCGCGGCGCCCGCGCGGAGCGCCGGGACGACGGTGCGCTGCTCGGTGAAGCTGGTGACGACCAGCACGCGGGCCGGGTTGTCCAGTTCGCGCAGCTTGCGCAGGGCTTCGATGCCGTCCATGCCGGGCATCTTGACGTCCATCAGGACGACGTCCGGGCGCAGTTGCTCGGCGGCGGCGATGCCCTCGGCGCCGTCGGACGCCTCCCCCACCACCTCGATGTCGTCCTGGACCTCCAGGAACGTACGCAGTCCGCGGCGGACGACCTGGTGGTCGTCGACCAGCAGCACCCGGATGGCCCGCCCGTCGCCCGCCACCGCCCGCCGGTCGGCGCTCCCCCGGGCCTCACCCGGGGGATTCCCCACCGCGTCGCCCTTCTTGACTTCACCCACCAGGCACCTCCATCTCCACAGCAGTGCCCTTGCCGGGCTCCGATTCCACGGTGAGCCGGCCGCCGACGCCGCTCGCCCGGTCGCGCATCGACACCAGGCCCAGGTGCCGCCCGGCGCGGCGGACCGCGCCGGTGTCGAAGCCGCGGCCGTCGTCGGCGACGCGCAGCAGGGCGCCCTGGCCGTGCCGTACGAGGGCGACCTCGACGCGGCCGGCGCCGGCGTGCCGCAGGGCGTTGTGCAGGGCTTCCTGGGCGACGCGCAGCAGTGCTTCCTCCTGGGCGGCGGGCAGCGCGCGGACGCCCTGGGCCTCGAAGGTGACGTGTGCGTGGTGGGCGCGGTCCAGGACCTGCGCGTGGGAGCGCAGGGTGGCGACCAGGCCGTCCTCGTCCAGGGCCGCGGGGCGCAGTTCGACGACGGCGGCGCGCAGTTCGTCGGCGGCTTCCGCGGCGAGGGCGGCGACCTGCTGCAACTCGCCCTTGGCGCGGGCCGGGTCGCGGTCCACGAGGGCGGTGGCGGCCTGGGCGGTCAGCCGGAGCGAGAAGAGCTTCTGGGCGACGGCGTCGTGCAGTTCGTGGGCGAGGCGGGCGCGCTCCCCCGCGATGGTCAGTTCGCGGCTGCGCTCGTACAGGCGGGCGTTGGTCAGGGCGATGGCGGCGTGCTGGGCGAGTATGCCGAGCAGCCGTTCGTCCTCGGCGGTGAAGCCGCAGCCGCCGGCGGGCTTGGGGCACTTCTTGTTGGCGAGGAAGAGCGCGCCGAGGATCTCGTCGCCGTCGGCGACCGGCAGGCCGATGAAGTCGGACATGTCCGGGTGGGCGGCGGGCCAGCCGCCGAAGCGGGGGTCGGCGCGGACGTCGGCGAGCCGTTCCGGGGTGGCGTTGTGCAGCATCGCGGCGAGGATGCCGTGCTGGCGGGGCAGCGGGCCGATGGCCTTCCACTGCTCCTCGCTGACGCCGTCGACCACGAACTGGGCGAAGCCGCCGTGATCGTCGGGCACGCCGAGGGCGGCGTACTCGGCGTCGAGCAGTTCGCGGGCGGAGGCGACGATCGTCTTGAGTACGTCGCGCACCTCCAGGTGCCGGCTCATGGCGAGGATCGCGCTGCTCACGGCGGGGATCCCGGCGCCCGGCCCGTCTCCCGGCCCGTGTCCGTCTCCCGGTCCGTTGGTCATGGCCTCACGGTACCGGCGGGCGGTGACAGTCGTATCGGACCAGCGGCGGCCTCCGCTTAGGCCGTCGGGACTAGGGCGAAGTGCCCTGGGCCGTCCCGCCTGCTGCCCGAGGTGGCCCGGGCCGCCCGGTTCCTAGCGTGTGCGGCGAGGACGCACATCGTTGGGGAGAGGTGGTTCGGGCCATGCCGGTGGCAGTGATCACGGGGGCGTCGAAGGGGCTGGGGCGGGCGCTGGGTGCGGCGCTGGCCGGGCGCGGCTGGGATCTGGTGGTGGACGCCAGGTCGGCCGGGCCGCTGGAGGAGGCGGCGCGGGGGCTGCGCCGGGCGGGGGCGCGGGTGGTGGCGCTGCCCGGGGACGTGACGGACGCCGCGCACCGGGCGGAGCTGGTGGCGGCGGCGCGGGGGCTGGGCGGGCTGGACCTGCTGGTGAACAACGCGAGCGTGCTGGGTGTCGAGCCGCTGGTGCGGCTGGAGGAGCACGGGCTCGACGGGCTGCGGGCGGCTCTGGAGGTGAACGCGGTGGCGCCGCTGGGGCTCGCGCAGGAGGCGTTGCCGCTGCTGCGGGCGTCGCGGCTCTTCGGGACGTCCGCGGCTTCTCCTTATATAGGTGACAGTGATGCTCATATACGGACAGAGCATCACAAGAGTACGGGCGGGGCCGTGCTCAACATCAGCTCCGACGCGGCGGCCGAGGCGTACGAGACCTGGGGCGGGTACGGGGCGGCCAAGGCGGCGCTGGACCAGCTCTCGGCGGTGCTGGCGGTCGAGGAGCCGGGGCTGCGGGTGTGGTGGGTGGATCCGGGCGACATGCGGACGGATCTGTACGCGGCGGCCGTGCCGGGCGACGACGACTCCGTGCGCCCGCTGCCCGAGACGGTCGTACCGGCGCTGCTGCGGCTGCTGGACGCGGGCGCGGCCAGCGGGCGGTACGCGGCGCCGGGCCTGCTGGTCGGTGCCCGGTGACCGCCGAGGTGCTGCGGGTGCCGCCGGAGCTGTCGGCGCGGGAGCCGGCCGAGCAGCGCGCCCCGGGGCGGGGGCGGGACGCGGTGCGCCTGCTGGTCAGCCGGGGTACGGCGGAGCCGGCGCACCACGCGTTCCGGGAGCTGCCGCGGCTGCTGTCGGCCGGGGACGTCCTGGTGGTGAACACCTCGCGGACCCTGCCGGCGGCGCTGGACGGCCGGACCGGGGACGGGCGGGGGCGCGGCGAGCCGGTGGTGGTGCACTTCTCGACGCGGGCGGACCGGCGGTATCCGCGGCCGGAGGCGGCGCCCGGGGACTGGGCGGTGGAGCTGCGGACGCCGGACGGCCGCGGCAGCACCCGGCAGCGGGCGGGCGGTCCGGCGGGCGCGGTGGTGCGGCTGCCGGGCGGGGCGCGGCTGGTGCTGCGGGCGCCGGTGGATCCCGGGAGCGTACGGCTGTGGTGGGCGCGGGTGTCGGGGGCGCCGGTCGCGGATCTGCTGCGCCGGTACGGGCGGCCGATCCGGTACGGCTATACGGACCGCGACCAGCCGCTGGACGCGTACCGGACGGTGTTCGCGGTGGGCTCGCCGGACGGCGGCGGCAGCGCGGAGATGCCGAGCGCGGCGCGGCCGTTCACCGCGTCGCTGGTGGCGCGGCTGGTGAGCAGGGGTGTGCAGATCGCGCCGGTGACGCTGCACACGGGGGTGGCGTCGGCGGAGGCGTACGAGCCGCCGTACCCGGAGCGCTTCGCGGTGCCGCCGTCGACGGCGTGGCAGATCAACGCGGCGCGGGCGGGTGGCGGCCGCACGATAGCGGTGGGGACGACGGCCGTACGGGCGCTGGAGAGCGCCGCCGGGGCGGACGGGCGGATCCGGGCGGCCTCCGGGTGGACCGATCTGGTCGTCACGCCGGAGCGCGGGGTGCGGGCGGTGGACGGGCTGCTGACCGGGCTGCACGAGCCGCAGGCGTCGCACCTGCTGATGCTGGAGGCGGTCGGGCAGGTGGCGGCCGGCGCGGATTTCGGGGACGCGCTGTGCCGGGCGTACGCGGAGGCCGTACGGCAGCGCTACCTGTGGCACGAGTTCGGGGATCTCCACCTCATCCTGCCGTCCTGAACCCCAGACTCGGAGCATGTCGACACCAACGAGGAACTGGGCACCGACCCACGGCGATCCCTACCGGTCGGTGCCGTACCACCCCGAGCGGATGCCGGCCGGCGAGTCGCTGGCCCGCGCCGCCGAGCTGCGGGAGCGGATGGACCGGCGGCGGACCGTCCGGCAGTTCTCCGCCGACCCGGTGCCGGAGCAGGTGGTGAAGGACGCCATCGCCTGCGCGGCCACCGCGCCCTCCGGCGCGCATCAGCAGCCCTGGACGTTCGCGCTGGTCAAGGACCCGGAGGTGCGGCGGCGCATCCGGGAGGCGGCGGAGGCGGAGGAACGGGTCTCCTATGCGGGGCGGCTGGGCGAGGAGTGGCTGGCGGCGCTGCGGCCCCTGGGCACGGACGAGATCAAACCGCATCTGACCGACGCGCCCCAGCTGGTCGTCGTCTTCCAGCAGCGGTACTGGCTGGGGCCGGACGGCACCCGGCACAAGCACTACTACGTGGACGAGTCGGTGGGCATCGCGGTCGGGATGCTGCTGTCCGCGCTGCACCTGTCGGGCCTGTCGGCGCTGGTGCACACCCCCAGTCCGATGCGCTTCCTCCAGGAAGTGCTGGGGCGTCCCGCCAACGAGAAGGCGTTCGCCGTGATTCCGGTCGGATATCCGGCCGAGGACTGTCGCGTACCGGATCTGGTGCGAAAGTCCCTGGACCAGGTACTGGTGGAGATCTAATTCACTGACACACTGTGCGAGTGCAATCACACCGGGCAACTAAACCCCTTGCCCGGTGTGACGCCGCACATAGGACCCACGTCACTTACGAACGGCATTAGTGGCTTTACGGCGCGCGTACGACTTTTGGATGATGCGGGGTGTACCTGGGGTGGACCCGGTGATGACGCCGGGAGAACCCGGCCGTGACGCGAGATCCGCGCCCCGGGTTCCACTAAGCAGGATCGTAAATCGGCTCTTTGCTCGGCGAATTTCCGGCCGCTAACAATGACTCCCGTCGCTACGGCGCCGTGGACAGATCTCGGCGTGCATCGCCTTTCCCGGCCACAGCGGCGCACCCCCGTTGGAAGAGGTCTGACTCCCCATGCCCAAGCACGCCATCCCCGGCTACGCCCGCCTGAACCGGACGCACAAGCTCTCGGCCGCCGGTGTCGCCGCTGCCGGTGCCGCCGCCCTGGTCTTCGCCGTCGTACCGGGCTCGGCCGACGCCCAGCAGGGCCACGGCCAGGCAGCCGCCCAGAACATCAAGCCGGTCGCCTTCGGCGCGGTCGACAACGCGGCCAAGACGCAGCAGGAGACCATCGGCAAGCAGGCGGACGCCTCCGCCCAGCAGGCCGAGAAGGACGCCGCCGAGGCAAAGAAGAAGGCCGAAGACGCCGAGAAGGACGCCAAGGCCAAGGAGGAGGCCGACGCCAAGGCCAAGGCCGACAAGGAGCGCCAGGAGAAGGAGGCCGCGAGCCGGTCCGCCGACCGCGCCGCCGCGCCCGCCCCCAAGACGTACAGCAACGACCTGGACGGCTGGATCCGCGAGTCGCTGGACATCATGCAGAAGCACGGCATCCCGGGCTCGTACGACGGTCTGTACCGCAACATCATGCGCGAGTCGACCGGCAACCCGCAGGCCGTCAACGGCTACGACTCCAACGCGCAGCAGGGCACCCCGTCCAAGGGCCTGCTCCAGGTGATCGACCCGACCTTCCAGGCGTACCACGTCGAGGGCACCTCCTGGGACATCTTCGACCCGGTCGCCAACATCGTCGCCGCGTGCAACTACGCCGCCGCGACCTACGGCTCGATGGACAACGTGAACTCCGCGTACTGAGCGGCACGCGCACGCGCCGAGGGGCGGCACCCACTGCTGGGTGCCGCCCCTCGGCGCGTGCGCGGTGTGCCGTGCGCTACTTGCGCATGACCTCCGGCTCGTGGCGGCGCAGCAGCCGGGCCACCACGAAGGCGAGGGCCACGCCGAGCGCGAGCAGGATGATCATGTCCATCGCGTAGACGCTCGCCTCGTGCTTCCACAGGGGGTCGGGGTTGCCCGCCTCCCACGGCAGCAGCGTGTTCATGTCGGCGGTCGCGCCCATCGCGGCCACCGCCCAGCGCGACGGCATCAGCCAGGCCACCTGGGCGACGCCGACCGTGTCGAAGAGCTGGAAGAGCACGCCGGTGAAGACCACCTGCACGATGGCGAACATGACCAGCAGCGGCATGGTCTTCTCGGCGGTCCGCACCAGCGCCGAGATGATCAGGCCGAACATCATCGAGGTGAAGCCGAGCGCGATGACGGCGAGGCCCATCTCGACGGCCGGCAGGTCCTTGAAGAGCACGCCCTCGGTGGGCATCTTGCGCGGGGTGAAGCCGATCGCCGCGATGATCACGCCCTGGAAGGCGGTCACCACACCGAGCACGATCACCTTGGACATCAGGTACGCCGAGCGCGACAGGCCGGTGGCCCGTTCCCGCTCGTAGATGACCCGCTCCTTGATCAGCTCACGGACCGAGTTGGCGGCGCCCGAGAAGCACATGCCGACCGCCAGGATCAGCATGATCGTGCTGGCGTCGCGGTTGGGGCCCTTGGGCCCGTAGCCCAGGCCGTGCTGGCTGGGGATGAGGATGGAGACCACGCCGAGCACCGCCGGCAGGATCAGCATCAGACCGAGGAAGCCGCGGTCGGAGGCGAGCACCGAGACATAGCGCCGCATCAGCGTCCACAGCTGCGAGCCCCAGCTCTGCGACTTCTGCATCCGGGCCGGGGGCGGCTGGACCGCCACCGACTGCGGGGCGACGGCGTCGATGTCCGCGGCGTACATCTGGTAGTGCGGGGAGCCGCGCCAGCGGCCCATCCAGTCGTAGTCGCGGTAGTTCTCGAAGGCGGAGAAGACGTCCGCCCAGGAGTCGTACTGGAAGAAGTTCAGGGCCTCCTCGGGCGGGCCGAAGTAGGCCACGCCGCCGCCCGGCGCCATCACCAGCAGCTTGTCGCACAGGGCCAGCTCGGCGACGGAGTGGGTGACCACCAGGACCGTACGGCCGTCGTCGGCGAGGCCGCGCAGCAGCTGCATGACGTCGCGGTCCATGCCCGGGTCCAGGCCGGAGGTCGGTTCGTCCAGGAATATCAGGGACGGCTTGGTCAGCAGCTCCAGGGCGACCGAGACGCGCTTGCGCTGGCCGCCGGACAGGGAGGTGACCTTCTTGTCCTTGTGGACGTCCAGCTTGAGCTCGCGCAGCACCTCGTCGATACGGGCCTTGCGCTCGGCCTCCGCCGTGTCGCCCGGGAAGCGCAGCTTGGCCGCGTACTTCAGGGCCTTCTGGACGGTCAGCTCCTTGTGGAGGATGTCGTCCTGCGGGACCAGGCCGATGCGCTGGCGCAGCTCGGCGAACTGCTTGTAGAGGTTGCGGTTGTCGTAGAGCACGTCGCCCTGGTCGGCGGGGCGGTAGCCGGTCAGCGCCTTGAGCAGGGTGGACTTGCCGGAGCCGGACGGGCCGATGACCGCGATCAGCGACTTCTCCGGGACGCCGAACGAGACGTCCTTGAGGATCTGCTTGCCGCCGTCGACGGTGACGGTCAGGTGGCGGGCCGAGAAGGAGACCTCGCCGGTGTCGACGAACTCCTCCAGCCGGTCGCCGACCAGCCGGAAGGTGGAGTGGCCGACGCCGATGATGTCGTTCGGGCCGACCGGTGCCTTGCCGGACTTGGGGACCGGCTGGCCGTTGATGTACGTACCGTTGTGGCTGCCGAGGTCGTGGATCTCGAAGCGGCCGTCGGGCGTGGCCCGGAACTCGGCGTGGTGCCGGGAGACCTGGAGGTCGGAGACGACCAGCTCGTTCTCCAGCGCGCGGCCGATGCGCATGACGCGGCCGAGGTCCAGGCGGTGGAACGTGGTCGGGCTGCGGTCGCCGTAGACCGGCGGGGCGGTGGCGCGGGACCGGTCCGCGGGGGGCTGCTGGGCCGCGGGCGGCTGCTGCCCGGCGGGGGGCCCGCCGTGCGGCGGCTGCTGGGCGTACGGAGCCTGCGGCTGCTGGTTCCAGCCCTGCTGCTGCGGGACCGGCTGGGCCGGGGCCTGATGGTGGGCGGGCGCCTGGTGGAGCGGCGGCTGCTGCTGGACCTGCGGCGGCCCGGCCCAACCGGGCCCGGCCTGGGCCTGGGGCTGCGCCATCGCGGTCTGCGCGCCGTGCACACCGGCGGCCGGCGCGGCGCTGCCCGACAGGGTCAGCCGCGGGCCGTCGGTGGCGTTGCCGAGGTGCACCGCGGAGCCGGGGCCTATCTCCAGCTGGTGGATCCGCTGCCCCTGGACGTACGTGCCGTTGGTGCTGCCCTGGTCTTCGATGATCCAACTGCGCCCGCCCCAGCGCACGGTGGCGTGCCGCCAGGAGACCCTGGCGTCGTCCAGCACCATGTCGCCCTGCGGATCTCTGCCCAGGCTGTAGGACCGGGACGGGTCGAGCGTCCAGGTCCGTCCGTTCAATTCGAGTACGAGTTCAGGCACTCCATGCCCCATTACATAGTCCCCCGAGTGACGCCCTGTATGGGAAGTCTAGGGATGGCGAACATCGTGAGGAACTATTTCAGGCGCGGTGCCCGGAGCCAAAAAACCGGTCACGCAAGGTCGTGAGCCGCTCGCGTTGACGGCGGCGAAAGGCCCACGGAGAGTGGTAAGCACCCACGGATGCGCATGGATCATGCCATCGTGCGCGTTCGGGACGACTCGGCTCGGATCGGGGGCTTCGATGACCGCCGGCACCACCGCACGGATCCGCTGGGGCGACGTCCTGCTGTCCGCCGTCGCCGCCGTCAGCTGGGCGTTCCTGGCGATGGCCGGGGTGGCCGCGCTGGGGCTGCACCTGCTGGGCGCCGACTCCGCGGCGTCGCTGGGGCCGCTGACCGCCGCGGCGGTGGTGCTGGCCGTGGGCGGCGCCGTGACGCCGTCGGGCGATGTGAGCGCCTTCGGGCTGGAGGGGCAGGCGGCCGGATCCGCCGTTGACATCGCGCCGTTGGGTGTGGGTCTGGTGGGCGCCGTGGTGCTGGGGTGGGTGTTCGCCCGGTCGCTGCGGCGGGCCGGCGCGACCGTCGGCTGGGGCGAACTGACCGCCCGCGCCGGGGCGTCGGCGGGCCTGTTCGTCGCGCTGCTGGCCTTCCTGGCCTGGGCCGGACACGACTCCGTGACGATCGACGGCACGACGCTGGCCGGGCTGGTCGGCGGCGGGGGCTCCGGAGGCGGGGGCGGTGCCGACGGACTGCTCGACCGGCTGCGGGACGGCCTGGGCGGCCTCGGCATCGGGGACGGCGACGACGGCGGGCTGCCGGACCGGATCGCCGACCTGATCGGGGCCGAGGCGTCCGTCGGGTTCGCGGTGGATACGGGCGCCTCCCTCCTCGGCGGCACGGTGTGGGTGCTCGGAGTACTGCTGATCACCGTGCTGGCGGCCCGGCGGGCACCGCTGCCCCGTGGGCTGGAGGCGGCCCACCGCTCCGTGCGGCCCGCGGCGTCGGCGCTGGTCACGGTGGCGCTGGTGGCGGTGGCGGCGGGGCTGGCGGCGGCCGGGTACGCGGCCGTCGGCGACGACCATCCGGGCCGGGTGCTGGGGGCGGCGCTGCTCGCCGCCCCGAACGGCGTATGGCTCGGCATACCGCTGGGCCTGTTCGTCCCCTGGCACGGCAGCGCGTCCGGGGTGCTCACCCGGTTCCTGCCCGACCCGGTCGACCAGCTGCTCGGCGGACGGAACGACGTCCGGCTGACCGTCGGGCGGCTCGCCGAGCTGGACGGGCGGGTGTGGCTGCTGCCGGTGGCCGCCGGGCTGATGATGCTGCTCGCGGGCGTACTCACGGCGGTGCGGACGCCGCGGGAGGGCGCCCGGACGCTGCCGTTCGCGCTGCGGTGCGCGGCGGGGCTGGGGACGCTGACGGCGCTGACCCTGCCGCTGATGGTGCACCTGACCGGCGTCTCGGCGAACGCGAGCCTGTCCGTCTTCGGGTTCGACGCGTTCGGCGCGGGCCTGGAACTGCGCGGCAGCGTGCCGGCGGCGTTCGCGCTGGGGGCGGTGTGGGGCGCGGCGGCGGGCCTGCTGGGCGGGCTGCTGGCGTGCGCCACCGGGGCCGCGGGGCGACGGGCGGTACGGCTGCCCGGCCGCGCGGAACCGCCGCCGGGGGACGGCCGGGCGTACGACGGGGCTGACCGCGACCGCGCCTGGGGCGTCCGGGAGGACGGCGGGACTGACCAGGGGTACGGCTGGGCCGACCGGCAGCACGGCGGTGGCGTCCGGGGGTACGGCGGCGCGGTCGACGCCCGTACGCCGGAGTACGGGCCCCCCGGCTCACGGGACTACCCCGACGCAGCCTACCGGCCCGGCCCGTACACCCCCTCCCCCGCCTACCGGCCGCCGCACGCGGACACGAACCCGTACCTGCGCGCGCCGCAGGGGGCGAACCCCCCCGGGCCGCCTTCGGGCGGGCCGCCGCCACCCGGGGAACCACCGCGCCGGCAGAACTGGCCGGCCCCGCCACCGGGGCCCCCGCCGGAGACCCAGACCTGGCCGCCACCGCCCGACGAGGCCCCGCGTACGGAGCACTGGGCGCCGCCGCCGGAGCGGCCTCGGCACTTCCCGGACCGGCAACCGTCCCCGGGCACACCTGGCGCCCCAGACGCCCCGAGTACCCCGGACCGGCGCTCGGCTCAAGGCACACCAAGCACCCCAGGCACCCCAGGCACCCCAGGCCGGCACTCGGCTCCAGGCACTCCAGGCACCCCAGGTCGGCACTCGGCTTCAGGCACTCCAGGCACCCCAGGCACGCCAGACCAGCACTCGGCTCCAGGCACCCCAGCCCGGCGTACCCCCGGAGAACACCCTCCGCCGCCCCCTGCCCGGCGCCCGTCCGCGAAGCAGCCCCCCACCCAGGACTGGCGGCCACCGCCCGCCGGGCACGCGGCGCCGACGGCGCGCCGGCCCGGGAGCAGGCCGCCGGAGCCTCCGCCGCCGCCCGAGTCACGCCCCACGGTGGGCGGCGGGCACCGTACGCCCCCTCCCCCGCGTCCCCCGGTGCCGCCGAAGCCGCGCGGCAAGCCGCGGCAGGACCGCGAGGACCCGCCCGACGGGCCACCGCCGCCCGGACGGCCGGGAGGGGGGCGCTGAGCAGGGGGCCGTCCGTACCACGGACACCTGTACGGGAGCCGGCGCGGGCCGGTTACCGTAAGAGCACCATGAGCGCATCGCAGATCCCGCCTGCCACCGCCGTACCGGGCGACGACGTACCGACCCTTCTCGTCAAGATCTTCGGCAAGGACCGGCCCGGCATCACCGCCGGGCTCTTCGACACCCTGGCCGCCTACTCCGTCGACGTCGTCGACATCGAGCAGGTGGTCACCCGGGGCCGCATCGTGCTGTGCGTCCTGGTCACCTCCCCGGTCCCGGCCGGCGGCTCGTCCGGCGCCACCGAGGGCGACCTGCGGGCCACCGTGCACAGCTGGGCCGAGTCGCTGAACCTCCAGGCCGAGATCATCTCCGGCACCGGCGACAACCGGCCGCGCGGCACCGGCCGCTCGCACGTCACCGTTCTGGGCCACCCGCTCACCGCGGAGTCCGCCGCCGCCATCGCCGCCGCGATCACCGGTACCGGCGGCAACATCGACCGTATCTTCCGGCTCGCCAAGTACCCGGTCACGGCCGTGGAGTTCGCCGTCTCCGGCACCCCGACCGAGCCGCTGCGCACCGCGCTGGCCACCGAGGCGGCCGCGCTCGGCGTGGATGTCGCGGTGGTCGCCTCGGGGCTGCAGCGCCGGGCGCAGCGGCTGGTCGTCATGGACGTCGACTCCACCCTCATCCAGGACGAGGTCATCGAGCTGTTCGCGGCGCACGCGGGCTGCGAGCAGGAGGTCGCCGAGGTCACCGCGGCGGCGATGCGCGGCGAGCTGGACTTCGAGGAGTCGCTGCACGCCCGCGTCGCGCTCCTGAAGGGGCTGGACGCGGGGGTGGTGGAGCTGGTGCGCAAGGAGGTACGGCTGACGCCCGGCGCGCGTACGCTCGTCCGCACCCTCAAGCACCTCGGTTACCAAGTCGGTGTCGTCTCGGGCGGGTTCACCCAGGTCACCGACGCGCTCCAGGAGGAGCTGGGGCTGGACTTCGCGTCCGCCAACACCCTGGAGATAGTGGACGGCAAGCTCACCGGCAAGGTGACCGGCGAGATCGTGGACCGGGCGGGCAAGGCCCGGCTGCTGCGCCGCTTCGCGCACGAGGCCGGTGTGCCGCTCGCGCAGACCGTCGCGATCGGTGACGGCGCCAACGACCTGGACATGCTGAACGCGGCGGGCCTGGGCGTCGCCTTCAACGCCAAGCCGCTGGTGCGCCAGGCCGCGCACACGGCGGTGAACGTGCCGTTCCTGGACACCGTGCTGTACCTGCTGGGCATCACCCGCGAAGAGGTGGAGGCGGCGGACACCCACGACGACTGAGCGTCCGGGTACGTGAGAGGGCTCCGGCGCGCCGCGCGCCGGAGCCCTCTTACGTCACACGTGCGCCCGTGCACGCACCCGCCGCTTCACGTGTGCGCCCGTACCCGCACCCACCCCTGTACGGATGCACCCGTGCACGCGCCGGCCGCGTCAGGCGTGCGGCGCCCAGAAAGCGATCAGGCGGCCGACGCCGTGCTCGACCGTCTTCCAGGAGCCGGCGAAGGTCAGCACGGCGATCGCGGAGGTCGGGAAGCCGCTGCGGTTCATCCGCGCGAGCAGGTCGCCCTCGGCCTCGCCCGCCAGCGCGTCGGCGAGGCCGTGCATGCCGGGGTTGTGGCCGACCAGCATCAGGTCGGTGACGTCGTCGGAGGTCTCGTTCAGCACCGCGATCAGCTCGCCGACGGAGGCTTCGTACAGCCGCTCCTCGTAGACGGTGCGGGGGCGCTGCGGCAGCTCGCCGACGGCGAGCTTCCAGGTCTCGCGCGTGCGCGCGGCGGTCGAGCACAGGGTCAGGTCGGGGGTGATCCCGGAGCCGGCCAGCCAGTGGCCGGCGACCGGGGCGTCCTTGCGGCCTCGCTCCGCGAGGGGGCGCTCATGGTCGCTCTCCTGCGACCAGTCGGCCTTGGCATGGCGAAGCAGGACAATCCGGCGAGGTGTTTCGGCGCTCATGTGTCCAGCTTCGCACGAAACGCAGCGCGGGGCGCGAGGTGTTGGGGCGCTCCCCCCGCAGGGTGAACGGTCCTCCCGTACATCGCCGTCACCGGTCTCAGCCCGCTATGCCGAAGAGGCGGGCGAGGAATTCGAGCACCGGCGCCACGCCCTGGGACGCGCTCACCGCGTGCGCCGGGGACGGTGCCGTCATGACGACGAGCAGCGCGACGAAGGCGACGACGGCGAGGGCCACGGCCCACCACGGCAGGCCCGTACGGGTGCCCGGACCGCGGGATACGGACGGCCTGCTGGAGACGGCGGACATCGGTGGCCTCCGGGGACTTCGGCGGGGACGGCGCGGCCGCGTGGTACGGCCGCGCCCACCGCAGCGGCACGGTGTGCTTCGAACCTACGGTCCTCCGCAGGCCGTTCCCATCCGGTACGCCACCCACTTGCCCCTGACGCTGGGCCCCTAGGGGATGGTGGGGGTAACCCCCCGCCTCCGCCCTCGGCGGACGGGCGGGTGCGGTGCGTCAGGGAGAGGCGAGGCTCGCGATGACGGCGATGACGGCGGTCACGGCGAGCATCGCGCCCAGGACGATGAGCAGCTTCTTCTGTCCGCCCGGCGGATTCGGTTCGAGCACTGGCATGGCTTCAGTGTCGCACCTTGGCCTCGTCCTCCATCCGGCGGTCCCGGCCCGCCAGCATCCCGACCGCCATCTGGGGCACCATCAGCCCGGCCATCAGCGCGATCGGCCATCCCCAGCCGCCGCTGTGCTGGTAGAGGGTGGCCACCAGGAGCGGCCCGGGGATGGAGATCAGGTAGCCGACGCTCTGCGCGAAGGCGGACAGCCGTACGACGCCCTCGGCGCTGCGCGACCGCATCCCGATCATCGTCAGGGCCAGCGGGAAGGCGCAGTTGGAGATGCCGAGCAGCAGCGCCCAGGCCCAGGCGCCGGAGGCCGGGGCCAGCCACAGCCCGGCGTAACCGGCCAGCCCGCAGACGCCGAGCCCGACGGCCAGCGGCCCCTGGTTGCGCATCCGGGCGGCCACCCGGGGCAGCACGAAGGACAGCGGGACGCCCATCGCCATCGTGACGGCGAGCAGCACACCCGCGGTGCCCGCCGGTACGCCGGCGTCGCGGAAGATCTGCGGCATCCAGCCCATGGTGATGTACGCGGCGGTGGCCTGGAGGCCGAAGAAGACGGCCAGCGCCCAGGCGGTCGGCGAGGTGCTGACGCGCAGCGTGGCGGCCGGCGCGGCGGGCTGCCGGGCGGCCGGGCCGCCCTGTCCCCCGCGGTCGCGGACGACCGTCAGCCAGGGCAGTACGGCGAGCACGGCGAGCACCGCCCACACCACCAGGCCGGACTGCCAGCTGCCGCCGAGCGCGCTGGTGACGGGGACGGTGAGCGCCGCGGCGAGCGAGGTGCCCAGGGCGAGCGCCATCGAGTACAGGCCGGTCAGCGGGCCGACGCGGTCCGGGAACCAGGTCTTGATGACCACCGGCAGCAGGACGTTGCTGACCGCGATGCCCGCGAGGGCCAGCGCGGTGGCGGCGAGGAAGCCGGCGGTGCTGCCGGTGTAGGGCCGTACGACGACGCCCGCGGCGATCGCGGCCATCCCGGCGCAGACGACCGCGCCGGGGCCCCAGCGCCGGGCCAGCCGCGGGGCGGCGGTGCCGAAGACCGCGAAGCACAGGGCCGGTACGGAGGTGAGCAGCCCGGCGACGGTCGCGCTCATGCCCAGGCCGGACCGTACCTCCGCCATGAGCGGACCGAGGCTGGTGATGGCCGGGCGGAGGTTGAGGGCGGCCAGGACCAGGCCGGCGACCATGAGGAACGGCAGGGCCCGGGCAGGGGCCGGAACGGAGGCCGGAACGAGGGCCGGTCCCGGGTGCGCTTCCTGACCCGCACCGGAAGTTCCGGCATCGGCGGTCCCGGCCCCGGAGGTCCCGGCATCGGCGGTCCCGGCCCCGGAGCCGAGTGTCGCGAGGGAGTCGTCTGACATGGCACTCATCATAGAATCATGGGATGAATGATTGTCCAGCTTCACCGGACGGTTCCCGGGCCCGGCGGGCTCGCTATCCTCTCGCGGTGCCGACCGACGGTCCCCGGACCCCGACCCCACTGGAGCGCTGACATGCCACTGACCTCACCCCGGCGCTCCGCGCTGGCGGACCAGGTGATCACCCAGCTGCGGGCGCAGATCACCTCCGGCGAATGGCCGGTCGGCTCCCGCATCCCGACCGAGCCCGAACTCGTCGAACAGCTCGGGGTGGCCCGCAACACCGTCCGCGAGGCCGTACGCGCGCTGGCGCACAACGGCCTGCTGGACATCCGCCAGGGTTCCGGCACGTACGTGGTGGCCACCAGCGAACTGGCCGGGGTGATGAACCGCCGCTTCGCGGACGCCGACCCCGAGCACGTGGCGGAGCTGCGCAGCGCGCTGGAGGCGGCCGCGGCCCGGCTGGCCGCGCGCCGCCGTACCGACCAGGACCTGCGGCAGCTCGACACCGCGCTGGAGCGGCGCGAGCGCGCCTGGGAGTCGGGCGCGGCGACGGCGTTCGTGGAGGCCGACGCGACGCTGCACATGGCGGTCGTCGCGGCCTCGCACAACGAGGTGCTGGCCGAGCTGTACGCGGACCTCGGCGGCGTCCTGCGCGAGTTCCTCCGCGCCGACGTGGGCGACGTGCTGCGGCCCGAGGCGCACGTGGACCACGCGCGGCTGGTGGCGGCGATCCGCGCGGGCGACGACGAGCGCGCCGCGAGCGAGGCGAGCGCTCACCCCTTCGGGTGCCGGCTCGGCGCCCAGCGCACCGGCTGACCTGTACGGCGTACCCGTACACCTGTAACCGTCCCTCCCCCCGTACGCGCCCCTCCCCCCGTAGGACGCCGCACACCGCCGTAAACGCACACCGCCCGTAAACGCACGCTGCCCGCCCCGGTGAACCGGGACGGGCAGCGCTGCGGCGGTTCTGATCGCCGAGAGGCGTCAGGCGCCCATCATGTGCACGCCACCGTCGACGTGCACGATCTCGCCGGTGGTCTTCGGGAAGAAGTCCGACAGCAGGCCCACGACACCGCGGCCGGCCGGCTCCGGGTCGGTGAGGTCCCAGCCGATCGGGGCGCGGTGGTTCCACACGTCCGCCAGCTCCTCGAAGCCCGGGATGGACTTGGCGGCCATCGACTTGATCGGGCCGGCCGAGATCAGGTTGCAGCGGATGTTCTTCGCACCGAGGTCGCGGGCGAGGTAACGGTTGGTGGACTCCAGAGCGGCCTTGGCCACACCCATCCAGTCGTACTTCGGCCAGGCGATCTGCGCGTCGAAGGTCATGCCGACGACCGAGCCGCCCTGCGGCATCAGCGGCAGGCAGGCCATGGTCAGCGACTTCAGCGAGTACGCCGAGACCTGCACCGCAGTGCTCACGTCCTCCCAGTTCGCCTCCAGGAAGTTGAAGGCGCCCTGCGGGCCGAAGGCGATGGAGTGCACCACGCCGTCGAGCCGGCCGTCGTCGCCGGTGTAGTCACGGATCTTGTCCGCGAGGCCGTCCAGGTGCTCCTGGTTGGTCACGTCCAGCTCGATGACCGGCGCTTCCTTGGGCAGCCGCTTGGCGATCCGCTCCACGAGCGAGAGCCGGCCGAAGCCGGTGAGGATGACCTCGGCGCCCTCGTTCTGGGCGACCTTGGCCGCGTGGAAGGCGATCGAGCCGTCAGTGATGACGCCCGTGACCAGAATGCGCTTGCCTGCGAGGATTCCACTCATGCTGATCAGTGACCCATGCCCAATCCGCCGTCGACGGGAATGACGGCTCCAGTGATGTACGCGGCCTCGTCGGAGGCCAGGAAGCGGACCGAGGCGGCGATCTCCTCGGGCTGCGCGTAACGCGCCAGCGGCACCTGCTTGACGATGCCCTCCCGCTGCTCGTCGGTGAGCGCGCGGGTCATGTCGGTGTCGACGAAACCGGGCGCGACCACGTTGACGGTGATGTTACGGCTGCCCAGCTCACGGGCGAGCGAGCGGGCGAAGCCCACCAGGCCCGCCTTGGAGGCGGCGTAGTTCGCCTGGCCCGCGGAGCCCAGCAGGCCCACGACGGACGAGATCAGCACGACGCGGCCCTTGCGCGCCCGCAGCATGCCGCGGTTGGCGCGCTTGACCACCCGGAAGGTGCCGGTGAGGTTGGTTTCGAGGACCGAGGTGAAGTCCTCCTCGGACATCCGCATGAGCAGCTGGTCGCGGGTGACGCCGGCGTTGGCCACCAGCACCTCGACCGCGCCGTGCTTCTCCTCGATCTCCTTGTAGGCCTGCTCGACCTGCTCGGCGTCCGTGATGTCGCACTTCACGGCCAAAAATCCCTCGGGCGGTTCGCCCGAGCGGTAGGTGATGGCGACCTTGTCGCCTGCCTCGGCGAAGGCCCGGGCGATGGCGAGGCCAATGCCGCGGTTGCCTCCGGTGACCAGAACCGAGCGGCTCAAGAGATCACCCTTTCCGTGTCCTGTCCGACCTGCGTTCGCTACGAAACTATCGGTCACCGGCCTCGTACGGAGAATCGAGCCCGGACAGGCGCGCACGCCGGTCACTGTCGGGTCTCTACAGAAGGCACCGCCGGACGGCTGCCTTATGGGGTGGGACGCACGCCCCCAGCAGGCTCACGGGCTGGGACGCACACTCCCGGCAGGCTCACGAGGTGGGGACGCCCCCAGCAGGCTCACGGGCTGGGACACACACTCCCGGCAGGGCATGATGCATGGCGCCGACCTCGGGAGGACGCCTTGCCTGTCACACCTCGTTCGATCGACGAGACCTTCCTCGCGCTGCCCCTGCACGCGCTGGCCGACGCAGCGCTGGCGCGGGCCCGCGCGCTCGGCGCCACCCATGCGGACTTCCGCCTGGAACGGGTGCGCAGCGCGTCCTGGCGGCTGCGGGACGCGCGGCCCTCGGAGGCGTCGGACACCACGGACCTGGGCTACGCGGTACGCGTGGTGCACAACGGGGCCTGGGGTTTCGCGTCCGGCGTGGACCTGACGATGGATGCCGCCGCCCGGGTGGCCGGGCAGGCCGTGGCGATGGCGAAACTCTCCGCCAAGGTGATCGAAGCGGCAGGCTCCACGGAACGGGTCGAGCTGGCGGACGAGCCCGCCTACCCGGACCGCACCTGGATCTCCTCGTACGAGATCAACCCGTTCGACGTACCGGACGCCGACAAGACCGGCCTGCTCGCCGAGTGGAGCGCCCGCCTGCTGGCCGCCCCGGGCGTGGCGCACGCCGACGCCACACTCACCACCGTCCAGGAGAACAAGTTCTACGCGGACACCGCGGGCACCAGCACGACCCAGCAGCGAGTCCGGCTGCACCCGGAGCTGACGGCGGTCGCGGTGGACCCGGCGACCGGCGAGTTCGACTCGATGCGCACCCTCGCCCCGCCGGTGGGCCGCGGCTGGGAATACCTGACCGGCAGCCACTACGACTGGGCCACCGAGCTGGACGAGATCCCGGCCCACCTCGCCGAGAAGCTGCGCGCGCCAGGCGTCGAACCCGGCCGCTACGACCTGGTCGTCGACCCCTCCAACCTGTGGCTGACCATCCACGAATCCATCGGACACGCCACCGAACTGGACCGCGCCCTGGGCTACGAAGCGGCGTACGCGGGCACCTCCTTCGCCACCTTCGACCAGCTCGGCAAGCTGGCGTACGGCTCCGAGGTGATGAACGTGACCGGCGACCGCACCGCCGAACACGGCCTGGCCACCATCGGCTACGACGACGAGGGCGTCGCCGCCCAGTCCTGGGACCTCATCAAGAACGGCACCCTGGTCGGCTACCAACTGGACCGCCGCATCGCCAAACTCACCGGCTCCCCCCGCTCCAACGGCTGCGCCTACGCCGACTCCCCCTCCCACGTCCCCGTCCAACGCATGGCCAACGTCTCCCTGCAACCGGCCCCCCGCGGCCCCTCCACCCGAGACCTGATCTCCGGCGTGGAACACGGCATCTACGTGGTCGGAGACCGCTCGTGGTCGATCGACATGCAGCGGCACAATTTCCAGTTCACACAGCAGAGGGCATATCTCATCCGGGACGGCCAGCTTTGCGGGCAGCTCCGGGACGTTGCCTACCAGGGAAGTACCACGCAGTTCTGGGGCTCCATGGCGGCCATCGGAGGCCCGCAGACGTACGTCCTCGGAGGGGCTTTCAACTGCGGGAAGGCGCAGCCGGGGCAGATCGCTGCTGTGTCGCACGGGTGCCCTTCGGCGATGTTCCGGAATGTGAACATCCTGAACACCTCCAGCGAGTCCGGCCGCTCGTAGCAAGATCGCTTAGGAGGGTCGAAGTCAGCACCAGGTCGACACGGCGCCACGGGGAACCACCGTCGGGGCACCGTCTACGACCGCCTACGCAACGTCGTCCCAGTCATCACCCATGTCACCCTCCTCCGGTGTCAGCCGGGGCGGGACGATGAGCCCCTTGAAGGGAGCCAGGTTCAGCCCCAAGCGGTTGTGCATGGTCCGGGCACCTCGTTCCATCGCTCTGCGGACGAGGTGCCCGTACACCAGCTCCGTCGTCCTCGTACTCCGATGCCCCACCCAGGCCGCGACCTCGAACAGCGGAATGTCCGCGTGGATGGCCTCCGAGACGAAGAAGTGCCGGAAGCTCTTGGGCGTGTACCGGGGAGTCCCGGCGGCCCTGGCCGCCGCCTTGAACTGGCCCAGGAACCAGTCGTACGACGGGTGGCGATCGTTCAGCCGAGGAGACTCGAAGAACCAGCCCCGATCCCCCCACGTCCCGAAGGCGTCAACGTGATCGTTGAAGATCTCGTTGACCGATTCGGGCACCGGGGTCTTCCTCGCCTCAGCGAAGCTGCGGTGCTTGGTCCCCCGCTTCACGCCACGGCGATAGCCCGAGATCTCCTGACAGCCGTACGCCGAGACCTGGTGATCCACGGTGAGGATGCCGCGCTCCCAGTCCATCGACTCCTCGGCCAGCGCCAGGGACTCACCGGGACGCGTGCCGCACCCCGCCATGGCCCAGAAGCCGGCACGGATGAGTTTGGGGGTCTCGGCGATGATCCCGAGCACTTCCTCCATGCTCGGAATGTCGTCATCGGTGACGGGAGTGAGGGACTGGCCGGAACGCCTCCGGGGGTTGGCCTTCTTGCACGGGTTCCGGCCGATGATCTCAGCCGCTACCGCATAGTTGAACACGGAGGAGAGGACGTTCTTCCGTCCGGAGATACCGGAATCCTTGTAACCCCTCTCCCGCTGTTTCGCCTCCCACTCCTGAATCGTTGACGGAGTGATGCTACCGATGGGCTTCTTACCGAAGAAAGGCCCGTAGTGATTCTCGTAGACACTGTGGTAGTTCCGCTTCGAAGACTCTTCGAGCGTGCCCGCGTCCACCCACTCGCGCCAGATCTCTTCGAACAGCCGCATGCCGCCTTTGGGGTTGACGTACGTTCCTAAGTCCTTGTCCCGCTCCACCTTGACTGCGAACGCCTCAGCATCTTCCGCCTTCTTGAACGAAACCTGTCGGAGCTTGCCCGCTCGTCCGCCGGGTTCCCGGTACGTCACCCGATACGGTTTGTGTGTGCACGTCGACTTCTTGCGCCGAGGGCAGGGGCAGTCTTCCTTCTTGATCGTCGCCACGGTTGTTCACCTCCTGCATGTTGATGGGTCAGCGATTGGCCGGGAAGCTAGTCAGCCCTCATCCGGGCGTCAACCCAGTGGTGCAGGTCGCGAGTTCGGAACCGGACATGCTTGCCGACCTTCAGGTACGGGATGCCCCAGCGTCGGTACGAGTCCATCAGGACGCGTTTGGACACGCCCAGCTCCGCAGCAGCCTCCGCCGGCGTCATCAGCAGATTGCTGCCGCCTCTCACAGCTCCTCTCTCTTTCTGCTGGTCAGCTCCTCTTTGGCGACGGCACGATTGCGGGCCACATCTTGGGCAATGCCTGACGCGATGAGGGCGCCGCCGGGGGTATGGCCGGAACCGAGATAGCGCCACTCGCGAGCAGTGATCGCGTTATCGGCGGCAGAAGATTGGCTGATTGAGTTTCGATGTTCGGCCCGGGCCTCACGCAACGCCAAGTACGTGGTCGAATACGTCCGAGATTTGGTGAGGATGTGGCCGCGGAATCCGAGCGTGTGGGTCCAGGCTCGGAGGTTCAGGGATGCGAATTCAGGCAGGCCGCCGAGGCGCCAAGTGGTGCGCATGAGGGTGCGCGTGTGCGCCGTGGCCGGTATCGCGTCGATCTCTTGGAGGCTTTTCAGCCGGTGGTCGGCGCCGGCCAAGGCGTCGGCAGCACCTTTGGTGACGTATTTGGCTACGTACGCCGCCACCGCATCAGCATCCGGCCCATCGGCGGTGTCACAGGCTTCGAGCGGGCGCGCATCGAGCTGGGCTCCCCAGCGCAGCTCGTACTGCCCCACAGCCTGGCTATAGGGAGATTCGAGACGGACCGCACGGGCAGCGGAGTGGACGACGGAAACGAGCAGGCCGGAGGTGCCCCAAGCCGGGGGCAGCACGGTCGGGCCGTCCGCACCGTCGAGACGGAGCACAGCGTGAAGGTGGACCGCCGCGCGCCGCTGAAGTTCAGCGATCTTCGCGTGACAGACGCGGACCGATCGCCGTAAGCCAGTGCGGGTAAGGCCGGTACGGGCCGCCAGGTGATTGTGAACGTTGTCCGTGAACGCCTTCCACAGCCGCCCCGCGTGCGCGTGCCACAGGACGTGTCCGGTGTAGTCGTAGCAGGCCGGGCACAGCGGCTGACCAACCAGAGGGTCCGACTCCTCATGAGCGGTTAGGCAGCCGCGGGAGTGACCGTGCTCGCAGCGCGGCGCACCTCGGCGGGGGCGGCAGCGCGCTCCGCCAGTGGTGGTGCGGTGCACGGCACCGAAGGAGGGAGCAGTCAGGGTGACGAACAGCCGGGGATGGTGCCGAACGGCCGCGGGGATCGATTTGCCGCCGACGAGTCCAGCGCGGACGAGGTGGAAGGTGTCACCTGCATGGGTGTGGGAACAGGGCGCACAGACGGTGGCCCGGCGGTTCCGGCAACGGACGAGTATCCGCTCCCCCGGCTCACGACGGGTGTCGTAGTGGTGCAGGATCTCGCCGGTTGCCGCGTCGCGGACGGTGGTGGCTCCGGCGAGATGGATGGGATGAGCGCAGCCGCCAGTAGCGGTGACCTGGTCGAGCCAGCGAGGGAACTGAAGGTCCTGGACGATACGGATGGCGTCACGGTCGGTCTCGGAGAGCCGGCCCAGACGCGCCACCCGTTCGAGTGCGGCGCGCCGGCCAGCCGAAGCGATGTCGGGGTTGATGGCGGGGACCTCCCCAGGTGGGCCGCAGCAGCGGCACGGTGGATGGTTGGGGCGGAACCGTCCATGGCATTCACTCCTTGCGTGGTCGGGTGGTGAAGATCAGCGGATGGTGCCGGTGCCCCGGCAGCAGCGGCAGCGCCGCCACCGCCCAGAACGGGTCTTTCGGGAGCGCTCGCCTTTGCACACAGGACAGCGCACGCGACGCATCGGCATTCGGGCCCTTCCTATGTGTGCTGGAAGCCGGAGAAGACCCAGTTGACGAGCCCGCCGATGGTGTAGACGAGAGGCGTCTGACCGACGTAGAGGCCGAACAGGCCGATGGCCACTGCCTCCCAGAACTTCACGTCACGGGAGCGGATCAAGAGGATGGTGATGATCCCGAAGACCACCGCGAACGGGATCGAGGTCGCTTCGCTCATGTGCCGGACTCCTCGCCTTGAAGGGCAACCAGGGCGCGGGCCGCGCCGGGCAGCAGTGGCGTACGCGCCGCGTGCTTGGCAGCCGCGTTACGCGCTTCCTCGGTGGTGGTCAGGTGGGAACGGGCCCGCACCCAGCCCCCGTCCGTTCCGGTGCAGACGGCTACGCCGCGTTCGGCAGCGGTGATGGACTGGGCCACGGCCACCGCGTCCTTGTTGAGGTCGCCGAGCGTCATCTCGGCCGTACCGGAGTCGTGCACCCGGTGACAGATCCGACCGCCGAGCTGCGCCCGCAAGGCCGTGACACCGGGACCGAGGTCGGAGCCGACACGTTGCCCGGAGAGGACCAGGTGCAGTCCCAGTGCCGCGCCAAGCTGCGCCAGTCGTAGTAGGTAGGTGGAGCACTGCTCGATCTCCGCCCGGCTGGCCTTCGTACCGTCGGACAGGTACAGCTCCGCCAGCTCATCGACGATGACGACGATGGGGATGGGCCGTCGCTTGGGCGGCAGTTCCCAGATGGAACGCACCCCCGCGTCCCGGCAGCGCCGCATCCGCCCCTGAAGGTCGACAACCAAGGCACCAAGAACCGCAACCGCTTCGCGTCGACAGGTAGCCAGGGCGGAAAGCCGGTCGGCGAACAGCCCCAGCTCCATACCGCCTTTGCAGTCGATGCCGACCAGTGCAACGCGCTGGGGCGCCAGTTCCTTGACCAGTCTGGCGATCAACGTCGACTTACCGGACTGCGTGGCACCCGTGATCAACCAATGAGGCACCTGGAGCAGATCCATGATCCAGGCACCGCCACTCTCCAGGGCGCCAAGTACGGCACTCATCGGCGCGGACGGAGCGGAGACGATGCCAGGACGCTCCAACGGATCCCGAGCCGTGGCGGATAGATGAACGACGCCGCGTTCGGACGAGGTGACCCGTACGGCGTGCACCCGCCAGGTGTGCGCCAACGCGTCCGCGATCTCCAGATACCGGGCCGGCGCCTGCCCCGCATGCAACCGCACCACCAGCTCCAGTCCGTTGGGCATCGCCCGGGGGAAGGAGATCCGCGGCGCCTTGGTGCGCAGTGGTTCGCCCCGGACCTCCAGCCCTTTGATCACACGACTGGCGGGCCGGTCGCTGACCGACAGGCCGTTCAGATCAGCGACCTTGCGCCAGGTGAACAGCACCCGCAGCGCGGTGACGGGATAGCCGGTCAGGTACCAGTGCCAGGCCGGACGGTTCTCCTTCAGCCACCGACCGAACACCAGGAGCCAGGCGAGCACGGCCAGCGCGAAGGCAAGCAGGATCGCTCCCATCAGGCGCCCCCGCCCTTGCCCGGTAAGGCCGGAGCCGCAGCCGGCTGCACGGGCGTGATGGCTTCAGCACGGAAGCTGACGCCGTGCCGATCCCCCATGGCCCAGGAGAACGCCTCCAGTCCGGTGACCCGGATCTCCTGCCCTTCCTTGATCCCCTTGGGCTCCCCGGCCACGGCGATCTCGATCACCGAGATTCGGCGCCCCTCCTGCCGCACGGTCGCCGCAACGGTGTAGATCGTGTTGCCCTCCTTATCTCTCTTGACCTCCTTGGTCTCAAAGTTGCTGATCTTGGGTTCGGGTTCGACGGCACAGCGCAGGACGCCGAGCCGCGAGGTGTCCACGGGTATGGCCTGCATGGGGCTGTTACTCCTAGAGCACTCGCAGAACACGCAAGACGTCACGTGACGTCACTCGTGCTTACGAGCTACGACTATGCACACCTTGACGCCCACAGGCAAGAACTTATGCTTACGAGTGACGTCAGGTAACGTCACGAAGACCGCTGACGACGAGGAAGAAGCCCGGAATGGACGATTCGATGCAGCGCCCCGGAGCGCTCTACCAGCAGCTCGCCGCCGAGATGCGCAGCTCCATCGCATCCGGCGAACTCAAGCCCGGCACCCCGCTCCCCTCCGAGGCGCAGCTCATCGATCGTTACCGAGTCAGCCGGCCCACGGTCCGCAAGGCCGTGTCCCTGCTCAAGGCCGAAGGACTCATCGAGGTCATCCACGGCAAGGGCTCATACGTGAAGGCCGCCCCCGCCCCACCGCTGACCATCGAGCGCACCGTCACCCGCAAGGGCAAAACCTTCACCACCCCACAAGGCATCTGGGAAGAGACCACCCCACCGACCATCTACCGAACTCGCACCACCACCGTCACCGGCCCCCCACTCGGCCTGCCCGAGGACGAAGAACTCTTCGCCTGCGACCGCGTTCTACGTCACCCGAAGACCGGCACCCGCGCCCTGCACCGCACGTTGATCCCCTTCGCCACCGCAGACACCACGCCGCTACTCGCCGAGGCCCCGGACACTCCACCTCAGAAGATCTACGCAGCCCTCACCGCCGCCGGCCACCACCTCACCTGGACCGAGACCGTACGAGCCCGCATGCCCCTGGCCGACGAACGCTCAGCCCTCGAACTCCCCGATGCCACCCCGGTAGTGCACCTTCTGGCCGTCACCCACGGCACCGACCTGGAGCCCCTGCTCCTCGAAGAACTACGCACCAACGGCCACCAGGCCCAGTTCGCCTTCCGCGTCACCGCCGACAGCCCCCGCGCCCTGCACTCCGTCCCGGACTGACCCGGCAGCACAACGCGTCGAAAACTATCTCTACTTCCTCAAGGCGGCTCGCTCCGCTCCCCGCGCGCGGCCCGGCCCCGTCCGGGCCTGCGCTCGTGTCTCCGCCCCGCTCCAGCCCGGCCGGCGCCCGCCCGCGCACACAGCGACCAGCCACCTGACCTCAGAGAAGAGGCACGTCGTGGCTGGGGCGGTCGGCTCCACGGCTTTAGGCAGCCACTTTGGCGCGAGCCTCTAAGATCATGGCCCCCACGTCGTGCTTCACCGGGCAGGTCCACAGACCGCCCGACGCGCCATCAGCTTACGGGGCCATGATCACTCGCCCCAAACCAGCTCCCGCCCAAAGCCGCTCCGCCGCCTTCGTAGATCAGTCAAACCACGTGGACAACAGACCAGCAACAGTCGCACACGCAAGCCCAACACTGGCCAACACGGCAGGGACCGTTACCTCGGGCGCTTGCTCCAGGCCGACCAGTTCGATGCGTTCCCGTACATGGAGAAGGTCGGCCCAGGAGCTCTCAGTCGGAGCCTCCCGTTCCAGCCGACGCGACCGCTCGTCAGCCTCCAGAGTGGGATCGCTCCTGATCTCTTCTACCCGTGAGAACAGGGCGCGAAGGTTTTTCCGGCGACTTTCGACATTTCGCCAGAGCCGCAGCACTCCAAGTGCTGGCAGCAGCCCGCCTGCCAACGTGAGAAGGGTTATGGTCAGCTTCATCACTGAACTATGGATGCTGACCGGCAACCTGTGAACCCTGAACTAGTATGCGGGTACCCTACGGTCACACTCCCGCGCCCGTTCGGTCGGCGTGCTCGCCATCGTGGTTGACTGTCGTCGGCCGAGATCCACACGGTCCGCGGAGGTGCCGGCTCTCCGGCGGTCATCGACGCCCCCGCCCGTATAATTTAAGTAAGCGGCTAACTCGGATGCGTAATTGCATTCCGAATCGTTTGAACAAAGATCACCCTACTCTCCTCGGCGATCTGAATGTTGCGACTGAAATCCTCCAGAAATCGTTTAGCCGCAACGTTCACTTCATGCCCCAGGTTCGCGAAAGCCTCCATCTTGCGGCGCAACTCTTCCGCTTCGCTCATGGAGTGCTCCGCCTGTACCAGGATCCTTTCCAACTGATCGATAGAATACAACTCTTGTAGCCTCTCAAGATCGTCAACATGTCGCAGCACCTCCCTGAACTCTGCTAGCTGAAGATTAGGCGACATCTCTCGCATTTGACGTTCCTGCTCTCTCATTTTTGATAACTCCACCTTGATATACTGGCCATATTTATCTTCTTTCTTGATGTTGTCCATCGTTGCCTTTGAAATGGCTTCCGCCGCCAGAGATACCTCTTCGGGGCCAAGTAACGATATCCGCCTAGCACGCTCCATCATGCGAGAAGCTGACCGGCTCAATTCTGCACGGAGAGCATCGCGTGCACTATCACCTACCGACCGCGTCAATTCTGTGCGCGCCCGACTGCACTCATCCCACGCGTCGAGGAACCCCTCGTAGGCAGCGAGGCGTTGCTGTCGTAGCCAGTGTGCGTGCTCACTTGCAGCCTGATCCTGTACCTGTCCCCGCATCGCCTTGGCATTCATCTTCGCGCCGCTTTTTGCAGCCCATGCTGTAGCAGCGGCGCCGGTCACCGTACCTATGAGCCCGATCAAACCTGCGACCAACGCAGTCACGAATTCCGTCATAGACCTACATGTTGCATGGCCTATCACTACTCCGGTAGACCGTTACGAGTAGCGGTACTGATCTTGCATGGAGCGATCCCGTGGGAGAGTAAGAGTGTGGGTCTCGGGGAGGATGCACCACAGGCGTACCAGATCGAACGGAACAGCGGGAAAATCTGGCCGCGTTCATCCCGTCGCGCCACTCGGGTCGTACGCGGCGGCAGTTGCGGTCAGCGCTCGCGTCGTGGTGGAACTCAGGGAGGCGCACATGTTCCACCGCTGTGCCCCGCTGGTCCCAACCGACCACCCAAAGCAAGGCCGCTCAACTCGCCCTGCCCCATCGCGACGCCGCCCGCAGCAGTCCTGTCGTCTGCCGGGCCGTCGCCGTCGGCAGTTTCAGGGTCACCTCCCCGGAGCCGTCCGGTCGGGCGTGAGCTTGTGCCTTGAGGTTCGTCACGTCGATTCCCGCTGCTGCCAGCGCCTCCACTAGGGCTGCGCCGGCGTCGCGGGCCTCGCGCCAGCCTGCTACGTAATCCACGCCTCGGACCCACACCGTCTCGTCAGGGTCGAACCCGTGGTCCGCCAACCCCTCGCCGCCGAAGGCGTCCATCGACTCAAGTCCCTTCCCTGCTCACCGGATCACTGATCAAGCAGGGCAACCGCACGTGCGCATCACGGCAACCCCGGTACCATCGGCACCGGGGTTGCCAGCAACCCCACCCGGGCCACCCCGGATGCTGTCCAGGCGAGGGGTGGTCCGGTCTTGCATCTTGGGTTGTCGATCACGGTCCGGCCCTGAAGGGGAGCCGACAGAGCCGGACCGCCGCCCCCGGTGGCACGACCGTTCGCGTTCACGACCCTGCGGAGCGGACAGAGTCGGAAGTCGTACGGCCTGTGATCACCAAGGGAGTTCGGGAGAGGCGCTGGCCGGACTCGGCCAGCAGCCCCCAGCAGGGTTACGCCAACGGCCAGCCCCGCTCCTTCTTGACTAGGGCCGTTCCTGGGGCCGGGCACTGCTGCGCGCAGCGCAGGCAACCGCGTGGGCTCCTTGCGGTCAGCCGGGTGCGCTCGCGGTCGAAGAGGCGGAAGAGCGTCCGGTCGGTCACGTGGCGCCACCACTGCTCTTGCGCTCGGAGGGTCGCCTCGTCAGCTATCCCCGCGGCCCATCGGAGCCCCCGGCGCGCGTTCCTCCAGCCCCGGCGCATCACCGGGTCTCCCCTACGGCTGTCGCTCGGAAGTACGAGAGGTTTACGGCCTGGAAGAGGGTGTGGCCCTCGCGGCCCGCGTGTTTCAGTGCCCAGTTCTGTGCCGGCACGGGGTCTTCGGATGCTTCCGAGGTCGCGTCGCACTTCATGCACTTCATTTCGAAGATCGGCGGGCTGCCCGACGTGTCGAGCTGCAACACCCAGTCCACGAACCGGTAGATCGCCTTGACCACCATCAGCGCGACCTCTTCCGGTCGCGTCCCCAGAGCCAGGTGTCGGCGGTGAAGCGCTCCGAGGGGTGCCCCTTGAAGACCAGGACCACCGTGGGGCGCCTGGACGACGCCCGGTCGGGGCGGACCGCCTTCACCTCCTGCAACCGGCCCCGCAGTCGTACTTGGTCTCCCCGCCGTACCCGAGAGGCCATCAGTCGGTCATCCATCACGCTCAGCTTTCCTCTGGGGCCGTCACCACGGCCCATACGGACTTACCGGCCCCCGCGCGTTCGTCCACGCCCCAGCGGGCGGACAGTTCGCCGACGAGGAGCAGGCCCCAACCACCCGTATCGCTCGGTACGCGGATCACTGGGTGTTCCCTCGCCCCGTCGCGTACCTCGATCCGGACGCCATCCGGTACGCGCGAATACCGCGTTTCGATCTCGCGCTCGACAGTCGCGCGCCCATGCCTGACCGCATTGGTGACCAACTCGGAGAGCACCAGCAGCACTTCGTCAACCACCGTGCTCAGGTCCCACTTGACCAACAGTTCACTCAACTCAGTGCGAGCCAAGCCGACGCTGCGAGTGTGGTGAGGCCATCGGCTCACTGCCGAATCCCCAGTGCTGACCGTCGCATCGGGCTTCATACGCAGCAGGATCGTGGCCAGTTGTTCCGGAATCGACACCAGCGTGATTACCCACGGTGGGTAACATCGCGAGGGAAGCGTCACAGCGATCCAGGCTGAGTCCATCGGAGCATCGCTCATGCCCAAGTCCGAACCGCCGCAAGATCTACCCGCGCGCATCTTGAACGACGCCGAAATGATCAAAGCGTGCTACGAACGCGACTTCTCGCGTATTTTTAAGATCGTTAAGCGGGCAGGTCTCTACCCCGCCCTCATCGCGCGGCGCTGCGACCTGACACCGAGCCGGGTCGGCGAGGTCATCCAGGGGCAGCGGATCATCAAGGACATGGCCGTTGTCGAGCGTGTGGCCGATGGGCTCCGCATCCCCGGACGCATGCTTGGCCTCATGCGCCGGGGCTGGGAGGAGGGCGCGGAGGTGCCGGCGGGGGCCGTTCTGCTGACGCCGCCCGAGCCAGCCATGGGCTCCGAGCCGACTGATGATCTGTGGGTTGCGACGTCTGGCGAAGACCTGGCCGATCCGGAATTCACCGCGGCTCTCATTGAGAGTCAGCTGCCTCAGCGCTACAAGAGTGCGAATTATTTCGGGGCGAGACAACCGCTGGCCACGGTCAGTCATGACGCGAAGACCATCGCCCGTCTTCTGGACACTGCCAATGGTCCGGTGCGACGCAGGCTGTTGCATGTAGGCAGCCAGACCGCCGAATTCCTCGGGTGGCTGTACCAAGATTTGGGCGACTTCACGGCGGCGGCGTACTGGTCTGACCGTTCGATGGAATGGGCGCAGGAAGCCGCCGACCATCACATGCAGTCGTACCTACTGTTCCGCAAGAGCCACCAGGCCGCCGCGCAGGGCAGCCCGGTGCGTGCCGTCGGCCTGGCCCAAGCAGCGCAGTACGTACCGAACAGGACTCCCCAGCTTTCCGCGCTCGCGGCGCTGCAAGAGGCCGCCGGCCACGCTCTCCAAGGAGACCCGCAGGCCGCTCTGAGCAAGTTCGACGAGGCTCACGAGCTGGCGTCACGGACGTGCGAGGCCGATCCGGAGGCCCTTCTCGATACGTCGTACTGCACCCCGACCTACGTGGAGATCCAGCGCGCCAATTGCTGGATCGATCTTGGTGACCCGTCGCGCGCCATCCGGCTCTTCGAGGAGGAGATTGCCGCCCTCCCCCAGGTCTTCCGAAACGACCGCAGCGTCTATCTCGCACGGCTCGCCCGCGCCTACGCCAAGGCCGGTGAGCCCGAGCCGTGCGCAGAGGCCGCCGGGAAGGCCTTGGCCATCGTCACGCAGACCGGTTCGGCCCGGACCCTCGCGGAGCTGACGGCTGTGGCCCGGGCCGTCCCGGCACGTCAGAAGGTTCCTGCCATAGCAGCGTTCACTGAACGCCTTCAGATCGTTCGCGACCGACTTACGACCTAGTTCGGCCGGAAACCATGAGGGATGCTAAGGACATGGACGATCTGATCACCCAGGCCACGTCCGAGGACGAGCGCCGCAAGGGTCCGACCATCGCCGTACTGCCTGTGGGGAGCTTCGAGCAGCACGGTGCTCACCTGCCCCTGACCACGGACACCGCCATTGCGTGCATGATCGCCAAGCGCATCGCCGACGATCACGGCCTCTTCCTCCTGCCGCCCATCACCGTCTCCTGCTCCCACGAGCACGCGGGTATGGCAGGTACGGCGGGAACTGTAAGCATCAGCGCCGCGACCCTGTACGCCGTCGTCAACGACATCTGGCGGTCTCTGAAGGCGTCCGGCGTGCCGGGGCTGATGATCGTCAACGGGCATGGTGGCAATTACGTGCTGTCGAACGTGGTGCAGGAAGCCAATGTGGGCGGCCCCCGCGTGGCTCTCTTCCCCGTCAGCGAGGACCGGGCCCGGGCCCGCCAGGAAGCCGGCCTGGAGAGCAGCAGCCCCGGCGACATGCACGGCGGAGAGTTCGAAGTCTCGCTGCTCCTGCACGGCGCTCCGCACCTCGTACGCGACGGCATCGAGCAGGATGATCACTCAGCTCCCAGCCGTCCGCATCTGCTGACACTGGGCATGGCCGGGTACACCACCAACGGCATCATCGGGCAGCCTTCCCTCGCTACAGCGGCCAAGGGGAAGGCTCTGCTGGACAGCCTCTCCCAGTCCGCTCGTGCTCATCTCGCCGTTCTGGCCGGGGACCACCCTGCCCCGTAGGCCCGGCGTCTACGATCAGGCATCGAAGATCCGCAGCACCCCGCCAAAAGTCAACACCAAGCCGTCACCACACCCCGTACAGTCCGGTTTCAACCGGTATCAACACGGATCGAGGGTGGACCGTGAAACACCGCCTGACCTGCACAGACGCTGATCGGAGAGGTATGCCCTCCGCTCCCCCGGTGAATTTCCAGTTCACCGGCCAGCGCTTCTTCCGTATCGAGCACGGGCAGTTGGCGGGGCAGGTGCGGGACGTCGCCTATCAGGCCACCACCACCGACTTCTGGGGGTCGATGGCCGCGGTCGGCGGGCCCGGGACGTATGTGCTGGGAGGGGCGTTCAACTGTGGGAAGGCGCAGCCGGGGCAGATTGCTGCGGTGTCGCATGGGTGTCCGTCGGCGCTGTTCACCGGCGTCAGTATGTTGAACACGGCGCGGGAGGCGGGGCGATGAGCAGGCGTACGGGGCGTACGGGCGCACCCCACGAGATGGTGGAGCGGGCCCTGGAGCTGTCGCGGGCCGACGGGTGTGTGGTCATCGCGGAGGAGCGGTCCAGTGCCAATCTGCGGTGGGCCGGTAACGCGCTGACCACCAACGGGGTCACCCGGGGGCGGTCGCTGACCGTCATCGCCACCGTGGACGGCGCGCAGGGCACCGCCTCGGGTGTGGTGTCGCGGTCCGCGGTGACCGCCGCCGACCTGGAGCCGCTGGTGCGGGAGGCGGAGGCGGCGGCCCGGGCGGCCGGGCCCGCCGAGGACGCCGCGCCGCTGGTCTCCGGGGCCGCGCCGTCGCCGGATTTCACCGAGGCACCGGCGGAGACCTCTTCCGCGGTGTTCGACGCGTTCGCGCCCGCGCTGGGCGAGTCGTTCAAGCGGGCCAGGGACGGGGGCCGTGAGCTGTACGGGTTCGCGTACCACGAGGTGGTGTCGTCCTATCTCGGGTCGTCCACGGGGCTGCGGCTGCGGCACGACCAGCCCACCGGGACGCTGGAGCTGAACGCCAAGTCGCCGGACCGCACCCGGTCCGCCTGGGCGGGCCGGTCCACCCGGGACTTCCGGGACGCGGACCCGCTGGCCATGGACGCGGAGCTGGCCACCCGGCTCGGCTGGGCGGCGCGCCGCATCGAGCTGCCGGCCGGGCGGTACGAGACGCTGCTGCCGCCGTCCGCCGTGGCCGACCTGCTCGTGTACCAGCAGTGGTCCGCGGCGGCGCGGGACGCCGTGGAGGGCCGTACGGTCTTCTCGCGGCCCGGCGGTGACACGCGGATCGGGTCGAAGGTCGCGGAGCTGCCGCTGACGCTGCGCAGCGACCCGGGCGCCCCCGGCCTGGAGTGCGCGCCGTTCGTGCTGGCCCACTCCTCCGGTGACGACGCCTCCGTCTTCGACAACGGGCTGCCTCTGGAGCCGACCGACTGGGTGCGCGAAGGTGAGCTGCGGCGGCTGGTGACCACTCGGCACAGTGCCGGGCTGACCGGGCTGCCGGTGGCGCCGGGCATCGACAACCTGATCCTGGACGGCGGCGGCACCCGGTCGCCGGCGGAGATGGTGGCGGACACCGAGCGGGGGCTGCTGCTGACCTGCCTGTGGTACATCCGCGAGGTGGACCCGGCGACGCTGCTGCTCACCGGGCTGACCCGGGACGGTGTCTACCTGGTCGAGAACGGCGAGGTGGTGGGCGAGGTGAACAACTTCCGGTTCAACGAGTCGCCGCTGGACCTGCTGGCGCGGGCCGTGGAGGCGGGCCGTACGGAGCGCACGCTGCCCCGGGAGTGGAGCGACTACTTCACCCGCGCGGCGATGCCGGCGCTGCGCGTCCCGGACTTCAACATGAGTTCGGTGAGTCCGGGGGTATGACGCCGGTGCCGATGCCGGTGGGGCCGGTGGCCGGGGCCGGGCGCGGGCTCCACCGGGGCCGGGCGGCGGCTCTAATAGACTCTCCCTTCGTCCTCCCGTACGGGAACACCGACCGATCAGGAACGCCATGACACGCCTCGGCGAATCCGTCGCCCGCGCCAGCTCGCTGCTCTCCGCAGACCTCTCCGCCGACGCCACCGTCGCGGAGCTGCTCAAGGAGACGGGCGAGCGGCGCTATCTCGACCTGACGGACCTGCCCGCCAAGGAGCAGGCCGAGCTGATCGCCTCCCGCACCGTCGAGGTGCTGCCGGGCGTGGACCGGCTCGCCGAGCGGATCGAGGAGCGCCGGGCGGCGGGCCGGGGCCTGCACATCAAGCTGGGCATCGACCCGACCGCCACCGACGTCCACCTCGGGCACGCCGTACCGCTGATCATCCTGAGCCGGTTCCAGCGGCTCGGGCACGACGTGACGCTGATCATCGGTGACTTCACCGCCAAGATCGGCGACCCGTCGGGCCGGACCGCCGAGCGCCCGCCGCTGACCGACGAGGACATCGCCGCCAACCTGGCCAGCTACCGCGACCAGGTCCGGCCGTTCTTCGACTTCGAGAAGGTCAGCTTCCGGCAGAACAGCGAGTGGCTGGCGCCGTACACCTTCCCGGAGCTGCTCAGCCTGCTCTCGCAGGTGCCGGTCTCGCAGCTGCTCCAGCGCGAGGACTTCCGCAACCGCCTCGCCGCGGGCTCCGGCCTGACGATGACGGAGCTGCTGTACCCGATCGCGCAGGGCCTGGACTCGGTGGCGCTGGAGTGCGACGTGGAGCTGGGCGGCGCCGACCAGCTGCTCAACCTCCAGATGGGCCGCAAGCTGATGGAGCTGCGCGGGCAGCGGCCGCAGCTGGTCGTCACGATGCCGCTGATCGAGGGCACCGACGGCACCGGCGCCAAGATGTCGAAGTCCAAGGGCAACTACGTCGGGCTCAGCGCGCCCGCCGACGATGTCTTCGGCAAGATCATGTCGGTGCCGGACCGGCTGATGGAGCCGTACCTGAAGGCCTGGACGGAGTGGACCGACGAGGAGATCGCGGTCGTGCTGGCCCGGGTCGCGGACAAGAGCCTGCACCCGATGGACCTGAAGAAGGTCCTGGCGGGCGAGGTCGTGACGGTGCTGTACGGCCTGGAGGCGGCGATGGCCGCGCGCGCCGGGTTCGTGGCGCAGTTCTCCAAGAAGTCCTTCGCCGACGTCGGCACGCTGCCGGTGGTGGACGCCGCCGAGCACGGTGCGGAGACGGTGGCCACGGTCCTGACCAAGGTCCTGGAGTTCACGCCGAGCGCCTCGGCGGCCCGGCGGCTGGCCAAGCAGAACGCGCTGCGCCTGGTCGTGGAGGCCGAGGCGGGCCAGCAGACGCTGGTGCTGGCCGAGGCCGAGGTGATCCGGCCGCTGGGCGAGGTGCTGGCCGAGAAGCTGGCCGACGTCTCCGGCACGGCCTACCTGAAGGCCGGCCGCAAGCTGGCGCAGATCGAGGGCCGGTAGGGATTCCGGAGCCGCGAGCCCGGGTCCGGGCCCGGGTCCGGTCCGCGACGGGCGTCTCGTAGGCCGCTGGGATTCGGGCGGGGCGGGACTGCTGTCCCTTCGGTACGGGCCGCCCCTCCGGTACGGCGACGGCCGGTGCGCATTCCGTGCGCACCGGCCGTTCTCGCGTACCGGGGCCGGTCAGGTCGTCTCTCTGCCGTGACCGCGTACGGCCGCCCAGAGCCGGTCGCCGACGGCGACCACCACGACCGCGCCGACCAGCTGCAGCAGGTGCCGGGTCCAGTCGATGCCCTTGGTGTCGTTCACCCCGATGCCGGTGGCCAGCCAGTTGCCCAGGACGCTGCCGAGCATGCCGAAGACCACGGTCAGCCACAGGGGGATCTGCTGCTTGCCCGGGAGGATCGCCTTGGCGATCAGGCCCAGGACAAGGCCCACGATGATTGCCCACAACCAAGTCATGTCGCCTCCTAAAGCGGCGCGCGCACGTGAGCGTGCCCAGCCAGTTTCGCCCCGGAACCCCTACGCCGCACGCCGGAGCGGACCGTACGCGGAACGGCGGCGCGGACCCGGCCCCGGCGTATCGCGCCCCGGTCTCGAAGGCGGCGCAGGCGCGGCGTAACGTGGGTTCGGTGCTGAACCGGGGAGAATCCGGCACGACAAGCAGGTGGTGGAACGTGATGCGGAAGCAGACCGGCGCCCAGGCCTTCCGGATCACGGGAGCGCGGCAGGGGCTGACCGAGGACGTACGGGGCCGGCAGCGGCGCTATGTGATCTCCATGTCGGTGCGGACGGTGGCCGTCGTCCTCACCGCCGTGCTCTGGAACATCGAGCGTCACGTGGCCATCGGCACACTGGCGCTGGGCATCCTGCTGCCGTACGTCGCGGTCGTCATCGCCAACGCGGGGCGGGAGAACGTACGTTCACTGCCGTCCACCTTCATACCGGCTCCCACACGGCCGATGCTGGGCCCCGGGAGCACCGCCGACCCGGCGGAACCGGTCCCGGAAGCGGCCGGGCCGGAAGCGGACGGGCCGCGGCAGGAGCGGAGTTGACCCGGCCGTGATCGGCGTAGCTCAAGAAAAGCTCAGATCAATCATGCGGTTCCGGTGCACCGGGCCCGCTCCCGCGTGACATACTGCGTACGCGCTCCGCATCCCCCGTCGGAGCGACGGACCGACGCCGGGCGGCTCCCCCCGTGGCTGCCCGGCGTCGCCATGTCCGCTTCGGCGGCGACGTAGGGTTGAGGCCGTGAACTCCCCTGACGCCCCGATTCCCGGCCTCTTCGGCGACACCGCGTCCGAGACGCCGATCTGCTCGGCCAAAGGCTGCCGCGCCGCCGCGGTGTGGGTGCTGGCCTGGAACAATCCCAAGCTGCACACGCCGGATCGCCGTAAGACCTGGCTCGCCTGCGAGGAGCACCGCGAGCACCTGGCCAACTTCCTCGACGTGCGCGGCTTCCTGAAGGACGTCGTCACACTGGAGGCGTGGGAGAAGGGCCAGGCTGCCGCCGAGGGGCCGACGGGGAGCTGATCGGCCACAGCTGGTCAGCCACAGTGCCGCCCGGACGTCTGACGGCTGACCGACGGACGGCTGACCGGCCGGCCGGCCCACTGGCCGCCCCACAGGCCCGCCGCCATTGGTCCGCCGCCATTGGTCCGGCCTCTGGCGGAAGCCGGCGGCCGGCGGGCGCTCAGCCCCCGATCGCCGACATCGGCCGCTCGGGCTGGAGGAACGACGGGTCGTCCAGGCCCGAGCCCGCCTTCTTGCCCCACATCGCCTGCTTCCATATACGGGCGATCTCCGCGTCCGGGGCGTCCGAGCGCAGTGCCGCGCGCAGGTCCGTCTCCTCGGTGGCGAACAGGCACGTACGGACCTGGCCGTCGGCGGTCAGCCGCGTACGGTCGCAGGCGCGGCAGAACGGGCGGGTGACGGAGGCGATGACGCCGACCCGATGCGGGCCGCCGTCCACCAGCCAGCGCTCGGCGGGCGCCGAGCCGCGCTCGTCCTGGCCCTCGGGGGTCAGCGTGAAGCGGGTGCGCAGCGAGGTGAGGATGTCACCGGCGGTGATCATGCCGTCGCGCTTCCAGCCGTGCTGGGCGTCGAGCGGCATCTGCTCGATGAAGCGCAGCTCGTAGTCGTGGGCGATCGCCCAGGCCAGCAGGTCGGGGGCCTCGTCGTCGTTGAGCCCTGGCATCAGGACGCTGTTGACCTTGACGGGGGTGAGGCCGGCGGCGCGGGCCGCTTCCAGGCCGCGCAGTACGTCCTCGTGGCGCTTGCGGCGGGTCAGGGCGCGGAAGACGTCGGGGCGCAGGGTGTCGAGGGAGACGTTGACGCGGTCCAGGCCGGCGTCGCGCAGGGCGGTGGCCGTGCGCTCCAGGCCGATGCCGTTGGTGGTCAGCGACATCTGCGGGCGGTTCTCCAGGGCGGCGACCCGCTCGACGAGGCCGACGAGGCCGGGGCGCAGCAGCGGCTCGCCGCCCGTGAAGCGGACCTCTTCGATGCCCAGATCGGTCACGGCGATGCGGATCAGGCGCACGATCTCGTCGTCGGTGAGCAGGTCGGGCTTGGCGAGCCATTGCAGGCCCTCTTCCGGCATGCAGTACGTGCAGCGCAGGTTGCACCGGTCGGTCAGCGAGACGCGCAGGTCGGTGGCCACGCGACCGAATGTGTCGATGAGCACTGCTGCCCCCTGCCCGAGAGCACCGCTGCCCCCATGCCCGAGTCCGATCAGTTCGCTTTCGAGCCTACGCGATGGGTCTGACAGCGAGCACGGGTGAGATGTCACGATGACCGACACGGCGGTGGACGTGGCGGCCTCGGCTGCGGACGGTGACGACCGGGCGCTGGCCGCTGCCGTGCGCGC
>NZ_JBFAUH010000045.1:0-46583 GCF_040679095.1 Streptomyces sp. NPDC052496
CGAGGTGCAGCTCGGTGGTCAGTCCGCCGCGCGAGCGTCCGAGGCCGTGGTCGTCGGGCTCGGTGTCGACGCCGCCAGGAGGCTCTTCGGCAGATGCCCTTTTTGCGGGCCCCGGCGGCGTGCTGGTGCGCGCGGGCGATCGTGGAGTCCACACTGACATCCCACGTGATCAGGCCCTTCGCCTCGGCCTCGGCCTGCCGGTGCTCGAAGATCCGCTTCCAGGTGCCGTCGCGCTGCCACCGCCGGAAGAGGTCGTAGGCCCGATGCCTGGCCGTGCGGTGGGGAAGCGGAAACTCCTTGGTTTTGCCATCCACCGAGATCCTGCCGATCTGTCCCGCCGCGATCTCGACGAACCACAGGGCGACGCCGTCGCTGGTGATGCCCATAGGTGCGGCGCCGGGAGTGGGGAGCGGGTGAAGGGTGAGGTGGCCGTGGACGGTGATGCGGCCGTCGCGTTCGCCTGGTTGAGGGTGAACCACAGGGCTCCGTCAGGGCCTGCGGTGATGGCCGAGGGAAAGGCGCCCGTGTGCGGGAGGGGGAATTCGGTGATCTCTCCCTTGCCGGTGATGCGGCCGATACGGTCGATATGCATCTCGGTGAACCACATCGCGTCGTCCGGACCGGCCGCGATGCCGGAGGGACCGCTGTCGGCAGTCGGTACGGCGAAGGATTCCGTGCTGCCGTCGGTGGTCACGCGGCCGATCCGGTGGTCCTGGGACCGGGCGAACCACAGGGCCCCGTGGGGCCCGGGAGCAATGACCGTAGGGCGGCACCCGGCCGAGTCCAGGGGATGTCCGGCGAGTTCGCCGTCGAGTGGGAGCCGCGCGATGCGGCCGCTGTGCACGAAGGTGAGCCACAGCGCACCATCAGGTCCGGCAGCGATGCCGTAAGGCCCGGCTTCCTTTCCTGCGACGGCGATCTCCGTGATGGCCGGGGTGTCGGAAGGACGCACGAGAACTCCTTGCCGGGGCTTCGGGGGCCACGCCGTCAGGTGAGCAGCCGGAACAGGTGTGCGCAGGCCGCCGTTTCGGTCGGGTGGCGGGTGATGCCGTGTGTGGCGCCGCGTTCGTACGTGCCGGTTTCCCACGAGCCGTCCTGGGCCTGGCGCAGGAACAGGAAGTCGGGGGGCGTGGGGACCGGTTCGTGCACGCCTTCGATGCGGTAGTGGCTGTCGGCGACCCCCGCCGCGCGCAGTGCGGCCCGCGTCGCGTGGCGGTCCGGGGGAGCGTCCGTGCCTTCGGGGGGAGCCATGGTGCTCATCTCGTCACGGTGTCCAAGTGGCCAGGGTGCTCAGATGGCCACGCGTGTGAGGAAGCCGTGCTCCACGAGCCACTTCACGTTCAGCCGTTGCCCCTGGCCCGGGTCCAGGAACACCGCGTCCAGTTTGATCTGCTGTCCGCCACCGGGCTGTTCGAACCAGGGGGCGATGCTGCCCTGCCACACCCAGAACGGCTTCGCGACCTTGTAGACGTGGTAGTCGCACGGCGCGGCGGGCTCGCGGGTGACGAGGTTCTGCGGGGGCAGGGAGCGTTCGGCGTACGGGTCGCCCGCCGGTGCCAGGAATCCGCCGAACTCGGAGCCGAAGCGGTCCAGCCGCTGTCCCGGACGCAGCTTCGCGGGTTCCTTGTCGACCGTGCCGTTGACCTCGCCGAAGCCGTCGTTGGGCGGGTACTTCCAGCCGCCGGTGTCCGCCGGCCCGGTCCAGTACTTCTTCAGGAAGGCCGGCGCCGGCAGCTTGCCCGTCCTCTTGTAGTTCTTGAGGAGCGGGCCGACGGGGGCCTGTTCCTTCGTGGGCAGCCACTTCGGGCCGAGCCGGGCGTCACCGTGGAACGCTCCCGTGCAGGGCTCGGGGCTGGGCCGGTGCTGCTGTGACGCGGCGACCGGTGCGGTGGCGGTACGGTCGTCCGGCAGCGGCGCGGCGCTCGCGGCCGGGGCCGCCATCAGGCCGGCGGCGAGGCCGAGAGCGGCGCATATGGTGCGGATGCGGTTCACGCGGGAGCCCTTTCACGCGCTGATGACCTATCAGGACGTCCGCAGCGTAGACGTACCGTCTCTCGGGTGTCATGGCCGCGTCGCCTTCCGGCCAGGCCAGGCCAGGCCGGACCGGACCAGGCCGAGGCAGGCCGGTGCGAAGCAGGCCCGCCATGCCGCTCCCGGCAGCGTCAACTCCCCACGTGAAGGACGATGACGCAGGTGTCGTCCTCCGGGTTCGTGTGCAGGGCGGACAGCAGGGTCCGCAGGTGCTCCTCGGGGCTGCCGGCCGCCCCGCGGCGGGCGGTGGACAGCAGCAGGTCCTCGCGGTCGCCGGCCCGGTCGGCGCGGCGCTCGACCAGCCCGTCGGTGTAGAGGATCAGGCGGTCGCCGGGGATCAGGGCGAGCGTCTTGCAGGCGTAACCGGGATCGAGGCCGGCGCCGAGCGAGGTCCCGTCGTCGTTGACCAGTTCGGTGGCCCGGCCGCCGCGTACGAGCACGGGCGGCGGGTGGCCGGCGCGGGCCCAGGACAGGGTGCGCCGCGCCGGGTCGAAGTGCCCGACGACGGCGGTGGCGGTCAGTGACTCGTCGTGGCCGTGGAAGGCGACGAGGTTGAGGCAGGTCAGGATGCGGGCCGCGTCGGCTCCGGTGTACGCGATGCCGAGCAGCGCGTTGCGCAACTGCGCCATGCCCGCGGCGGCCTGGAGCCCGTGCCCGAGCACGTCACCGATGGCGATCAGCACCCGGCCGTCCGGCAGCGGCGTCGCCTCGAACCAGTCACCGCCCACCCGGGCGCAGTTCTCGGCGGGCTGGTAGCGGATGGCCGCCCGCAGGCCCGGCAGGGCGGTGTGGGCGCGGGGCAGCAGGGCCAGTTGCAGCTCCTCCGCCATCCGCAGCTGCCGGCCTTCGGCCTCCCGCCGGGACGCGTCCAGCGCCGCCTCCACCCGCCGGACGCGGGAGACGTCCTGGACGACACCGCGCAGCGCCACCGGGTTGCCGAGACTGTCGCGGACCAGTTCGGCGTTGACGCTCACATGGCGCGGCCCGTTGGAGGCGTGGGTACGGACCTCGAACCACACCGGGCCGTGGTTGCGGGAGAGCGACTGCACGGCCCGGACGACGACCGGCAGGTCCTCCTCGACGACGTATGCGGACAGGGCGCTCAGCGACAGCGGCGCGCGGTCCGGGGCGAGTTCGAGGATGTCGTACACCCGTCGCGACCACGTGGCCTCACCGGTGGCCAGGTTCCACTCCGCCCAGCCGAGGTCGGCCAGCCGCTCGGCGTCGTCGACGCGGGCCGACATCCGCGCCTGCTCGTCGTGGAACTGCCAGCTGACCAGCAGCCCACCGCCCGCCCGCCGGGCACGCACGCTCAGTACGGCCGGATGCAGGACGCCCCGGAGCGGCTCCTCGTACGGGAACGGGCCCCGGTCCAGCGGGACTCCGGTCTCCAGCACCTTCACATACGCGTCGAAGATGCCCGAGAGGGCCATGCCGGGGAAGACGTCGAGCAGCCGGCCGCCGGTGATCTGCTCGGGCGTCCGGCCCAGGAGGCCGGTGGCGTGCGCGTTGCAGCGGTCGATGGTGAACTCGACGATCCGGCCGAGCGGGCCGCGTACCGGGAAGAGCAGCGCCGCCGGTACGGGAATGGCGTCCAGGACCGAGCCGAGCCAGGCCGTCCGCACGGCGTCGTCCGGCAGCCCCAGGGCAGCCAGACCGCGCAGCCGCTGCCCGGCGCAGTCGGTCAGCGCTTCCAGCCGGTTCCTGACGGCGGGAGAGGGCGGCAGAGGCCCCGGCAGGACGACGCTGACCACGCAGACCAGGGTGGCGCTGTCGGTGCCGGGCCCCTTGACCCCGGCCGGGCGGGGCGGGTCCGGTACGTCGCTTCCGGCCGAGACCCAGGTCAGCACCTGGCCGCCGGCCCCGTCGTCGAGCCACAGCTGCTCATCCGTCCCCGCCGGGCGGACCGGTGGGAGGACGCGGTGCAGGGGCATCCGCGACCAGTCGCCGGCCGTCTGTGCGGCCGGGCCGGCGGCCCCGCTCATGCGGAGTACGCCGTCCATGTCGAGCACGGCCAGCAGTACCGCGGTGGTGCCCGCGGGTTCGGCCCGTTCGTAGAGCCGTCGAGCCAGCTCCACCGGGCTGCGGGCGGTGGTCAGCTCCACGGCGCCGCCGGCCGGCGCAGGGTGGTGCGGGACCGTTACGCCACGGCCGTCGGACCCGGGCGCCCGAACGGCGTGCTTCCCGTCGCCGCACGTCAGGCTGCCGGTGCCGGACACGGTTCTGGCGGAAGCCGCCGAGCTGCTTCCGGAGGCGCCGGCGGCGGGGCTCACCGGTACGGGGGCGATCGGGCCGGGGGCTGCTGGGCCGGGCGCGGTCGGGCCGGGCGCCGACAGCAGCCCGTTCGCACAGGCGCGGGCCTGCGTCTCGTCGCACCCGAGGTGCTTGACGAGGAGTTCCGCGACGCGCGCGGCACTCATCGCGGCCCCAGGCGTCGGCCCGGCCCCGCGCGGGGGACCGCCCTCTTCCGGCCGGGAGCCGGCAACGCCGCTGTCGCACCGGACCATGGCACCTCGTCGCTTCTTCGAAGGCACCTGTGCCCGCCCCACGGGTTCTCCGGGCGGCGCACGGAAGACGTGCACGCGCGCGCCCGGTCGGGGGAGCCTGCCTCATGACGGCTGATATCTAACAGTGCCCGGCCGATCACCGCGGGAGGTGGCCGGTAATGTCCACGGCCTTTGCTTTGCCGTCCCCGCGAGTGCGAAGCCGATCGGTCATTGACCGATACCGCACGACCCGAAGGTGCGCGGAGCCGCGGCGCCGTGACGTGACCCGCGCCCCCACCCCCAGCAACATCACGCAATATGTGTTAACAATGCTGGTGTCTTCTGCTAAGAATGCCGCTCACCGTCATCCGCGCGATGTCGCCCGCCGACCCCGAGGGACGCCCGCTCATGCCTGATCAGCTGCCCGCCCACGTACCCGCGACCATGCGCGCCGCCGTCCTGCACGCACCGAAGGACCTGCGGATCGAGGAGCGGCCCGTGCCGGTCCCCGGGCCCGGGCAGGTGCTCGTCCGCGTCGAGGCCGTCGGCATCTGCGGCTCCGACGTGCACTACTACGAGCACGGGCGGATCGGTGACTTCGTCGTCCGCGCCCCGATGGTGCTCGGCCACGAGCCCGGCGGCACGGTCGCCGCCCTCGGTCCCGGCGCCACCCGCCACCGGCCGGGACAGCTGGTCTCCCTCGAACCCGGCGTACCGTGCGGCACCTGTACGCAGTGCCGCCACGGCCGCTACAACCTGTGCCCCGAGGTGTCCTTCTACGCGACCCCGCCGGTCGACGGCGCCCTGTGCGAGTACGTCGCCATCGACGAGCACTTCGCCCACCCCGTCCCGGACCCGCTCACCGCCGAGACCGCCGCCCTGCTGGAGCCGCTGTCCGTCGGCGTGTGGGCGGCGCGCAAGGGCCGCGTCGGCACCGGCTCACGGGTGCTGGTCACCGGCGCCGGGCCGATCGGGCTGGTCGCCGTCCAGACTGCCCGCGCCTTCGGCGCCACCGAGGTCGTCGTCACCGACGTCGCCCCCGAACGGCTCGCCCTGGCCCGGGAGTTGGGCGCCACCGAGACCGTCGACGTCCGTACCACCCGGCTCGCCGACACCGGGTACGTCCCCGACGTGCTCCTGGAGTGCTCCGGCGTCCCGGCCGTCGCCGACGAGGGCATCCGGACCGTCGGCCGCGCCGGACGGGCGGTGCTGGTGGGGATGGGCGGAGACACCGTGCCGCTGCCGCTGGCCCATGTGCAAAACTTCGAGATCGAGGTCACCGGCACCTTCCGGTACGCCAACACCTGGCCCGCCGCCATCGCCCTGGCCGCCTCGGGCGACGTACGGCTGGACCGGCTGGTCACCCACCGGTACGGGCTGGAGGACGCGGAGCAGGCGCTCACCGCGGCCGCCCGTGACCGTACGACGATCAAGCCCGTGGTCCGTCCGCTGCCCAGCTGACCACCGCGGACCCGGAGGGAAGGAACGCCGGATGCCCGCCAAGGCACGGCTCTCGCAGGCCGCCGTCGAACAGCGGCGGCAGGCCGTCCTGCGGTACGTCGCCGACCACGGCGCCCTGCGCATCGACGCGCTCGCCGACCGCTTCGGCGTCAGCCTGATGACCATGCACCGCGACCTCGACGACCTCGCCGGACGCCGGCTGCTCCGCAAGGAACGGGGCCGGGCCGTCGCCTTTCCCGCGCTGACCATGGAGACCGCCACCCGCTTCCGGCAGAGCGCCGGGCTGACGGTCAAGACGGCACTGTGCGCCGCGGTGGCCCGCCGCATCACACCCGGCAGCACCCTGCTGATGGACGACTCCACCACCCTCTACCCGCTGGCCGGGATGCTGGCCCAGCAGGACCGGGCCGCGCGGCTCACCGTCGTCACCAACTCCGTCGGTCTGGCGCAGCGCCTCGGCGCGGCGCCCGGCGTGGACGTCACCCTGCTCGGCGGCCGCTACCAGAGCGAGTTCAACTCCTGTACCGGCCCGGAGGTCACCCGCGGCCTGTCCCGGCTCCACGCCGACCTGGCACTGATGTCCGCCACCGCCGTCCTCGACGGGCGGCTGTACCACCCGCTGCGGGAGTACGCCGAGGTCAAGGAGGCCATGCTGGCCGCCGCCGACGAGGCCGTACTGGTCGTGGACGGCTCCAAGTTCGGCAAGCGGGCCACGTACCGGTACGGCACCGCCGCGCTCTACGGGACGGTCGTCACCGACAGCGCCACCCCCGCCGCGGAACGCGACGCCCTGCGGGCCACCGGCGCCGCCGTCCAGGTCGTCGAGCCCGGCACGGACTGAGCCGGGCGCCCGTCAGCTGTCCTCCGGCGGCAGGGCGGCCACCGTGTCGAGGAGGCGGTTGACGTCGGCCAGGGCCGCCCGGCCGCTGTCGGAGCCGCACTGACCGGGGTCGTCGAGAAAATCGGCGGTACAGGCCATCAGCTGGTACATGGCGCCGATGGGCTTCAGGCCCCAGGACGCGCTGAGCAGGATGTGGGTGATGAGGGGGGCGGTGAGCCGGCCGCCGTTGTCGTCCCGGGCCAGGACCAGCGCCAGGGCCAGATTGCGGTCGGCGTCGTCCGGCTGCCACGGCCCGCCGAGGTCGCGGGCGAGGGTGGTGGCCTGGGACCGGATGTCGGATGCCGCGTTCATGGTCCGACGGTGCCACACCGCCGACCGCGCCGCCCGTCGGCCCGGCCGCCGCGCTTCGCACGGGTTCCCGGGCCCATCACCCCGCCGGGTGAAGGCAGCCGCCGTCCGGCGTACGGAGGTGCCGGGTTGGGCAGGCCCTGGGCGCGCCGGGCCCGGCGGCACCGAAGCGGTCGGAGAGCCGGGGGCCCCCGCGCGGAGAGGGGAGCGTCGTGGAACCGGACACCCTGTACGAGCCGCCCGTCGTGGAGGAGATCGGCGACTTCGCCGAGCTGACACTGGGTTCGAACACCGGCACGTTCTTCGAGGGCGGCTACGCCCCCTGGTACTGGCAGATCCCGCCGACGGGCTGACCGGACTTGACCGAAGAGGTGTGGTTCGCGGTCCTCCCCGACGGTGCGGGCGGACCGGCCGCGGCGGACGTGCTGCGGTCCGGTGCGACCGAGGTGGTCTCCCACCACTCCGGCCGCCCGTGGCTGGTGGGCAGCTGGCCCGCCGGCCACGTGGTGACCGCCGCGGTGGGGACGGCGCGGCTGGCGGTGATCGGGCGGTGCCCGGTCACCGCCGGCGCGCTCACGGACCGGCTGCGCCGGGTCCGCGACGTCACCGGCGCCGAGGACGCGCTCGCCGGGCTGACCGGGAGCTTCCACGCGGCGGTCTCCGCGGGCGGCCGGGTCCGCGTGCGCGGCAGCGCCTCGGCCGTACGCCGGGTCTTTCACGCCCGGATCGGCGGTGTGACGGTGGCGGCGAGCCGCGCCGACATCCTGGCGTCCGCGCTCGGCGCCCCCGTGGACGTACGGCAGTTGGCGCTCCGCCTGCTGGCGACGCCCCCTCCGTATCCGCTCGCCGACAGCCGCTGCCTGTGGCGTGGCGTGCACGCCGTACCCGACGGGCACGGTCTGCTGGTGGAGGCGGACGGCCGGGCCACGGCCCGGCGGTGGTGGACCCCGCCGAGCCCCGAACTCCCGCCGGCACAGGGGGCGGACGCGGTACGGCAGGCGCTGGCCGCCGCGGTCGGCTCCTGCACCGCCGACCGCAAGACCGTCAGCTCGGACCTGTCCGGCGGGATGGACTCCACGAGCCTGTGCTTCCTCGCCGCCCGCGGCCCGGCCCGCCTGGTCACCTTCCGCTGGGAGAGCGTGGACCCGGCGAACGACGATGCCGCCTGGGCCGCGCGGGCGACCGCCCGGCTCCCCGGCGCCGAGCACGTCGTGCCCGACCGTGCCGGCGCGCCCCTGTGGTTCAGCGGCATGACCAGCCTGGACCAGGCCGGGGACGAGCCGGGCGTCTGGGTCCGGGACAGCGCCAAACTCGCCACGCTCGCCGGGCTGATGGCCGCGCGCGGGTCGGCGCTGCACCTGTCGGGAGGCGGCGGGGACGAACTGTTCGCCGCGCTCCCTCCGTACCTCCACGACGTCCTGCGCAGCCATCCGTGGACCGTGCCCGGCCGCGTCCGCAGGCAGCGTGCGGGCCGCCCCCAGCCGCTGTGGCCGCTGCTGCGCGGACTGGCGGACCGCGGCACCTTCAGCCGGTGGCTGACCGCCTGGGCCGACCACCTCGCCCCGGACCCGGCGAACCCGCCTCCCGCGCACCTCACGTCCGGCACGGCCTGGGGGACGTTCACGCCCATGCCGCCGTGGGCCACCCCGGCAGCGGTCCGCGCGGCCCGCTCCGTCCTGCGCGAAGTGGCCGCCGAAGCCCCCGAGGCGCTCGCCGCGCAGCGGGGCCAGCACGCCGCGCTGGCCGGTGTGCGGATGTGCGGCCACGCGTTCCGGCAGGTCGACCGGGCCGCGTCCGCGCTGGGGCTGCCGTACGCCGCGCCCTTTCTGGACGACGGTGTGATCGAGGCCGCGCTGTCCGTACGGGTCGCCGACCGCGGCGCTCCCGACCGCTACAAGCCGGTGCTCGCCACCGCCATGCGGGGTGTCGTCCCCGACGACCTGCTGGCGCGGACCACCAAGGGCGAGTACACTGCCGACTTCTACTTCGCCCTGCGCCGCAACCGGGCCGCCCTCGCCGAGCTGTTCAACGAGTCGCGCCTGGCCCGCGCCGGGCTCCTGGACACCGCGGCCCTCGCGGCCAACCTGGCCCGGCCGCACCTGCCGCCCGACGTGATACGCGCCCTCGACACCACCCTGGCCTGCGAGGTGTGGCTGCGTTCCGCGATCAGGCCGCCCGGCGGATGACCGCACCGGCGGGCGCGCGCGGCGCCCGCCGACGGGGCGGAGCAGGGTTACGGCTTGGGGGTTACGGCTTGGGCAGGACGCAGCCCGGCCGGCCCAGGTCGAGCTTGTTGCCGGTGCCGAAGCACTTGGGTATCTCGTACGTCTCCTGCGCGTAGCCGATGCCCCGGCGTACGCTCACCTGGCCGTTGGCGTCCACCTCGCACGGGTTGTTGAGCGTGCAGCGCTGGCCGCTCTCATTGATCGTGTTGTTGACGGCCGCCACCTTGCCGGAGGCCACATCGATCACCGGCGACCCGGAGGTGCCGCCGATGACCTTGCACGGGGAGGTGTAGCGGACCGAGTCCTTCCAGGTCCAGTCGCCCTCCTTGAGCCGGTAGGCGAAACCGTCCACGTTGCAGTTGTAGGTCTTCTTCCAGTAACCGGAGACCACGCTGATCGCGGCGCCCTTGACGGGGTGCGTGGTGGCCATGTCCAGGGCCTTGATGCCGTAGCGCTGCTTGATCTGGGCGTAGGTCGAGGAAAGTTCGTAGAGCGAGACATCGGTGTCGGTCATCGTGCCGTAGACGACCTTGGTGGCGCGTACGGTGCCGAGGTTGCCGGCCGAGGCGCTGAGCACCGTGAAGCTGCGGCTGGAGGGGCGGTCGACGATCACCTCGCCCGCACCGGGCATCCCGCTCTCCAGGCAGTGTCCGTTGGACAGGACCAGAGCGGGATCGTTGTCGGCCGAATTCGGCATCCGCACGATCGATCCGGAGCAGTTGCTGAGCGCCACCGTGCCGGCGAAGGACACCGCCCGGGAAGCCGCCGCATCGGTTCCGGTGAGCGTGGTGTCCGTCGTGCGCTGGAGCGAGGGTGCCGCCGTGTGTCCGGCGGTGTCCGGGAGCGTGGCAGCGCCGGCGGTTCCGGCGGTGCCCACGAGGGCCGCGGTACCCAGGACGGCCGTGGCCAGGGCACCGACGAGAGGGCTTCTCATGTGGGGGTCCTCTCAGAAGCTGTGGCCGAAGTTCCTTCGGCTTTGACGTGCGCATTGTTGGGGCAACTGAGGCTGGTGGCAACAACTTCGGCGTAACCGGCGGAAAGTTGTTCGGGTCAGGGGGCGGGGCCGGGGAGGGGCCGGGGTCGGGGGTGGGCGCCGCGGGGGTTGCTGCGGCTGCGCCCCGCCGGTCGCTCCGGGGGCGTCCGGAGGCGACCGTTTCCGTGTCCGTCCGGTTGGCTGCCGTACCGATTTCTCATGTGTTTCTCACGAACGCGTACAGCGCCGTCCGGCGATACCGCGTCGACCTGCACCGCAGCCCACTCCAAGAAGTTCGCGGGCGTTCTGGACATGAGGCAGGTGAGGTGTCGTACGCTAAACTCCGCGATCCGTTCGCGCATTTTCCGCTGTTTACCGTAAAACTCGGACAGATTGCCGCCGTACCGTCGTTAAGGACCCGGATGCTTTACGCTGCGCCCCACCACCCTCCCGGCCCGCAGGGAGAGGTGCGGCGGCCCAGACTGCGTGTCCTCGACGGGCTGCGACTGCTGGCCGCCCTGATGGTCCTGGCGTATCACTACATCACCCTGCGCGACGGCTGGGGTGACGATCCGCACGCATTCTCCCCGGTCGTCTACCACCTGTCGGAGTACGGCTGGCTGGGCGTCGAGGTCTTCTTTCTGATCAGCGGGTTCGTCATCTGCATGAGCGCCTGGGGGCGTTCTCTGGGTGATTTCGTGACATCGCGCGTCTCCCGTCTCTATCCGGCCTACTGGGTCGCCGTACTGCTGACGGCGGCGGTCCTGACGGTGTGGCCGAACGTCCGCAGCGCGGACAACTGGGAGACGGTGCTGACCAATCTCACGATGCTCCAGCAGGGGCTCGGGGTGCCCGACGTGGACGACGCCTACTGGACGCTGTTCATCGAGCTGAAGTTCTACCTGCTCTTCGCGGTCGTGGTCTTCCGCGGGGTCACGTACCGCCGTTGCGTACTCTTCTGCGGCCTGTGGACCGTGGCCGGCGTGGTGGCGCTGAAGTCCAACAGCGACCTGCTCTCGGTGTGGGCGATCGCACCGTACTCCCCGTACTTCATCGCGGGCATCGCCTTCTACCTCATGCACCGTTTCCGGCCCACCGTCCTGCTCTGGGCGATCGTGGCGGTCTCCTTCCTGCTGGCCCAGCACTATCTGCACGGCCGGCTGGTGATGAATCTCGGCGCGAAGGCGGACATGGCGCAGGGGTGGCCGGTACGGCTGGCCGTCCTGGCGGCTTTCGCGCTGATGGCGGCCATCGCGCTCGGCTGGTTCGACACACTCCAGTGGCGCTGGCTGTCCACGGCCGGATCGCTCACCTATCCGCTGTACCTGCTCCACATGTATGTCGGTTTCACCCTGATCGACCTGCTGCGTGACCGTGTGCCCGCGCTTCTCCTGCTGCCGGGGATCGTCATTCTCATGCTGGCCCTCTCCTGGCTGGTGCACCGCTATGTGGAACGGCCGCTGGGCAGGAAACTCCGTAGGTCCATGCAGAAAAGCGTGGAAGAAATGCGATTCCATTCACGAGGGAAAGCGGTGGGTGCTTCCGGAATGCCCGCGGGGAAACGCCGGGAAATCGTGCGAGAGGAACGCAAACCGGATCCGGAATTGCTGCACTGAGATCAGGGCTGGCCGGCGCGTCCCGCGGAACTCCCGCCCCACCCACCCCGTGAGCCCTCCCGCATCCCCTCCCGTACCTCCCTCTCACGCCGCTCCCTGGCCCCCTTTCTCCCACGCCGTTTCGCTTTCTCCGGCCGCTCGTTGAGGTGGGTGCCGGCCGTACCGGACGAAGAATGCCGGTGCTGACCGGCATTCCCCACGCGACGAAGGGAAGGCGTCAGGGATGAGCGGTGAGATGTGGGCGATCGTGGTGGTCCTGGCGGTGCTGCTCGCGGCGATGGTCGGCGCGGCGATCGTGCTCCTGGTCAAGGTGGTCCGCGCGCGCAGCGCCCTGCGCGACGCGGGCGTACCCCTGGAGAACAAGCTCGCGTACTGGGGCGCGCTGCTCTACGTGATTTCCCCGGTCGATCTGTTGCCGGACCCGGTCCTGCTCGACGACATCGGCGTACTCCTGCTGGCCCTGCGCTCACTGCAGGCGGCGGCCGACGCCTCGGGCCTCCGCAGGGGGAGCGAGGAGGGCGAGGAGGGTGAGGAGGACAAACAGGGCAAGAGGGGTAAGGGGGGCAGGGGGAGCAGGGGCAAACGGTCCGCGCCGCCGCCGGAGATCGAGGCGGAGGCGTGACGGCGTACAGACACCGGTCAGGGCGTCCGCTGCCTGGGTGCGCCACACCCAGGCAGCGCGCCGAACCGCCGCACAGCCTGACCCCATGCACCACAACCACCTGGAGGACTTTCTGCGCGCCCGCCGCGCCGGTCTGCGGCCGGAGGACATCGGTATGGCGAGCTACGGGACGCGCAGGGTCGCCGGGCTGCGCCGCGAAGAAGTCGCCGTCCTGGCCGGGACGAACGCCGATTACTGCACCCGCCTGGAACAAGGACGCGAGCGCAACCCCTCGCCGCAGGTGCCCGACGCGCTCGGCCGCACCCTACGCCTCGACGCGGACGCCCGGACCCACCTGTACCGGCTGGCCGGTGCCGCGCCGCCCGCTGAACCTTCCGTCCACTCCGCCGCGCAGGTCAGCCCCGCCCTGCGCCGGCTGATGGACGGCTACCGGCACACGCCGGCCTTCGTCCTCAGCCCGGCCCTGGACCTTCTCGCCGTCAACGCCCCGGCCGCGGCCCTTTTCTCCCCGTTCCGGCCGGCGGACCACCTGGCCCGTATGGTCTTCGCCGACCCGGCGGGCCGCGGCTTCTACGCGGACTGGCACCAGGCGGCCGAAGCCACCGTCGCCACCCTGCGCCAGTCCGCCGGTCACGACCCAGGCCACTCGCGGCTGCGCGCACTCGTGCGCACCCTCACCGAGCACAGTACGGACTTCGCCCGCCTCCGGGACACCCACGCCGTACGCGGCAAGACCCAGGACGCCAAGCACCTCCACCACCCGGACGTCGGCCCGCTCGACCTCACGTACCAGGCCTTCGACGTCCGCGACGCCCCCGGACAGCAACTCGTCATCCACCACACCGAACCGGCCTCCCCCAGCGCCCGCTCCCTCACCTCCTCGGCACCCTGCCGCCTCAGTGAAGTCGCCGGCAGCGCGGGAACGGCGGTCTCCCCTTCGCGCGAGGCTTGTGCTGGACTGTCCCGACACCATCCGTCCACGGCAATGGGGTGCCTACGATGCCTCTTGAGGGCGAGTACGAGCCGAGTCCGGCGCAGTGGGTGCGCGACCAGGTCGAGCTGTACGAGAGTTCGGGTGGCACCCAGGGCACCACGCTCTGGGACACGGGCCTGCCGGTCGTCATCGTCACGATGCGCGGCGCGAAGAGCGGCAGGATCCGCAAGATCCCGCTGATGCGCGTGGAGCACGGGGGGCGGTACGCGGCGGTGGCCTCGAAGGGCGGCTTCCCGCGCCACCCGGTCTGGTACTTCAACCTCAAGGCCGACCCGCACGTGGATCTCCAGGACGGCCCCGTCCGCCGTCCCATGGTGGCCCGTGAGGTCACCGGCGACGAGAAGGCCCAGTGGTGGCAGCGCGCGGTCGCCGCGTATCCGCCGTACGCCGAGTACCAGGACAAGACCGACCGCGTGATCCCGGTCTTCGTACTCGAACCCGAGCACCTGGCCGGCCCGGCGAAGGCCTCGGCGCCGACGGGCGACTGAGCTTCAGCCCCCTTGCCCGCGGCGGTGTTCCTGGCGAGGCGGTGCTTCCTGGCCCGGGAGGCGGCCCAGCTGCTCGTGAGAGCGTCCGGGTGCTCCGGCTGGGCCAGGACGGACAGTGCCGCTCCCTGGCTGCGCCGGAGCGCGTCGGTTCTTGTCAGCCTCTCGGGGGCCGCTGCCCCTGGGGACTGGTAGCTGCCATCGGGAGGCTGCGCAGTGTCAGTGCGGCCGGCGGGGGCAGCGGTTTGTCGGCCGTGTCGGTGCGGAACGACTGGAGCAGATAGGCCACCAGGCGCCGGGACGCTGCACCGTCATCCGGTAGGGCGGTCACCAGACCGCAGTGGGCCAACAGGACCACGGCGAGGTCGGAAGGGTGGAAATCGGCCCGCAGCGCGCCCGACGCCTGGGCCCTGCGTACCAGGGTCGTGAAGTCCCGCTCGGCTCGTTGCCGGGACCGCGCGTGCTCCGACGCGGTTTCCGGGAAAGCCGCGACGAACGCGGCCGGGAACCCGCGTTCCTCCCGTTGCAGAGCGCAGACCGTCTCGACCAGCTGCTGGAAGCCCTGCCACGGGTCAGGGGCGGCCAGAGCCTCGGTGAGCGCCCGCGCGCAGGTCTCCATCTGCTGCGCGAACGCGCCTCTCACCAGGGCGTCCCGGGTCGGGAAATGCCGGTACAGCGTCGCCACGCCGACCCCGGCCCGTCGGGCCACGGTCGCCATCGGGGCGTCGATTCCGTGCTCAGCGAAGACCGCACGGGCGGCGACGAGGACGCGCTCCCGGTTGCGCCGGGCGTCCGCCCGCACCCCGTCCCGGGCTGTGATCCGAGAGAATTCCGCCATCACTGTCTCTCGCTTCCGGTCCAAGCGGACGATTGCGTCCACTCAAGAGCTTACGGTCGGTGCCAGATCCCTGGACGGCCCCCGGCGGCAAAGGCAGAACGATGAACGACCGCATGATGAAGGCAGTGCTCTACGACCGCTATGGCGGCCCCGAGGTGCTCTATACGGGCCGCGTGCCACGACCCGAGCCGGCCTCAGGCGAAGTCCTCGTGAAGGTGCGCGCGTTCAGCGTCAACGGCGGCGAACTGGCAGTACGTGCCGGCCGTCTCCGCTTGTTGAGCGGCCGGAAATTCCCCAAGCGCGTCGGCTTGGACTTCACCGGCGAGGTCGCCGCACCGGGTGCCGGAGTCACACGGTTCGCGGCCGGCGACCGCGTATGGGGGGTCTTGGGCCGCACCGCCGGGTTCGGCAGCGCCGCCGAGTACGTGACCGTGCCCGCCGAGCGGGTCGGCCGGCTCCCCGACGGCCTCGACCCGGTGGACGCCGCCGCGCTGCCGGTGGCCACCACGGCCATCACCGCGCTGCGGGACAAAGCCGGGCTGCGCCCCGGCGAACGACTCCTCGTCCGGGGCGCGGCGGGCGGTGTCGGCAACGCCGCCGTCCAGCTCGGACGGGCGTACGGTGCCGAGGTCACGGCCCTGGCCCGGGCAGCCAACCTCGACTTCGTCCGCGGGCTCGGCGCGCACAAGGCCGTCGACCACCGGACCGTGCGGCCGGCGGAACTGGGCCGCTTCGACGTGGTCCTGGACACCGCGGGTACCGACCTGGGGGCCTTCCGGCGCCTGCTGAATCCGGGCGGGCGCATGGTCACCATCGCCTTCGACCTGAAACGGCCCGCGGCGTCGCTCGGCTACCTCGCGGCCGGCACGGTCCACGGACACGGCCGGGTGCGTTTCTTCAGCGGCAACCCCACGCGAGCGGACTTCGACGACCTCGCCCGCCATGTGGTCGAGGGCAAGCTGAGCCCTGCGGTGGACACGGTCTTCCCCCTGGAGGAGACAGCAGCGGCACACCGGGCGCTGGAGGCGGGCGGCGTCCAGGGCAAGTACGTGGTCAGGGTCGCGTAGGACGTCTGCGGAGGTGCTGATCACCGCCACTCGTTGAGGGCAGCGACGAGGACGGTCGCCTCGTAGCGGACCCCGGCCCCCGGCCCTCCGGCCCCTCAGGCCCCCCTCCGCACCCGCGCCACCGACTCCCGCGCCACGAACTCCGTGGGGAGGGTGAGGTGTTCGGGGGGCTGGGTACCGCCCTGGATGCGGTTGACGAGGGCGCGGACGGCCTGGGCGCCGAGTTCCTGGACGGGCTGGGCGACGACGCTGACGCGGGGGCGTACGGCGCGGGCCCAGTCGGTGTCGTCGAAGGTGATCACGGACAGGTCCTCGGGGATGCGCAGGCTCAGCTCGCGTGCGGCGGACAGGACGCCCAGGGCGACCAGGCTGTCGGTCGCGAAGACGGCGGTGGGCGGTTCGGGGGAGTCGAGCAGGTCACGGGCCAGAAGGGCCGGGTCCTGGCCGTGGAAGGCGCCGGTGCGCAGGTATCTGCCGGTGTCGTCGATGCCCGCTTCGCGGAGTGCGGCGCGGTAGCCCGCTATCCGCGCGAGGCCGGTGGACCCGGGGTCCACCGGATCGTCGGTGGCGTCGTTGCCGACCAGGCTGACCAGGGCGATGCGGCGGTGTCCCACGGCGAGCAGGCGGCGTACGGCGTCCTGGGCCGCGCCGTGGTTGTCGACGGCGACGGAGTCCAGGCCGAGGCGGGGCACGCGCCGGTCGAGGAGGACGACCGGGCAGCCGCCGGTGTGCGCGGCGGTCAGGTGGGCGGTGTCCGTGGTGGAGGCGGGCGAGACGATCAGGCCGTCGACGTGCTGGTCGCGCAGGGTCTTCACGGCGGCCCGTTCGGCGGCCGGGTCCTCGTCGGTGTTGGCCAGCAGGATCTGGTAGCCGGCGGCGCGGGCGGCGTCGGTGATGCCGCGGGTGACGCCCGCGAAGAACGGGTTCTGGATGTCGGCGATCACCGCGCCCAGCGTGTGGGTACGTCCGGTGATCATGGACCGGGCGAGCTGGTTGGGGCGGTAGCCCAGCTTCTGCGCGGCGGCGCGCACGCGTTCGCGGGCCTCGGGGCTGACGGAGCCGTAATCGGCGAGGGCCCGGGAGGCGGTGGAGCGGGAGACGCCCGCCTCGCGGGCGACGTCGGGGATCGTGGCGGGCCGGTGCGGGCCGCTGCGTCGGTTCGTCGTCATGGCCTCGCCAGGCTATCGGCTGTGCAGGGGTATTGACGCCCTGCCGACGGCGGTGGGAAGGTTCCCAGCATTCCCGATGGGAACGTTCCCAACTATCCGCCCAGGAGCGTTCCCGGCCTATATTGGGAACGTTCCCAACCTGCTCGGAGAGGATCCGCGTGACCACCGCAACCCTGCCCCTCAAGCCCATCACCGAGGACTTCAAGGAGGCCGTGGCCTTCGCCCTGAGCCAGAACGAGGCGGCCCGCGACTTCGTGGCCGAGACCGTCGACGGCGGCCTGCGCAACGTCTTCCTGGTCGGCTGCGGAGGCTCACTCACCGCCTCCTACCCGGTGCACTTCCTCCTGGAGACCCGCGCCGGCTTCCCCGTCTTCCACATGAACAGCGACGAGTTCAACCTCCGCAAGCCCGCGCTGCTCGGCGAGGGCTCCCTCGTCCTCGTCTCCTCGCACACCGGCACCACCAAGGAGACCGTCGCCGCCGCCCACTACGCCCGCTCCACCGGCGCGAGGGTCGCCGCGCTGACCCGTGACGACGACAGCCCGCTGGCGCAGGCCGCCGACATCGCGTTCACGTACCGCAGCGAGGACACCGTCGTCGCCCCCAAGGGCGTGCTCTTCGGGCAGCTCGCGTACGCGCTGCTGGAGAAGACGGGGGCGGAAGGCGATTACGCGGCCGTCCGCAAGGCTTACGAAGCGCTGCCCGACGCCCTGTACCGCGCGCAGGAGGAGGGGGAGGAGCTGGCCCACTCCATCGCCACCGCGCTCGCCGACGAACCCGTCACGTACGTGCTCTCGGCCGGCCCCAACTACGGCGCGGGCTACGGCTTCACCATGTGCTACCTGATGGAGATGCAGTGGAAGCACGGTGGCAGCTACCACGCCGGTGAGTTCTTCCACGGCGCCTTCGAGGTCGTCACCGAGGACCAGCCGGTGATCCTCTTCCTCGGTGAGGACGCCACCCGTCCGATGGCCGAGCGCACCAAGCGCTTTCTCGACAAGTACACCCGCAAGGCCCACTACGTCGACTCCCGGCTCTTCACCCTGCCCGGCGTCCCGGAGGAGCTGCGCGGGGAGATCACGCCCATCGCGCTGGACGTCTTCGGCACCCGGCTGGCCCGCCACTACGAGTCCGTACGCGGCCACGACCTCGACAAGCGCCGCTACATGTTCCAGGTCGAGTACTGAGCCGCGCCGCCGCGTTCGCCCGGCCCGGTGCGCGTCGGCGCGCCGGGCCGGCCCTCACCGGAGCCGACTGGAGGAAAGAGCGGTATGCGCATCTGCGGACTCGGCGACAACGTCGTCGATCGCTATCCCGGGCGCGGACTGATGTACCCGGGCGGCAACGCCCTCAACGTGGCCGTGCACGCGGCACGTTGCGGCGCCGAGGCCGCCTACCTCGGCGTCACCGGCAGCGACGCGGCCGGCCGGCACGTACGGGCGGCGCTGGCGGCCGAGGGCGTATCGACGGAACGGTCCCGTATCGCCGACGGACCCAACGCGTACGCCACCGTCCACCTCGACGCCGACGGCAACCGCACCTTCGGGGACTGCGACGAGACGATCTCCCTGTTCACCCCGGACGACGCCGACCTGCGCTGGCTGTGCGGCTTCGACCTGGTGCACACCGGCGACTGCAGCGGCATGGAGCGGCAGCTGCCACGGCTCGCCGCCGCCTGCCCGGTGAGCTTCGACTTCTCGGACCGGCCCTGGAGTTACGCCGAACCGCTGCTGCCCTTCGTCCGCGGCGCCGTCCTCTCCCGGCCCGACGCGGACGCGGACGAAGCCGTCGGGCTGCTGGCCCGCGCGCACCGCCTCGGCGCGAAGCTGGCCGTGGTGACGCGCGGCGCCCGGGGCGCGTACCTGTCGTACGAGGGCACCACGCACCACCAGCCGGTCGTGCCCGTCCGCGCCACCGACACCCTCGGCGCCGGCGACTCCTTCATCGCCGCCCTGCACCTCGCCCTCCACCGGGGCCGCCCGCTGGCCGACGCCGCCGGGTACGCCGCCACGTACGCCGCGGCCGTGTGCACGCTGCCCGGCGCCTTCGGCCGGCCCCTCGCCCTCGACGGCGCGCACCCCCATGACCCGTCGAGATGTCCCTGACCCCAGCCCTCCCCGCCAGGGAGAGCCGACCCCGCCAGGAGAGCCGATGCGCCGCACTCCCGCCGCCGTCGCCGGCTGTCTGCTCGTCGCCCTGCTGACCCTGCTGGTCAGCGGGTGCGGGCAGGCCCCCGTCCGCGTCACTCCGGACGACTTCGCCCTCGACGGGCCGCCGCGCGGACACCTCACCATCCTGGAGAAGTGGGCCGATCCGGAGTACGCCCCGTACTTCCGCAGCGCGGTCCGCGCGTACGAGCGCCGCAACCCGGGCGTGACCATCGACCTCCAGGCCGTGGGCGACCAGCCCTACAAGGACCGGATCGCGGTGCTGGCCGCGTCCCGGGACATGCCGGACATCTACTTCGCCTGGTCCGGCCGGTACGCGCGCAAGTTCGCCGACGGCAAGCTCGCCGCCGACCTGTCGGAACCCCTCAAGAACACCGCGTGGGGCCGCAGCTTCGAGACGGCGGCGCTGGACGCGTTCACCTTCGACGGGTACCCGTACGGGGTGCCGCTGAACCGGGACGCCAAGGTCTTCGCGTACAACAAGGAGATCTTCGCGAAGGCCGGGGTCGCGCGGGAGCCGCGTACCTTCCCCGAACTGCTGGCGGCCTGCGACCGGATCTCCGAGGCGGGCCACCTCCCGCTCGCCTTCGGCAACCAGTACGGCTGGCCCGCCGGGCACCTGCTCACCCAGTTCAACGCCATGGAGGTCCCGGCCGCCGTCCTGGCCAGGGACTACGACGGCGAAGGGGGCCCGGAGGCCTTCAGCCACCCCGGTTACGAACGGGCCTTCGCCGACCTCGCGCAGCTCAGGAAGCGCTGTATGGGGCCGTCCGGCACGAGCATGAGCCACGAGTCCGCGCAGACCCGGCTGCTGTACGGCAAGGCCGCGATGCAGTACCTGGAGACACTGGAGTTCTCCTACCTGAGCACCAAGGGCGGCGCTCCGCGGAAGTTCGCGCAGAGCTGGGACTTCTTCACCATGCCCGCCATACCGGGCGCCGCGGGCTCCCCCCGCGCCGTCGCCGGGGGAGCGGACGGGCTGCTCGTCGCCAACTCCTCCCCGAACAAGGCGCTCGCCGTCGACTTCCTGAAGTTCCTCACCGGCCGCGACCAGGCCCGCACGATGGTGCGCGAACTGGGCTGGCTCAGCGCGGTCAAGGGCACGGCGGACGCGGCGCGCCTGAAGGGACTGCCCGAGGCACAGCGCACGCTGGCCGGCCGGGACCTGGCGCTCTGGCTCGACACCCGAGCCGACGACAAGATCGTCAACCCCTATCTGTCGGCGGCCGAAGCCGTCCTCGGAGGCCGCACCGACGCGGCCCGGGCGGTGCGCCAGGTGCGCCAGGGCGCCGAGCAGGCCCACCGCTTCCGCGTCCGCGACTGAGCCCCGTACGAACCGACTTCCCGAAGGAGGTGCCGCCGTCATGCAGCGACGCCGATTCCGCCACGCCCTGTACGCCGCTCCCGCCCTCGCCCTGATCGCCCTGTTCGTGTACTACCCGATCGTGGAGAACATCCGGCTGAGCCTCTTCAAGTTCAGCGTCTTCCAGCCCGGCATGCGCTACGTCGGCTTGGAGAACTACCGGCAGGCCCTCCAGGACCCCGTCTTCTGGAAGGCGCTGACCAACAACCTCTGTTACGCGCTCACCTCGGTCGTCTTCCAGGTGGGAGCGGCGCTGGTGCTGGCCGCGATCCTGGAAGGCGTCATGGGGCGGCGGCTGCGCGGACTGCTGCGTACGGTCTACTTCGTTCCCGCGGCCGTCTCCATGACGGTCGCCGGCCTGCTCTTCCAGTTCCTCTACCAGCCCGACGCGGGCCTGCTCAACAGCGCGCTGGAGACCCTGGGACTCGGCCGGTTCGCGCACGACTGGCTGGGCGACCCGGCCACCTCCATCTGGGGCGTCGTCACCATGAGCCAGTGGCAGTCCTTCGGCTACACCACGATGCTGCTGACGGTCGCCGTCCAGCGCATCCCGCGCGAACTGTACGAAGCGGCGACGGTGGACGGCGCGGGCCGCGTCCGCACCTTCTTCGCCGTCACCGTCCCGATGGTCCGCGAGATGACGACCCTGCTCGTCATCCTCACCGTCTCCGGCGCGTTCCTCGTGTTCAACGAGGTGATGGTGATGACCGGCGGCGGCCCCTCCAACTCCAGCCAGACGCTGGGCACCTGGCTGTACGCCAGCGCCTTCACCGGGGACGACATGGGGTACGCCGCGGCCATCGGCACCGTCATGTTCGCCATCACCTTCGTGGCCGGCGCCGTCCAGCTCCTCCACTCGCGCCGGAAGGCGGTAGCGGCATGACCCTGACCCTGCACGAGCCCGCACCGGCCGAGGCCCCGCCCGCCGCACCAGGCGAGCGCCGCAAGCCCGCCCGGTCCGGCTCGCCCGTGCTGCGCGTCCTCACGTACTGCGCGCTCGCCGCGCTCGCCGTCGCCGTCGTCTACCCGCTGTGCTGGATGGCCCTGTCCGGCCTCAAGACGAACGGGGAGATCTTCTCCGACCCGTGGGGGCTGCCCGCGCACCCGGACTGGGGCACGTACGCCGACGCGTGGCACCAGGGCGTGCTGGGCTACCTGCTCAACAGCGCGCTCGTGACCGCCGCCAGCGTCCTCGCCGTCGTCCTGATCAGTGCCTGGGCCGCGTACGGGCTGACCCGGCTCGCCATCCCGTACTCCCAGCCGGCGCTGCTGCTCGTCCTCGGCGCCATGATGCTCTCGCCGACCGTGGCGCTGGTCCCGCTGACCCAGCTCCTCCAGGCGCTGCACATCTACGACACGTACTGGGCGCTGATCGTCCTCTACACCGCCTTCAAGGTCCCCTTCACCACCTTCCTGATCCGCGCCTACCTGCTGGGCCAGCCGGTGGAGGTGGAGGAGGCGGCCCTGATCGACGGGGCGAGCCGCTGGCAGGCCTTCTGGCGGATCGTCGTGCCGATGGCGCGCCCGATCCTGGTCTCCGCCGCGCTCCTCCAGGCGCTCTTCTCGTGGAACGAATACGCCTTCGCGCTCGTCTTCATCACCGACGACCACCTCAAGACGCTGCCCGTGGGCCTCGCCGACCTGGCCGGGCGGCTCAACTCCGACTGGCCGATGCTCTTCGCGGGGCTGACCATCGCCGCGCTGCCGATGATCGTGATCTTCCTGGTCGCGCAGCGGCACTTCGTCCGGGGGCTGTCCGAGGGGTTCGGCAAATGAACGCGGGCGGCGGGGGAGCGCACCGGCGCGCGTGATCGTGCGAGGGCGGCGTCGGCGTTGCAGGATGGCTCCATGCTGCTGGCCCGTCTCGCCCATGTGTCCGGAGAGGTCGCCGCCACCTCGGCGCGGTCCCAGAAGATCAAGCTGCTGGCCGAACTGTTCCGCCAGGCCGAGCCGGACGACGCTCCGGTGGCCATCGCCTACCTGGCGGGGCGGCTGCCGCAGGGCCGGATCGGGGTCGGCTGGAGCGTCCTGCGCGACCCCGTGCCGGCCGCCGGCACGGCCACCCTGACCGTGCTCGGCACCGACGCGGCCCTCACGGCGCTCGCCGCCGTCGCGGGGCCCGGCTCCCAGGCCGAGCGGCGGCGTCTCGTCCAGGAGCTGCTGGGCGCGGCGACCGCGGAGGAGCAACGTTTCCTCGTGGGGCTGCTGACCGGCGAGGTGCGGCAGGGCGCGCTGGACGCCGTGGCCGCCGAGGCGATCGCGGCGGCGGCCGAGGTGCCCGTCGCGGACGTACGGCGGGCCGTGATGCTGGCCGGATCCCTGGAAGAGGTGGCCCGCGGTCTGCTCGCGGAGGGCCCCTCGGCGCTGGCCGGCTTCCGGCTCACCGTCGGGCGCCCCATCGGCCCGATGCTGGCGCACGGCGCGAAATCCCTGGCGGAGGCGGTCGACAAGGCCGGACGGTGCGCCGTGGAGGAGAAGCTGGACGGCATCCGGGTGCAGGTGCACCGCGACGGCACGGACGTACGGATCTACACCCGCACCCTCGACGACGTCACCGACCGGCTGCCCGAGATCACCGAGGCCGCGCTCGCCCTGGAAGCGCCCTGCTTCGTCCTGGACGGCGAGGTGATCGCGCTCGGCGACGACGGGCGGCCGCTGCCGTTCCAGCAGATCGCGGGCCGGTTCGGCTCGCGCGTGGACGTGGCCGCCGCGCAGGCCGCGCTGCCGCTGTCGCCGGTCTTCTTCGACGTGCTCGCCGTGGACGGTCACGACCTCCTTGACCTGCCCGGTGACCGGCGGCACGCGGAACTGGTCCGGCTGGTCCCGGAGGAGCGGCGGGTACGCCGGACGGTGGTCGAGGACCCGGCCGACACCGCGGCCCGCCGGGCCGCCGAGGACTTCTGGGCCGAGACGCTGCGCCGCGGCCACGAAGGCGTCATGGTCAAGGCGCTGGACGCGCCGTACAGCGCGGGCCGCCGCGGCGCCGCCTGGCTGAAGGTGAAGCCGGTGCACACGCTGGACCTGGTGGTGCTGGCCGCCGAATGGGGGCACGGCCGCCGCACCGGCAAGCTGTCCAACCTCCACCTCGGCGCGCGCGGCCCGGACGGCACGTTCGTCATGCTCGGCAAGACCTTCAAGGGCCTCACCGACGTCATGCTGGCCTGGCAGACGGAACGTTTGCGCGAGCTGGCGGTGGACGAGACCGGCTACGTCGTCACCGTACGCCCCGAGCTGGTCGTGGAGATCGCGTACGACGGTCTGCAGACCTCGACCCGCTACCCGGCGGGCGTCACACTGCGCTTCGCGCGGGTGCTGCGCTACCGCGAGGACAAGACGGCCGCCGAGGCGGACACGGTCGAGACGGTCCTCGCCGCGCACGACCGGCCGGGGCCGGAGGCGCCCGCCGGGCCGGGGGAGGGCGAGGCACCGGACGCCCCGGAGGGGCCGGGCGCCGCGGGCTGACGGGCGGGCGTACCGCCGGGCCCGGAGCCCCGGATGTCCGCGGTGCCCGCCTGCTCTGGCACTATGACAGGACAGGGCCCCGACCGCTGGTCAGGGCCCCGTGTGGAGGCAGCGCCTTCATGAAATCGATTTCCCGATCCGTGTCGAAGGGGAGGTGTCCGGTGGCACCAGCCGCGGTCGGCCTCGCCCGCCCGGTCGGCGCACCGTCGTCCGTCCGTGCTCTCCGGTAACAGCCCTTCTGCTGTGCACCCCAAGATCCACTTCAACACCTTCAGCTGAGCAAAGGGGCTCTTCCGTTGGCCAGAAAGATCATTCTCGACTGCGACCCCGGGCACGACGACGCCATCGCCATGCTCCTGGCGTACGGCAATCCGGACATCGACCTGGTCGCCGTGACGACCGTGGTCGGCAACCAGACCCTGGAGAAGGTCACCCGCAACGCGCTGTCCGTGGCCCGCATCGCGGGCATCACCGGCGTGCCCTTCGCGGCCGGCAGCCCGCGGCCCCTCGTCCGGACCATCGAGAACGCGCCCGAGATCCACGGCGACACCGGACTGGACGGCCCGGACCTGCCCGAGCCGGACATCGAGCTCGACCGCCGGCACGCCGTCGACCTCATCATCGACACGGTGATGTCCCACGAACCGGGCGAGATCACCATCGTGCCCACCGCGGGCCTGACCAACATCGCCCTCGCCGTACGCAAGGAGCCCCGGATCGCCGAGCGCGTCCGCGAGGTCGTCCTGATGGGCGGCGGCTTCCACGAGGGCAACTGGAGCGCGGTCGCCGAGTTCAACATCGTCATCGACCCGCACGCCGCGCACATCGTCTTCAACGAGCGCTGGCCGGTCACCATGGTCGGCCTGGACCTCACCCACCAGGCGCTGGCCACCCCCGAGGTCACCAAGAAGATCGCCGGCGTCGGCACCAAGCCCGCTCAGTTCGTCCTGGAACTGCTGGACTTCTTCCGTGACGCCTACCGGGAGAACCAGGGCTTCGAGTTCCCGCCGGTGCACGACCCGTGCGCCGTCGCCTACGTCATCGACCCGGACGTGATGACCGTCCGCAAGGCCCCGGTGGACATCGAGCTGACCGGCGGCCTGACCATGGGCATGACCGTCACCGACTTCCGCTGGCCGATCCCCGAGGACTGCCGTACCCAGGTCGCCGTCAAGCTCGACCACGAACGGTTCTGGAACCTCGTGGTGGACGCCCTTGAGCGCATCGGCGACGTCGAGGCATGAGCGCGCCGCACACCGCCCGGGCCGCCGAGACGGCGGGACCGGGCCGCACCGTACGCATCGGCGTGCTGGTCACCGCGCTGCTGGTGGCCTGCGTGGCCTTCCAGCTCAACGCCAGCATGCTCAGCCCCGCGCTGAAGAGCATCGAGGACAGCCTCGGCGCCACCTCGGCCGAGATCGGGCTCACCCAGACCGCCTTCTTCACCTCGGCGGCGCTGTTCTCGCTGTTCCTGCCGCGGCTCGGTGACATCATCGGCCGCCGCAAGGTGCTCGCCGGGATGATGGCCCTGATGGTCGTCGGCTGCATCGTCGCGGCGCTGGCGCAGAGCGTGCCGATGCTGTTCGTCGGCCGCGTCATCCAGGGCGTGTCCGGGCCGACCGTACCGCTGTGCCTGATCATGCTGCGGGTCGAGGTCACCGAGCCCAAGCGGTACGGCACGCTGCTCGGCGTGATCACCGCGGTCAACGGCGGCATCGCCGGTGTCGACTCCCTGGCCGGCGGCTACCTCGCCGACCGGCACGGCTTCGCCGCGGTCTTCTGGGCCATGGCCGTCGTCGCCGCGATCGCCGCCGCCCTCGTCGCGGTCATGGCCCCCGAGTCGAAGGCGCCCGACAGCCACCGGATGGACTGGCCGGGCGTCGTGCTGCTCGTCGTGTCGGTCGGCTCGCTGCTGGTCGCGCTCAACGAGGCGGGCAAGCTGGCCGCCGCGAACTGGCCGCTCATCGCGGTGCTGGTGGTCGTGGCGGCGGCCGCGTTCTGGCTGTTCTGGCGCACCGAGGACCGCTCCGGGCACCCCCTGGTCGCCACCCGGCACCTGCGGCAGCGCTCGACCTGGGCGACGCTGCTGACCACGATGCTGACGATGACGGGCGTGTTCGCCGTCATGAACGGGCTCATCCCCGCCTTCGCGCAGGACGCGCAGGCCGGACTCGGCATGTCGGCCGAGCAGTCCGCCTGGTGGACGCTGACCCCGTACGCCATCGCGGGCCTGGCCATGGGCCCGGTCGCCGGCCGGCTCGCGGCGACGTTCGGGTACGGGCGCATCCTGCGGCTGGGCCTGGTCGGCGCGGCGGCGACCGTCGTCCTGATGATCGTCACGCTCTCCGCCCACTCGCGGGGGCTGCTGCTGGCCGCCTCCATCCTGGTGGGCATCACCTACGCGGGCGTGGCGAACATCGTGCTCAACGGGCTCGGCATCGTGTTGTCGCCCAAGGAGAACCCGGGCTTCCTGCCGGGCCTGAACGCCGGTGCCTTCAACCTCGGCTCCGGCCTCAGCTTCGCGGCCCTGTACGCGGTCAAGACCGCCATGCCGGCCGACGACCCGTCGTCCGCCTCCGGCTACACCGCCGGAATGATCGCCGGCGTCGTCATCATGGCCGTCGCCCTCCTGGCGTCGTTCCTGATCCCGAAGCCGGTGGAAGCCGAAGCGCATGAGTGAACGCCGCTGAGCGGCACCGGACGGCCCGGTCTCTCCTCGTCCGAGGGGAGGCCGGGCCGTCGTCTGTGGCGGAAGGTGCCCAGCGTGCGGGAATGCGCGCGAGTGCAGTTCGCGGTCGGCTCGGTGTTTCTACAGAGAGCTGAGGTCCGCGCGCATGGCTTGCCGAAGGGCCTCCAGTGCTTCGCTGAGTGCTGTCTGAGCCGTCGACCACTCCGGGTCTCTGTTCACGTCAGGCTCGTCGAAGCGGTCCCGCAGGCGTAGCAGCCTCCGGAAGGCGTGCACGGCCACGTCATCGAGAGGGTCGGGCGCCATGATGCGCATCTGGTAGAGCAGTTGGAAGGCGTTGGCGGCCCCGAGGATCTCCCCGGACCGCTCGCGGCGCTCCTCCCCGGTGAGCTCCGTGTTGCGCTGGAGGTCTCGAAGCCGGTGCCTCGTGAGCCAGAGCGCCGCGAGGTATTCGCTGTACAGCTGTTGCTTCGCGGCCCGTTCGCGGGACGTGTTCTCCCGATGCCATCGCGACCGTTCGCCCAGCAGGGTCGTACCGACACCGAGAAGGGCACCGAGCGCGGTGCCCGCGAGAGTCCCCCAGTCCACGGGCACATCGTAGGGACGGCGTGCCGTTGGGCCCAGGGCGCGCAGGCAGCTTCCTGCGGTCTGCCCGAGGACTCGAACGACAGGGCCTAGACGCGCTGTCCCGGGACGGTGGCGGCGATCCGCCCGAGCAGGGCGGCCAGCTCGGCGGGCGCTGCCAGGAAGGGGGAGTGGCCGGTGCCGAGCCGTTCGACGCGGGTGGCGTTCGCGGACATCTTCGTCTGCATCGCGGGCTGGAGCGCCTGGTCGCCCTCGCAGATCACGTACGTGGAAGGCACGGTCCGCCAGGCCGCGCGGGTCACCGGTTCCTGGAAGGACCGCCGGCTCTGCTCGACGAGCCGGCCGACGGCCCGCTCGGCCACCTCGTCCGGCACGTCCCCGTACAGCGACGCGCGCGGGTCCTCGAAGATGGGCGGCTGGACGCCGTCGAGGTCCACGCCCTTGGACGCGTCGCGGCCGTGCAGGCTGCCGAGCGACTCGCCCTCCGCCGGCATGTACGCGGTGAGGTAGACGAGGTGGGCGACGTGCGCATGGCCGGTGGCGGCCTCGGTGACGGGGATGCCGCCGTAGGAGTGGCCGACGACGACCACCGGGCCCTCGATCGCGCGCAGTCGCGCGGATATCGCTTCGGCGTCGTCGTACACACCGGCGGCGGGCGTGCCCTGCGGGCCGGAGCTGGGCAGGTCGACGGTGTGCGACGCGAAGCCGTCGGTGGCGAGGGCGTCCTGCAAGGCGGACCAGCACGTGGACCGGTGCCAGGCGCCGTGGACGAGGAGGAAGGACGGGCGGGCTGCGGTGGTGGACATTGGGGGGAGGACTCCTGATGGTCGGACGGAGGGCGAAGGCCGCAAGGGTGGTGCGGAGGGCGGTCGTACGGGCCGCGTGGTCGCGGGCCGGCCGGGCCGGTGAGCGAACTCCCGCTCCGGCTCCGCCCTTGCGTACGATCATGGAACACGACGCGCGACGCCCCGCGCCAGCGCCTTTCATCGGCTCGGATCCGACACCGGGCACACCCTGGCCGGTCCGTTTCGACACACCGGCCGTCATCGGCTCAGCGTTCCGCCGTCGCGTCCTCGACGACCATCGCGACGAAGCCCGTGGCGGCTCGGCGGCGGGCGAAAGGGTTGCGTAACGGGCGGACGGGTGTGGGCGGAGGCACGGTCGTGGACCGGTGGAGACGCAGGGCTTCCCCGATCACCGGGTGCCATCTCGGAGCGAACGTCTCCAGGGCGTAGCGGCCCGCGGCCCCCTTGGAAATGATCTGCCCGGTGTTCACGGTGTGATGGAGACGGCTGACCCCGAGCACGCCCCAGGCCGGCGCCCGACCGCCCAGCGCCGCCAGGCCTGCCGGTGACAGCGGCTTGCGGTGCGCGAGGTGCCAGCGCCGCCAGTAGCCGCCGAGGTTCGCCAGGGTCCAGTCGCGCAAGGCGGCCGGGTCCACGCCGACCTCGAATCCGCCGGGCACCGGGCCGCGTACCGCTACGGCCTGCCGCGCGAGAACGGCCCACGTCACCGGGTTGACCTCGAAGGCGTCATCCGTACGGAACCTCCCCAGCAACGTGTACGGAACGGCGGGACACGCGGCGGCATCCGCGGCGAGATCCTGCCACGTGACGTGCACACCGTCGAAGTACGGGCGGGAGTGCCGCGCGCGGGTCTCGGCGTGCGCCTGCTTCAAGGCCGCGACGTCCGCCGCCGAGAGGCGCCGCGCGGTGACGGCCACGAAGTCGATGTCGCTGCGCCCCGGCCGGAAGTCGCCCAGGGCGACCGAGCCCGTCAGATACAGCCCTTCGACCAGGCCGGGACACCACCGGTCCGCGCTCGCCAGGAAGGCGCGCACCACGGCTTCCACCGACGGGTGCACCCCGCGTCCGCGCACGCCGCGCGACTCACCGTGCATGGCCCCGTGTCCTTCCTCCGCCGGCCGTTCCGGCGGTGGTGCTGCGGATGAGCTCGTGTCCCGTGTCACGCGTGTGACGGGTGAACGGTTCCGTCACGGGCCGCGCGACCGTCCCGTACCGGCCGGCCGCCGTCAGCGGTAGCAGTACGAGTCGGACGACGCGTCGCCGCCCTGCAAGCGCGTCTGGTGGACGCGCAGCCCGCGGAAGTCCTCGCCGTGCGGGAAGAAGCGGGGGTCGGGCGTCAGGCCGCCGTGGTCGGGGTCCGCGTCGAGCTTGGCGAGCCAGGGGTGGATGCCGTCGGGGTAGAACTGGTCGTCCCACGCTCCGTACAGGCTGTTGGTGAGGTACACCCGGCGCCCGTCGCGGCTGAGTTCGACCATCTGCGGGCCGCCGGTCAGCGGGAGGCCGGGCGCCGCCGGGTGCGGCTGCCGGGCGGTGATGCCACCGAGGCGCACGGACGCGGTCCTGCGGGGGTGGAAGGGGTCGCTGACGTCGTACTGAAGCAGTTCGCCGGTGCCCCAGGCCGACACGTACAGCCAGCGGTCGTCCACCGACAGATTGATGTCGGTGATCAGCGGCGGCACCGCGCCGAACGGCTTGAGGACCGGCGGCAGCGCGTCCTTCTCGGCGGGCTCCGCCGGGACCGTGACGACCTTTCGCGCCGTGAACCGGCCGTCGTCCTCGCGGTGCCACAGCCACACGGACGCCGACAGGTCCGCCACGCTGACCACCACGCCCGCGAAGCCCCACGTCGCCGCCGGGTCGTGCGCCGGCCGCAGTTCCAGCACCATCTGGTGTTCGTCGCCCAGGTCGACGCGTTGCAGGTGGCGGCCGGAGTCCAGCTCCCAGAAGTGCAGCGCGTGGCCGTACGAGCGGCTGAGCAGCAGCTCCGGGTCGACGCCGTTCTCGACCATCGACGGGGTGCCCCACTCGCTGGTCACCGCGATGCCGTGCTGGAGGTGCCACCAGACGTCGTAGGCCAGGCGCTGCGGGCCGCGGTCCGTCTCCCAGGCGCGCAGGACGTCGAAAGTCTCGTGATCGAGGAGCGCGACGCCGCCCGGGCCGTCGGCGCCGTGCGCGCCGCCGAGGCAGGAGAGCAGGACGCCGCCGGGCCCGCAGTGCAGGGTGTGCGGCCGGGAGTAGCCTGCCGCGTCGGCCAGTTCGGCCGCCTCGACCACCTTCACGAGGCGGGGGCGGGCCGGGTCGGGACGGGTGTCGAACACGTGCAGCCGGGAGGAGCGGAGGCCCGGGACCAGTAAGTAGCGCCGCTCGGGCTGGTGGTGACCCTCGTGGGCGAGGGCGCTGGAGCAGGCGTTCCAGCCGAAGTGGTGGAGTTCGTCGCCCAGGCCGGGTACGTCGGCGAGGTGCAGTACCCGCCCGTACGAACTCGACGCGGGGTCGGTGTCGACGACGATCAGCGCGTCCGGGCGCTGCGCGGAGCGGTCGAACCCGACCAGGTAGGCGAGGTGTTCGGGGGAAGCGGCGATGGCGTCGGAGGGGGTGCGGTAGAGGGTGGGGTCGGGGTGGACCGGGTGGTCGGGGTGGCCCGGGCGACCCGAGTGGTCGGCGGTGGCGGCGGTGCCGGTGTGGTCGGTGCTCCTGGAGGGTGCGGTGCGGGAGGTCCGACCGGCATGATCAGAAGTGGTCATCTTGTGGCTCTCCTCGGCTCCGTGGCCGGCTCCCGGGCCCCGCCGGCCGGCCAGTGGGAAGCCGCGCCGGACTGTCCGTGACAGGCGGCCGTATCGGCATGCGTACGCACCGGAGCCGGCGGGGCGGCGCGCCGAGACCCGGCTCCACGGTGGCTGCGAGCCTCGCACAGGGCCCGTGCGCCGCCAAGGGCGCACCGGCCGCGGACGGCCGGACCGCGGCCGAAAAGCACCGGGCGGACGTCCGATTGTCAGACCCGTGCGCAATGATCGAGTGGCTGGACCGGCCGGATCCCACCGGCCGGCCCGCAAGGTGAACGGACCGCCGAAATCCGGCGGTTGTGACATGAGCCATGAGATACGGGGACATAGATGCGACGTTTGGGCACTGTGCTGACTGCGGTCGTGCTGGCAGGCGCGGCGGTGACGGCGACGACGGTGTCGGCGACGGCGGCACCGACGGCGTCCGCGCCGGCCGCCGCGTGCGACACCGGTGGCTGGGGGAGCGCCCTGAAGTCCGCCGACGCGCGTGACCACAAGCCGCTGAAGAACATCAAGGCCGGGCAGCACGCCTGCTTCGACCGGATGGTCTTCGAGGTGCCGGCCGCGGACGGCAAACCGGTCGGCTACCGGATCGGTTACGTCAAGGAGCTGCACCAGGACGGTTCCGGCGACCTCATCGAGGTCGGCGGCGGAGCCGTCCTGGAGATCCGGGTGGCGGCGCCGAGCTACGACCCGGCGACGGGCAAGCAGACGTACCCGGGCAAGGCCGGCAAGCCGCTTCCGGGTGTCGACGTCAAGGGCTACCGCGCCTTCAAGGACACCCGGTTCGCGGCCAGCTTCGAGGGTGACACGCAGATAGGCCTGGGAGTCGCCAAGCGGCTCCCGTTCCGCGTCACCCAGCAGAAGAACCAGCTCATCGTGGATGTCGCCCACTCCTGAGCCGGCAGCCGCGCGCGCTCGCGCACGGTGATCCGTGTCCGTCCCGCTGATCGGGGGCGGCGCGGGTCCGCCTCCGTACGGGGTGCTGCCCCGTACGGAGGCCACCGGCAACAGGACGGGGCGCTGCTCCGGCGACATGAGCGGACAGAAAACCCTTGCGCAACCACTACGCCTGAAGCACTATAGGCGAAGTGGTTGCGGCGGCGGGGCATGCCCGCCCGTCGCCGCGCCGGCCTTCACTGCGATGCGCCCACCGCATCGCCGGCGGAAAGAGGACCTGTTGCGCAAGCTCACCTACTTCGTGGCCTGCTCGATCGACGGCTTCATCGGCGACCCGAACGGTGACGCGTCGTCGATGATGCAGTACGTGACCGAGGAGTTCCTGGACTTCCTCAAGACCACATACCCGGAGACCGTCTCCGCCGAGGGCCGCACCGCCCTGAACTTCCACGACGTCCCGAACCGGCAGTTCGACACGGTGATCCAGGGGCGCGGCAGCTACCAGGTCGGGCTGGACGCCGGCGTCACCAGCCCGTACGGCCACCTCCGCGAGTACGTGGCCTCCCGCAGCCTCGGCACGTCACCCGACCCGAACGTGCACCTGATCACCGACGACCTGGTCGGTGCCGTCCGGGCCCTCAAGGCCGAGGAGGGCGGCCTGGGCATCTGGCTGTGCGGCGGCTCACAGCTCGCGGGTGAGCTGCTCGACGAGGTCGACGAGCTGGTGATCAAGACCTACCCGCAGATCTACGGCTCCGGCATGCCGATGTTCGGCGCGGACTTCGCGGTCACGGACTTCACCCTGGACTCGGTCCGCACCTTCGACAACGGCGTACTCGTACGCACATACAGCCGCAAGCGCTGAGCGCCGCGCCGGCGACGGCCGCCCTCAGGACGGCCGCGCCGTCACGATGCCGATCGTGACCAGGGCCAGCACCACCCAGGAGAACCAGAGCCAGCCGCTGCCGCCCAGCGCCACGGTGTAGGCCGTCGCCGCGATCAGTCCGCCCACCGTGCACGCCGTCATCGCCTTAGCGGATCCGGGCATCCCCGCAACCTCCTCACGACGGCCGGCGGCCCAACGCCACGGGCCGCGGCCTTTGAGGACATCGTCCCCGGCCGCGGCCCGTACCGCCAGCGTTCGCGCGTGACCCGTGGTCACTATCCGGTCACCCGGCACGGCCTCCCTGGCCGCGGGCCTGGAGGGAGGCCAGGTACGCGTTGTACGCGGCCAGCTCCTGGTCGCCGTCCCGGGCCGCCGCGCGGTCCTTGCGCTGGTTCTGCCGCTCCTCGGACTTGTACCACTGGTAGAGGAGGGCGACGAGCACCAGCACCGACGGGATCTCGCTGAAGGCCCAGGCGATGCCGCCCGCCGCGCTCTGGTCGCCGAGCGCGTCGATCCCCAGGGAGGCCGGCGGGTTCTCGAACGTCTTGATCATCGTCTCGGTGCCCATCATCAGCGCGATGCCGAAGAACGCGTGGAAGGGCATCCCCGCGAACAGCTCCAGCATCCGCATCACGTAGCCCGGACGGTGCGGCCCCGGGTCCACGCCCATGATCGGCCAGAAGAAGACCAGGCCCACCACCAGGAAGTGCACCATCATCGCGATGTGCCCGACCCGGTACTGCATCAGGAAGTCGAAGAGCGGCGTGAAGTACAGCGCGTACAGGCTCGCGATGAACATCGGGATGGTGAACGCCGCGTGCGTGATCACCCGCATGTACCGGCTGTGCAGCAGCGCCACCAGCAGCTCACGCGGCCCCTTGCGGCCCCGCCCGGCGGCCGGCAGCGCGCGCAGGGTCAGCGTCACCGGCGCACCGAGCAGCAGCAGGATCGGCGAGAGCATGCTGATCACCATGTGCTGCACCATGTGCACGCTGAACATGACCATGCCGTAATCGTTCAGCTTGGTGCACATCACCAGCGCCACGGTCAGCACGCCGACGACCCAGGCGACCGTCCGGCCCACCGGCCAGTGATCACCGCGCCGGCGCAGCCGCAGCACCGCCCAGCCGTACAGAATCAGCCCCACCAGGCACCCGACGAGGAAGAACGCGTCTCCGCCGAACTCCATGCCGCGCCCCAGCGTGAACGGCGGCAGATCCATGTCCATGCCGTGCCCGCCGTGATCCATCCGCTCGCTCCTGATTCGTACCGATACTCCGCGACCAGACTAGAACCGCCCCCGGCCGGAGCGGCGGCCGGGGGCGGTCGGAAGGCCGCGTGGCGGCCCGTATGCGGGAGCCGGAGCGCTACAGGACGCACTCCGCCTCGGCGTACCGGTCCCCGGGCACCGTCTTCAGCGTCTCCACGGCCTCGGCCAGCGGCACCAGCGTGATGTCCGTACCGCGCAGCGCCGTCATCATCCCGAACGCGCCGCGGTGCGCCGCCTCCACCGCGTGCCACCCGAAGCGGGTGGCCAGCACCCGGTCGTACGCGGTCGGCGTGCCGCCCCGCTGCACATGGCCCAGGATCACCGCGCGGGCCTCCTTGCCGAGCCGCCGCTCCAGTTCCAGCGACAGCTGGCGGGCCACCCCCGCGAACCGCTCGTGCCCGTAGACGTCGGTGCCGCCCGCGTCGAAGGCCATCGAGCCCTCGCGCGGCTTGGCGCCCTCGGCGACCACCACGATCGCGAACTTCTTGCCCGCCTCGAAGCGCTCACCCACCTTGTGGGTCAGCTCCGCCACGTCGAAGGGGCGCTCCGGTACGACGATGGCGTGCGCGCCCGCCGCCATCCCGGAGTGCAGCGCGATCCAGCCCGTGTGCCGGCCCATGACCTCGACGATCAGGACCCGCTGGTGCGACTCCGCGGTGGTCTTCAGGCGGTCCAGGGCGTCGGTGGCCACGCCGACCGCCGTGTCGAAGCCGAAGGTGACGTCGGTCGCCGCGATGTCGTTGTCGATGGTCTTGGGCACGCCGACGATCGGCAGGCCGGCGTCGGACAGCAGCCGGGCCGCCTTCAGCGTCCCCTCGCCGCCGATCGGGATGATCGCGTCCAGGCCCAGGTCGGCGACGTGGCCGCGGGCCCGCTCCACCCCGTCCCGCAGCTGCGCGGGCTGCACCCGGGACGAGCCCAGGATGGTGCCGCCGCGGGCCAGGATGCCGCCGACGGCCTCCAGGTCCAGCTTGCGGTAGTCGCACTCCAGCAGGCCCTTCCAGCCGTCCCGGAAACCGATCACCTCGTCGCCGTGGTCGGCGGTGGCGCGGTGGACGACGGAGCGGATGACGGCGTTCAGCCCGGGGCAGTCGCCGCCGGAGGTGAGCACACCAATACGCATGTTGTTCGCAGACCCTCTGCACATCAGAGCCTGTCCGCCGGGCCCCGGGCGGGCGCGGGCACAGACTCGCAACCGGACGCCCGGACCCCGTCGTCCGGTTGGATGGCGCTCACCCTACAAGCGTGGGGGCCCTGCGCACACGTACGCCCGCAGTGCGGACACTGCGGGCGTACGGGATGCGCGTACCCGCGCGCGGCGCATCGTTACGCGGGCTGGGTGGCCGCCGCGATGCGCTCCTGCCGCAGCGCCTCGTACCAGCGGTCGTCGGCCGACGGCAGCGCGTTGACGTCCAGCGCCAGCTTGATCAGCAGGTCCGCGATGTGCGGGTTGCGGGCCATCACGGGGCCGTGCATGTACGTACCGAAGACGGTGTCGTTGTACGCGCCCTCGTAACCGTCGCCGACGCCGTTGCCTTTGCCGAAGCGGACCCGGGCGAACGGGCGGGCCGTCTGCCCCAGGTGCGTCACGCCCTGGTGGTTCTCGAAGCCGGTCAGCGGCGGCAGGTTCAGCTGCGGGTCGATGTCGGCCAGCACGTCACCGACGCACCGCTCGCCCTCGCCGCGGGTGCTCACCACGTCCAGCAGGCCCAGGCCCTGCTCCCGCTCCCCGAGGTCGTTGATGAACTCGTGGCCCAGGATCTGGTAGCCGGCGCACACCGAGAAGACGATCGCGCCGTTGGAGACCGCGCGGTTCAGGCCGCCGTCGCGGCGCAGCCGCTCGGCCGCCAGCCGCTGCGGCCGGTCCTCGCCGCCGCCGATCAGGTAGATGTCGCCGGAGGTGGGGATCTGCTGGTCGGAGCGGACGTCGAGGCGCTGCACGTCCAGGCCGCGCTGGCGGGCCCGGCGCTCCACCACCAGGGCATTGCCCTGGTCCCCGTACGTGCTCAGCAGGTCCGGGTAGATCCACACCAGCCGCAGGCTGTTGTCACTCATGCTCGCTCGTCCTTGTCGGGAAGGTCGCTGGTTCACGTCAGTTCCCCACGCGCCGGCGGAGGTCCTGGAAGGCCGTGTAGTTGGCGATGACCTCGATACGGCCCGGAGGAGCCGCCTGCACCGCCTCGTCGACCGTGTCACACACCCGGAAGTCCAGGCCCGCGACCTCCAGGCGTACCGCCAGGTCCAGCTTGCGGTCGCCGATCACGAAGATCGGGTGGCCGGCCAGCCGGGTGTAGTCCACGTCCCACAGCCAGGAGGTGTCCGTACCGTCCGCGCCCCGCGCGTTCACCGACAGGATCACCGGCGTCGGCGGCGGGTCGATCAGCGAGAACGTCTCCAGCCAGCCCGCCGGGTTCTTCGCCAGCAGCAGGCGCAGGTCGCGCTGCAGGAACGAGACCACGTCGTAGCGGCCCGCGACGGCCTGGACGGAGTACATCCGCTCCAGGGCGACCTGCGGCGGCACGCCGAACGCCGCGGCGACCGCCGCCGACGTCGTGGCGTTCGCCTTGTTCGCCCGGCCCGGCAGCTGGAGCCGGATCGGCCAGGCGCTGCCGTGCGGGTCCAGAACGTGGTCGCCGGAGAGCGCCCAGCTCGGCGTCGGCCGGCGGAAGCCGCACTCGCCGCAGAACCAGTCGTCGCCGGGGCGCTGCATCACACCGCCGCACGACGGGCAGGACCAGGCGTCGTCCTTCCACTCCTGGCCCGCCGCGACCCACACCACGTTCGCCGACGACGAGGCCGCCCACACGATCAGCGGGTCGTCACAGTTGGCGATGATCAGCGCCTTGGAGCCGGCCAGCCCTTCCCGCCAGTGCTCGGCGAGCATCCGGGTCTCCGCGGCGCGGTCGAGCTGGTCGCGCGAGAGGTTCAGCAGCGCTATGGCCTTGGGCGTCACGTCCCGCGCCACGCCCGCCAGGTACTTCTCGTCCACCTCGATGACGCCGAAGCGGGCGTCGGAGCCGCCGGCCAGCGCGGAGGTGATGCCCGCCGGCATGTTGGCGCCGAGCGCGTTGGAGACCACCGGGCCGCTGGCCCGCAGTGCCTCCGCGATCAGCCGTGTCGTGGTCGTCTTTCCGTTGGTCGCCGACACCAGCACCACGTCCAGGTGCCGGGCGAGCCGGGCCAGCAGGTCGGGGTCGAGCCGGAGCGCCACCTTGCCGCCGATCACCGATCCGCTGCCGCGGCCCGCCGCGCGCGACACCGCCGCCGCGGCCCTGCCCGCCGTCACGGCCAGCTTGGCCCGCGGCGACAGCGGCTCCGTGTTGCCTGCCATCGTCCTTGATCCTCCTTGCATCCGGCGCCCTCCCGCCCTTGGGGCTGCCGGTGGAACGCCTCCTCCGGAGCCGATGACCGGCCGGAGGCTTCGGTCGGGGATCAGCCTATCGAGATCCGGCGGCGGCCCCGAATCCCGCTCCCCGCGCCGTGGCCCCGGCAACCCGCGACGACCTGCGTCGTCACACGTTCCAGAACGTACCCTTACCCTCATGCGTTCCCGCTCGATCCCCGGCAGCTCCGGCCGCCCGCGCCCCCTGCGCCTGCTCGGCGACCCGGCCCTGACCGCGGCCTGCCGGGACGTCACCGACTTCGACGCCGGGCTCGCCGCGCTCGTGGAGGACATGTTCGCGACGATGTACGCCGCCCAGGGCGTCGGTCTGGCGGCCAACCAGGTCGGCGTACCGCTGCGGGTGTTCGTCTACGACTGCCCGGACGACGAGGACCGGCGGCACCTCGGACACCTCGTCAACCCGCGCCTGGTGGAGGCCGACGGCGTCCTGGTGCGCGGCCCCGAGGGGTGTCTGTCGGTGCCGGGCATCGAGGCCGGCACCCCGCGGTACGACCACGCGGTGGTGGAGGGTTTCAGCGTGACGGGTGAGCCGCGCACCGTCTCCGGCACCGGGTTCTTCGCCCGCTGCCTCCAGCACGAGTGCGACCACCTCCAGGGCGGCCTCTACCTGGACCACCTCACCGGCCTGCGCCGCCGTCGGGCCCTGCGGGCGGCGTCCCGCGCGCCGTGGGCGGGACGCGAGGCGGCCGCGGGCTCGTCACCTTCGTAGCCGCCGCGGCCGAGCCCCGCCGGCCCCGGTTCCCCGGACCTCAGAACCCGGGCCCGCCCAGCCGGTCCCCGGCCGCCGCCAGCCGTCCCCACAGCAGGTCGGCCAGGTGCTGCACCAACTGTGCCCGTGAGCAGGGCCGTTCGCGCAGCCACCAGTCGCCGGCCGCGTGCATCATGCCGACGATGCCGTGGCCCCAGACCCGCGCCAGCTCCTCGCCGCCCGGCCCCAGGTCCAGCCGGTCGCCTATCACCTTCGCCAGCTCCTCGCCGAGCCGGCGCAGCAGCGGCGCGGAGTGCCGGCCGACGTCGAAGCCGGTGTCCTTGTCGGCGCCCGGTTTCCCGTCCGGCTTCTCGTCGGCGGGGTGCATCAGGAACCGGTAGACCTGCGGGCGGGTCTCGATCGCGGTCAGGTACGTGTCGAGGGTCGCCTCGACCCGGTCCCGGCGCGGTACGGGCGAGTCCAGCGCCGCCCGCAGCCCGTCCAGCAGGGCGTCGGTGTGCCGTACGGCCAGGGCCCGGTAGAGCCCGCCCTTGTCGCCGAAGTGCCGGTAGAGGATCGGCTTGGTGATCCCGGCCTCCGCCGCGATGGCGTTCATCGAGGCGTCCGGGCCGTCGCGCAGCACCACCCGGTCCGCGGCCTCCAGCAGTTCGCGGCGCCGCCGCTCGGTGGCCGTCTGCTGACGGCGGACCGTGTTCGGCGGGTCCGCCGCGGCGCCGTGCCCCGCGGTGGGCCGTTCCACCGCGGTGGCCTGCTGCCGGCCGTCGTGCTGGGTGTTTTCCATGTCCCACTCCCCGCCCTTGTGAATCCGTGACGCTCGCGCAACGTAACACCCGCTCTGCGGGGTGATTGCGGGCCTGGGGGAGTTGACATCCCTTACTGACGGGTAACACACTCAGGTTACCGCAAGTAACACTCTCGAAGTACCACTGCCGGGGGGACGCTACCCCGGGGAACGCAGCGCTGGAGGGGTCATGGCCGAGTTCACCATGGAGCTGAGCGACGAGCAGAAGGAGGTCCGGGACTGGATCCACGGTTTCGCCGCCGACGTCATGCGCCCCGCGGCCGCCGAGTGGGACGAGCGCGAGGAGACCCCCTGGCCGGTGATCCAGGAAGCCGCCAAGATCGGCCTGTACTCGCTGGATTTCTACGCGCAGCAGTTCTTCGACCCGACCGGCCTCGGCATCCCCATGGCCATGGAGGAACTGTTCTGGGGCGACGCCGGAATAGGCCTGTCCATCGTCGGCACCGGCCTGGCCGCCGTCGGCGTCCTGGCCAACGGCACCGAGGAGCAGATCGGCACCTGGATCCCGCAGATGTACGGTGACGCCGCGGACGTGAAGGTCGCCGCCTTCTGCTCCTCCGAGCCCGACGCGGGCTCCGACGTCTCCGCGATGCGCACCCGCGCCGTCTACGACCAGGCCAAGGACGAGTGGGTGCTCAACGGCACCAAGACCTGGGCGACCAACGGCGGCATCGCCAACGTCCACGTCGTCGTCGCGGTCGTCGACCCGGAGCTCGGCTCCAAGGGCCACGCCTCCTTCATCGTCCCGCCCGGCACCCCCGGCCTGTCCCAGGGCCAGAAGTTCAAGAAGCACGGCATCCGCGCCTCGCACACCGCCGAGGTCGTCCTGGAGGACGTCCGCGTTCCCGGCCACTGCCTGCTCGGCGGCAAGGAGAAGCTGGACGAACGCCTGGCGCGGGCGCGGGAGCGCGCGAAGAACCCCGGCGGCGAACGCGTGAAGAACGCCGCGATGGCCACCTTCGAGGCGTCCCGCCCGGCGGTCGGCGCCCAGGCCGTCGGCATCGCCCGCGCCGCGTACGAGGTCGCCCTGGACTACGCCAAGGACCGGGTGCAGTTCGGCCGTCCGATCATCGACAACCAGGGCGTCGCCTTCCAGCTGGCCGACATGCGCACCCAGATCGACGCCGCCCGCCTCCTGGTCTGGCGCGCCTCCTGGATGGCCACCACCGGCAAGCCGTTCACCTCCGCCGAGGGCTCCATGTCCAAGCTGTTCGCGGGGGAGACCGCGAAGAAGGTCACCGCCCAGGCGATGCAGATCCTCGGGGGCAACGGGTACACCCGGGAGTATCCGGTGGAGCGGATGCACCGGGACGCCGCCATCTACACCATCTTCGAGGGGACGAGCGAGATCCAGCGGCTGGTCATCGCGAGGACGGTGTCGGGGATGCCGATCCGGTAGGGGACGCCTTCGGCCGCGGGGCACCGAGGAACGCGCGGACCCGTCGGAGCCATTCCGCCCGGTGGCCGGCGCTCATCAGATGCCCGGCGCCGGGCAGTTCGGTGAATGCGGCGCCGGGGATGCCGGCCGCGAGGCGGTGGGTGGTGGCGGGCAGCACCATGCGGTCGCCCGTGGGGACGACGACGAGCGTGGGTACGGTGATCCGCGGCAGATCGCCGTGCACGTCCACCCGGCACACCAGGTCGAAATGGCGCAGCGCGGGCTTCAGGCCGGCCAGGGTCTCCGCCACCCGGTCATCGATCTCCGCGTCGGACAGCTGGGCCAGCTCCGTCTGCGACAAGCAGGACAGGCAGGCCAGCCGCGCCGCCGCTGCCAGTTCGCCGCCCTGGCCCAGCGCCTGGATCAGTTCGGAGTTCAGCCGCAGTACGGGATCCGCCGAGGCGAATCCGGCGGTGAGCACCAGCGCCGTGATCCGGTCCGGGTGCCGGGTCGCGGCCCGCAGGGCCACCGCGCAGCCCAGCGACTCGCCGATGACGGGGAACGAGGCGTGCCCGGCGGCTGTCGCGGCGTCGACCAGCCCGTCGGCCAGGTCGTCGAGCCGCAGCGGACGGGTGGCAGCGGCCGTACCGCCCGCACCGGGGTAGTGCGGGCCGATGACGGTGTGGTCCTGGGCCAGATCGTCGAGTACGAGACCGAAGTTGCCGAGCACCCCCGCGCCCGCGCCGTGCGCCAGCACCAGCGCGGGTCCGCTGCCCTGGACGATGACCGCACCGGAAGGAGGAGAGGACGGTCCGGCGGCAACCGAGGCCGGTTCCACGGCAGTTGAGGCCGGTCCGGCGGGAGCTGAGGAAGGCGGCTGCGGGGCGGCCGGCACGGGCAGGAATCGCTCAGTGGTCATGCCGGGCACGCTAAACGCTGCCACCGGTGTCAGAGTCAAACCGCCTTGTGACGCCCCGGCTCCGGGGAGGCGCCGTGGCCGAACAGCTCGCTGGGCAGGCCCGCCGCGAGCAGGCGCAGTGGGTCCGCCAGGAACGCCGTCGGCTCTACGGCGAGATCAACCTGTCTGTCACGGTGAGCCCCACGGCCATGGTGGGGCCCGAACAGGTCCACCGCCTCAGTGACTTCCCCGCCGTCTGCCGCGACGTCCTGCTGTGCGACGGCGGCAGCTGACCGGGCGGCGCTCCCGCCCGGTCAGGCGGCGGCCTCCTGCCGTGGCACCACCTTGAAGACGTCACCGTGTGCGGAGTACACCACGTGCACGTCCTCGCCGGCGGCGCGCAGTACCTCCACCACCGCGTCCAGCATCGGCAGTGACCGGGCGCTGCCCGCGGGCAGCTGGCGCGGTAACGACACGGTGGGTATGCGAAGCGGTTCATCGACGACGTTCATGACATCAGCCCCATCTCGGCACGGAACATCCCCCGTCGGCACCACCGCGCCGTCGGCGTAGCCAGCTTCGGACAGAGCGATGAACAGAAGCTCAACGGCGTGCGCCACGGCGTCAATCCCCGCAGGCCGTGCGGGATCTCGTCAGCAGCGGCGTTCCCACCAGGGCAGGTTCTCGGGCGTGTGCGGATCGTGATACGTACGGGCGAGGAAGGCGTCGTCCAAGGGCTGGACGAGAGCGCGGAGTTGCCGCGCGCTGCGGCGGGGGAGGGCGTGCAGCGCGAATTCCAGCTCGGCGCGCCCGTCCCGGCCGTCGCAGCACGGGCAGCCGTAATAGCTCGTGTCGGCCACGTGGCGGTCCGGGAGCTGGAGCTGCTGCCGCCAGTTCCGCAGGGCGGTGGCCACGGATCCGGGAGACAGCCGCGACCGTTCGAGGGCGCGGACGTCGAGCTGGGCCGACGCGTCGAGGCCGTCGACGACCGTGAACGCGGCGGGACGTCGGGGTGCCAGGCCGCTCCGGACCTGGGCGGGGCGGTTACGCGCCATGGGCCTTCCGGGCCGCCGGGTGCTGCTGTCCCCCGGCGGGTGCGTGTGCGATGTTCATGAGGGGATCTTCGCACGCGGGCGGCTGCCGGGCAGGCGCATTTTCCGACCGCTGCCGGCCGGTCGGGCGCGCGGGCCCCCGGCCGCCGTTCACCCCGCCCCTCGCTCCGCTACTCGCCGCGCCCCGGCCCTCCGGCCGCTTCCGGTGCGGACGCCGCCGCGACCGCGCGGACGTACGCCTCCGGGTTGTCCAGCATGATGTTGTGCCCGCAGTCGGGCACCGGCACCACCCGCACGCCGGACGCCGTGAGGGCGCCGGCGCCGGGGAGCGGGGCGTCGCCCGCGGGCAGCAGGAACGTACGCGGGATGTCCAGCGCCATCAGCAGCTCCCGCATGACCGGTTCGCTGCCCCTGGTGAGGTGCACCGAGCTGCGGTGCAGCGCCTCCAGACCGGCCAGCCGCATCGTGGACCACCAGTGCGCGCCCGCGGCGTCCCGTATCTCCTGCCAGCCGCCCGCGAGGAACTCCTCCTCGGAGAGCGCGGCGATGCCGCCGCTGCCCGGAGCGCCGCGCCGCGGCTCGATCCGGTCGAGGTTGGCGTCGATGAGGAGGAGCCGCGCGACCAGGTCCGGATGCCGGGTGGCGAGCACGATCGCCACCGAGCCGCCCATGCTGTGCGCGATCACCTCCGCCCCGCTCACCCCGGCGGCGCGCAGAGCCTCGGCAACCGCGTCGGCGTGGGCCTCCAAGGTGTACGGGAAGCCGGTGGGCCGGTCGCTGAGGCCGAAGCCGAGCAGGTCCAGGAGCAGCGAGCGGCGGCCCGCCAGGAGCGGGTGCGCGGCCGTTTCGGCGAAGTAGGCGGGCGAGGTGGCGCCGAGGCCGTGCAGGTAGACGCGGGCCGGGTCCTCGCCCGGCAGTTCGGCCCAGCGGATACGGTCGCCCTCGGGCGTCACCACGGCGTTGCGCACGGTCGTCTCTCCAACTCGTCGGGACCGGGTACACCTTTTCAGGCCCGGGGAGGCGTCGGTGAAGCGGGTGCGGTCGGCTTCCGCGTGGTCGGTGATGCGGCCCGCGACGCAGCCCGTAAGCCCCCCTGCGTCGTACGGAGTCGTACGGATCAGAGGCCCGCGCGCTCCATGAACAGGGACCGCAGGTGGGCCAGGCTCCGCTCGGCCTGGGGGCGCAGGGCGGGGGCGGCGGCCAGGGCGTCGGCCCGCAGCCGGGCCGTGGCGTCGGGGCCGAGGGCGTCCGCGGCCTCGGTGGCGAAGGACGGCTCGGCGAGCCAGTCGTCCAGGAGGCCGGGCGTGACCTCAAGGTGGAACTGGATGCCCCAGGCGGCCGGACCGGCGCGGAACGCCTGGCACTCCGTGGTGCCGGTGCGGGCCAGGACGCGGGTGCCGGGGGCGGGTTCGATGCGGTCACCGTGCCAGTGCAGTACGGCGGGGGCGTCGGCCAGCGGGCCGACGAGCGGGTCGGCGCGGTCCACGTCGTGCAGCGCGGACCAGCGGATCTCGCTGTCCCGGCCCAGCTCGGCGCCGGTCCGTACGGCCAGGCCGTGGGCGCGGGCGAGGAGTTGGGCGCCCAGGCACACGCCCAGCGTCGGAACGCCCGACCGCAGTGCGGCGGCCAGCAGGTCCCGCTCCACCTTGAGTGCCGGGTACCGCGTCGTGTCGTCGGCGTTCATGGGGCCGCCCATGACGACCAGCCCCGCCAGGCTGGACAGCGGCGGCAGGTCGTCGGCGGCGGCGCCCGGTGTGTCGAGCAGGTTGCGGATGTCGACGTGGAGGCCGCTGCCGTCCAGCGCGTCCAGGATCAGGCCGGGCTTCTCGACCTCGACGTGCTGGAGGATCAGGACGGTGCGCGGGGGCATGGAGCGGTCTCCTCGGCGGGGCGGTGGAGCGGAGGCGGATCTTCGGTCAGCTTAACGTGCCTGGTCACGGGGGTGGTGTGGCCGGAGTGGCCGGCGGTCAGGGCATGGCGAGGGGCTGGCGCCGCCGGGCCGGCCGGCCATCGGGGAGCGGCGCCCTTCCCGTCCGGCGTATGTCCCGGGCCTGCCTTGTTCCTGTAGCCCGCCGGGTGCCGTCCCACTCCATGGCGGTCCCTTGACGGCTGGAAGAGCGCGCTCTACTTTCTTCCGTACTTCCGCACAACAGAACTTACCTTCCGCAATGCGGAACAGTGCAGCTCGCGCCTCCGCCCCCGGGCCGGAGCGCGATCCGGACAGGCCGACGCAGGAGTACTCGATGCCTCGAATGACCGCCGCCCGTGCGGCTGTGGAGATCCTCAAGCGCGAGGGCGTGACCAACGCGTTCGGTGTGCCGGGCGCGGCGATCAACCCGTTCTACGCGGCGCTGCGGGCCGGTGGCGGCATCCACCACACGCTCGCCCGTCACGTCGAGGGCGCCTCCCACATGGCCGAGGGCTACACCCGCGCCCACCCCGGCAACATCGGCGTCTGCATCGGTACGTCCGGGCCCGCCGGCACCGACATGATCACCGGCCTGTACTCCGCGACCGGCGACTCGATCCCGATCCTGTGCATCACCGGCCAGGCGCCGACCGCGGTGATCCACAAGGAGGACTTCCAGGCCGTCGACATCGCCTCGATCGCCGCCCCGGTCACCAAGGCCGCCACCACCGTCCTGGAAGCCGCCCAGGTCCCCGGCGTCTTCCAGCAGGCGTTCCACCTGATGCGCTCCGGGCGGCCGGGCCCGGTCCTGATCGACCTGCCGATCGACGTGCAGCTGACGGAGATCGAGTTCGACCCGGAGACGTACGAGCCGCTGCCCGTGCACCGGCCGAAGGCCACGCGCAAGCAGATCGCCAAGGCCCTCGCCATGCTGAACGCGGCCGAACGCCCGCTGCTCGTCGCGGGCGGCGGCATCATCAACGCCGACGCCTGCGACCTGCTCGTCGAGTTCGCCGAGCTGACCGGTGTCCCGGTCGTCCCGACCCTGATGGGCTGGGGCACCCTCCCCGACGACCACCGCCTCAACGCCGGCATGGTCGGGCTCCAGACCTCACACCGCTACGGCAACGCCACCTTCCTGGAGTCGGACTTCGTCCTCGGCATCGGCAACCGCTGGGCCAACCGCCACACCGGCAAGCTGGACGTCTACACGAAGGGCCGCACCTTCGTGCACGTCGACATCGAGCCCACCCAGATCGGCAAGATCTTCGCCCCGGACTACGGCATCGCCTCCGACGCCAAGGCCGCGCTGGAACTGTTCGTCGAGCTCGCCAAGGAGCTGAAGGCCGCGGGCGAACTGCCCGACCGCGGGGAGTGGGCCGCCTCGGCGCAGCACCGCAAGGCCACGCTCCAGCGCCGTACACACTTCGACAACGTGCCGCTCAAGCCGCAGCGGGTGTACGAGGAGATGAACCGCGCGTTCGGGCCGGAGACCCGCTACGTCACCACCATCGGCCTGTCGCAGATCGCCGGCGCGCAGATGCTGCACGTCTACAAGCCGCGCCACTGGATCAACTGCGGCCAGGCCGGGCCGCTGGGCTGGACCATCCCGGCCGCGCTGGGCGTCGCCACCGCCGACCCCGACGGCAGCGTGGTCGCGCTCTCCGGCGACTACGACTTCCAGTTCATGCTGGAGGAACTGGCCGTCGGCGCCCAGCACCGCATCCCGTACGTGCACGTGCTGGTGAACAACTCCTACCTGGGCCTGATCCGCCAGGCCCAGCGCAACTTCGCCATGGACTACCAGGTCACCCTGGAGTTCGAGAACATCAACACCCCCGAACTCGGCGTCTACGGCGTGGACCACGTCAAGGTCGCCGAGGGGCTGGGCTGCAAGGCGATCCGGGTCACCGAGCCGGACCAGCTGCTGCCCGCTTTCGAGGAGGCCAAGAAGCTGGCCGCCGAACACCGGGTGCCGGTGGTCGTCGAGGCGATCCTGGAGCGGGTCACCAACATCGCGATGAGCGGCACCGACATCGGCAGCGTCAACGAGTTCGAGGACCTGGCCACCGAGCCCGGCCACGCGCCGACCGCCGTGGTGCCGATGAGCTGAGCCGGCGGGCGGGGGCCCGACGCCTCCGCCCTGTCGCTTCCGCACCCCGTTTCACGAAAGGACGGCCTTCTCATGACCTTCTCCGACGCCTTCTCGGACGCGCGTTTCAACGTCAATCTGTCGATGCTGTTCACCGAGCTGCCGCTGCTGGAACGGCCCGCGGCGGCCGCGGCCGCCGGGTTTGACGCGGTCGAGCTGTGGTGGCCGTGGGTGGACGCCCCGGTGCCCGCGCAGCGGGAGCTGGATGCGCTGCG
>NZ_JBFAUH010000046.1:0-44005 GCF_040679095.1 Streptomyces sp. NPDC052496
TCGCGCTCACCCTGTTCAAGCCGGAGCTGGACGTGTGGGAGCCGGGCGAGCACAACGGCACCTTCCGCGGCAACAACCCCGCCTTCGTCACCGCCACCGCCGCGCTCAAGGCGTACTGGGCCGACGACCAGCTGGAGAAGCAGGTCAAGGTCCGCGGCGAGCAGATCGAACAGGCCCTGCTGGCCCTCTGCGACGAGAGCGCCGCCGAAGGAGCGCGTCACCGCGGCCGCGGGATGGTCTGGGGCTTGGAGTTCGCCCGTGCGGAGCGAGCCACCGAAGTCTGCCGGCGCGCCTTCGAACTGGGACTGCTGCTCGAATCGTCGGGCCCCCGCAGCAAAGTCGTCAAACTGCTGCCACCTCTCACCATCACCTCCGGCGAAGTGAACGACGGACTGCGCACGCTCGCCCGTGCCGTCCGCGAGACCGCCTGAAGCACGATCCACCCACCCCTTGAGGGAGTTTCATGCCTGACCATGCACGGGTGCGCGACGTCGTACTCGATCACACGGCACGCGTCCTCGAAGTGGAACCGGAAGATCTGCGTGACCAGCCCGCCCTGGACGCCCACCCCACCTTCAGCTCCTTTCGCATGGTCGACCTCGTCGAAGAGCTCGAACACCACCTGGGCGTCTGCTTCGACGCGGCCGACCTCACCATCGACAACCTGCGTCACCTCGACCGCCTGACGGACCTCGCCGCACGCGCCGTCGCGGCCCGCACGACGCAGGCGGCCTGACATGGAGCCGACACTGCTGCACCACCTGCTGGACCACCCGCGGACGGCCGCTGTCCGGCCGGCGCTGACAGCGGGCAGGACCACACTCACCCACGAGCAGCTCGTCGCGGCCAGTCACCGCATGAGCCATGTCCTGCACGACCGCGGCCTGCGCCGCGGGGACCGCCTCGTCGTGACCGGCACCTGCGACGTACATCTGCCGGCCCTTCTGTTCGCGGCCTCCCGCCTGGGAGTCATCTTCTCGGTGATCCACGAGGAGGTGCGCGGTGAGATCCTGGCCCACATCCTGAACGACAGCGGACCGCGGCTGTTCGTCACCGGCGACACCCACGTCAACGGCGCGGACGCAGCGCACGGAGTCCCCACCGTCCGCCTAGGCCGCCTGACGCACGCGGCAACGACCGCCCCCGAGTCGCCGGTCGGGGCGGAACAGCCCCTGCCCGTGGACCCGGCCTGTCTGATCTACACCTCGGGCACCACGGCCATGCCGAAAGCCGTCGTCTCCACGCACGGCCAGAGCGTCTTCGCGACCCGCGCCATCGCACGGCGACTCCGCTACACCTCGGACGACGTCATCTACAGCCCGTTGCCCTTGTCCTTCGACTACGGCCTCTACCAGGTGTTCCTCGCCGCGGAAGCCGGCGCCCACCTGCAGCTCGCCCCGGCCGAGGCAGCCGGTCCGAGTCTCCTGAAGAACCTGAACGCGGCAGGCGCCACGGTGCTGCCGGCCGTGCCGCCCGTAGCCGCGGGACTGCTGCGCCTCCTCCAGCGCCAGGCCCGTGAACGGCCTGCTCTGCGCCTGATGACCAACACCGGGGCAGCGATGCCGGCGGAGGTGCTGACCGGTCTCCGGCAGCTCCTGCCGAGCCTGAGAGTGCAGTTGATGTACGGCCTGACCGAGTGCAAACGTGTCTCCATCCTCGAACCCGACGAGGACCTGCGGAAACCCGAGACCGTCGGCCGCCCCTTGGACGGGACGGAAGTCTTCACCGTCGACGCGGACGGGGCACGCCTGCCCGCCGGCTGTCCGGGAGAGATCACCGTGCGGGGCCCCCACGTGATGGCCGGCTACTGGAGGCGTCCCGACCTGACCGCCGAGCGCTTCGTCCGCCGCGACGGCCTCTTCCCCGAGCTGCGCACCGGTGACTACGGCTTCGTCGACGCGGACGGCCACCTGCACTTCGACGGACGCCGCGACGACGTCTACAAGCAACAGGGTTTCCGGGTGAGCGCCATCGAGGTGGAGGCGGCGGCCCGCCGGATTCCCGGCGTCGACACGGCGGCCGTCCTGGTGCCCACGGCCGAGCGGCCCGAAGCCCTGCTGGTCATCAGCGGTACGGCCGAACCGCACGACGTACTGCAACGGCTCGGTGAGCGCATCGAGACCTACAAGGTGCCCGCACGGTGCCACCGGATGGCGCTCCTGCCGACGAACGCGAACGGAAAGATCGACAAGAAGCGCCTCGCCGAGCTGGCCGGGGAGTCCGTCCATGTCTGATCTGCGCGACGCGGCCGGCTACCAGGGGCCCACCCCCGCCTACGTCTACGACATGGCGTCCGTACGGACCGCCTGCGACCAGCTGCGGGCCCAGCTGCCCGCCCCCAGCGACCTCTACTACTCCCTCAAGGCCAACCCCCACCCGGCCGTGGTCGCCGCCCTGCACGCGCGCGGCTGCCGCGCGGAGATCAGCTCCGTGGGGGAACTCGAAGCCGCGCTGGCCGCCGGCGTCCCACCGCGGGACATCCTGTACTCCGGACCCGGCAAGCGCGACAGCGACCTGGACGCGGCCCTGGCCGCGGGGGTGCGGGGCTTCTCCCTCGACTCGGCGCACGCGGCGTACCAGCTGGACGCGGCCGCCCGGCGCAACAACACGGTGGCACGTTTCCTGCTGCGGGTGAACACCGATCTGGCCGCTCCCGGAGCGGGACTGGCGATGACCGGCCTGCCCTCACCCTTCGGCGCCGAAGTGGCGGCCGTCGAGGCGGACCCCGCCGCTTTCACCCAGCGGTCCTGTGCCCGCTTCGAGGGGCTGCACCTCTACCTCGCCACCAACCTCATGGGCGAGGCCGCCCTGGTGAAGCAGTTCACCGTGGCCATCGACACCGCCGAGCACGTCCAACGCCTGCTGGACACACCACTGCGGGTGCTGGACCTCGGCGGCGGCTTCGGCGCCCCCTACGCGCGCGAGGGCCGACTGCCCCTCTTCCCGGACCTGGCCGACCAGCTCGCCGGAAGACTCGACAGTGCCTTTCCCGGCTGGCGCCAAGGGCAGCCCGCCGTCGCCTTCGAGTCGGGGCGCCACCTCGCTGCCACGTGCGGCCGCCTGTACACCCGCGTCCTCGACGTCAAACAGGCCCACGGCCGGCGAGTGGTCGTCCTGGACACCGGCATCCACCACCTCGGCGGCATGTCGGGACTGCGCCGCGTCCCGGCCATCCGGCCGCAGCTGCACCGACACCCGGCCACTCCGGAAACGGCGGAGCAGACACCCACGATGGTGTGCGGGCCCCTCTGCACCCCCCTGGACACCTGGGCCCAGTCCGCGCCCATGGCCGCTGTCGCCCCCGGCGACCTGCTGAGCGTTCCCAACGTCGGCGCCTACGGCCTGCACGCCAGCCTCGTCCTGTTCCTGGGGCATCCGCTCCCGGTCGAAGTCGTCGTGGACGGCCCGGCCCCCGCGGACAGCAGTCAGCTGCGCCTCCACCGCACCGCCGTCAGCCCATCCGCCTGACCCACAGGGAAAGGGTTCCTCCCATGGACAGCTCCTTCACCGACCTGCTCCGCCGCCACCTGCGGTTCCTGCCCGCCGATCAGCCCCTTGAGACGACCGCCCCGTTGCGCGACCTCGGCCTGACCTCCATGCAGGCCATCGAGGTGATGTTCGACATCGAGGACCTTTACGGGGTCAGTCTGGACGACGACCAGCTCAACGACACCACCTTCTCCACGGCCGGACACCTCTGGCAGGCCGTCGACGACGCGCGCAGCCGGGCGGCGGCATGAGCGCGACGACCACCGGCGACCGCACCGGCCTCCTGCCCCGGAACGCTCCCGCGCAGCCCACCACGGCGGCGTCCCTGGAAACGGTCCTGGCCACGGTGCGCCGGCACGCCGCCCGCACCGACCACGAGGCGGCCTTCCCCGCCGCGGCCCTGGCCGAAATCCGGCGCAGCCGCCTGCTGGGGCTCCTCGTCCCCACCACCTACGGCGGCTCGGGCGGAACCCTGCCGGACATGCTGGACGTCGCCTCCCGCCTCTCGCGTGAGTGCATGTCCGTCGGCATGGTCTTCGCCATGCACTGCCAGCAGGTCGCCGCCGTCGTCCACCACGGTGGCGACCGCCTGCGCGACGAGCTGCTGCCCGCCGTCGCGCGCGGCGACCTGTACCTGGCCTCCGTCACCACGGAAGCCGGCACCGGCGGCCACCTCCTGACCTCCGAGACCGCCCTCACCGGTGGCCCCGAGCACCTCCACATCGACCGGACCGCGCCGGTCGTCACGGGAGGATCACACGCCGACGGCTTCCTCATCACCACTCAGGCCCCCGACGCCACCTCGCCCCACCAGGTCTCCCTCATCTACGCCCACCGGTCCCAGATCGACGTGACGCCCACCGGGAACTGGAACCCACTCGGCATGCGCGGCACCGACAGCCGGCCCCTGCGCCTGGTGGGCTCCGTACCGGCCCATCAGGTCGTCGGGAAGCACGGCGGCTTCCGCGACATCACGGTGCGCACCTTCGCCCCGCTCGCCCACCTGGGCTGGTCCTCCTGCTGGCTGGGAACGGCGACCGGCGCCCTGTCCCGTACGCTGGCCTGGCTGCGCAGCCCCGGCGAACGCCGTCGGCGGGACCTGCGGAGCGAACTGCTGCTCGGCCGGCTCGCCACCGTACGGCAGCGGCTGGAGACCACCCACGCCCTGATCCGGCACGCCGCCGACGTCTACCGGGCGGGCGACCGCGACCCGACGACGCCTGCCGTGCAGACACTGCTGAACACCGTCAAGGTGACGGCCTCCGAACAGTGCTTCGCCGCGGTCGACGAACTCGTCGAACTCGCCGGCCTGCGCCACGGATACCAGCGCGACGCACCCCTGGCGCTGGAACGGGCCTGGCGCGACCTGCGCTCGGCCTCGCTCAACTACAGCAACGACAGGCTCCGGCTGGCCAACGGCACCCTCACCCTCATGGACCAGGAAGTCAGCTATGCCTGAGACGCTGACCGCCGACCCCGCCGCCCCCGATCTCGACGCGGTCCTGGCCCGCCTGCGCACGGAACCGGCCCCGTCCGCACGGACGGTCTGGCACACGCTCGCCGCCTCCGGCACCGTCGGCGCCCTCTACGACGACCCGGCCCCGGACACCCGCTGGGGGCTCGACCCACGGCGCCTGCGGACCGTGCTGACCGCTCTCGACACGGCGTTCCCCCTGGGCACCACGCTCAGCTTCTGCGTCCAGGCCGCCACCGCCCTGCCCCTGCTGCGGGACGCGCCGCCCGACAGCCCGGCCGGGCACACCGCGGCACAGGCGCTGGCCGGCCACGCCACCCTGGCCCTGGCCGTCACCGACACCGCTGCCGCCGGCTCGGACCTGACCGCCATGGACACCCGCATCGAGCAGGAGGGCGGCACGCTCGTCCTCACCGGAGGCAAACGCTGGATCGTCAACGCCACCACGGCCGACCACGCCCTGGTCCTGGCACGCCGCCGGCCGGGGGACCACTTCAGCCACTTCTGCCTGCTGCTCGTACCGCTCACCGCTCCCGGTGTGCGTGCGGAGCCGGCCGACACCCTGTGGTTCGACGGCGCCGGCATCGGCTCCCTGCACTTCGACGGGGTACGGCTGCCCGCCGACCACCTCATCGGCTCCCCGTCACGGGGGCTCGCCGCCTTCGCCCGCCGTATCAGCACCGAGCGCCTGGCCAGCGGCCTGTGGGCCGACGCCCTGACCTCCCGTGTCCTCACCCGGACACACCGCGCGCTCACCCGGCGCCGCATCGCCGGAGCCCCGCAGTGGGACAACGCCGCGGTGCGCCAGGAGTTCGCCGCGGCCCTGATCGACCAGCAGCGGCTGCGCGCCCTGTGCGACACGGTGTGCGCACCGGCACCGGACGGCCCGCCGCCCGCGGTTGCCGCCGCCCTGCTCAAAGCGGCCGGGGCCGACACCCTCGAACGGGTCCTGACCCTCTGCGCGCGTCTACAGGGGGCCGAAGCCTTCGAACGTGGCGGCCTGCACCAACTGCGGACGGAAGCCGCGATGTTCGGCATCGCCGGCGGCACCGGCCACACCCTGCGGGACGTGGTCGCCGACCACACCGAAGTCCTGCTGGACGCCCGCCGTACCGCCTCATGATCAGGCCCGTCGCCCCGCATCCGGGCCTGCGTCTCGCCGTGGCGTCCGTGGACGAGGCCCTCACCGCCCTGCGGCCGGGCGACATCGGCCCGGCCGCACGCACCATGCCGGCCTGGCGGGCCCGCGAACACCTGGCGGGCCGCGCCCTCGCGCGCACCCTCCTGACCGGGCTGGGGCTCGACCCGGCCACCCCCGTGTGCACCCGCGACACCGGTCAGCCCCACCTGCCCGGCCACCCCCACCTCTGGCTCAGCATCTCCCACAGCGAGGAGACGGTCGCCGCGGCCGTCGCCGACCATCCGGTGGGCATCGACGTACAGGTCCCCGTCCCACCGAGCGCGGCCCTGCTGCGCCGGTGCTGCTCTCCCGCGACCGCCGCGGCACTGCGCCGGCTGCCGCCGGCCGAGCAGGCCCGGCACTTCGCGTACATCTGGACGGCGCAGGAGGCGTGCAGCAAGGCCGCCGGCACCGGGCTGGCCGGCGCACCGTGGCGTATCCGCGTCGATGTCCACGCACGGGAGGGCCGCTGGCGCGACTACACCTGGCGCCACCTCACCGGCACGGCCAGCCCTTACCCGCTCTGCCTGGCCCGCACCAGCCTGCCCGCCGACAGGAAGGAGACGACATGGCCGACCCGTACGACGCCCCCGCACCGGTCACGACCGCGGCCGGCGCAGGTCTGAGCTGCTACACCAGCGCCGTCCTCGCGTACCTGGCCCGAGAGGACGCCACCGCCCACGCCCGTGTCGCACACGCCACACGCCTGGCGATCCGGCCCGCCGCCCCGCCCGGCCCGCCCGCCTTCCGCCACCACGACACCGCCCTGGACCGGCTGCCCGACGGCACCGCACTGCGGCCGAGGGGCGCGCGACAGCTCGGGCCGGCACTGGAAGCGCTCGCCGAAGAGATCGAGGCGTACGGCCAGGTCCTGTTCACCGCCGACGCGGCCCGGCTGCCCTGGGCCCCGCCGGGCCGGCCGCCGGCCCCCCACTTCCTGGTGGCGACCGGTCACCGCGGCGGGCAGTGGTACCTCGACGACCACTTCAGCGGCCTGTTCCCCGACGGACACGAGCAGGTTCCCTTCAGCGGCTGGGTGTCGTCCGCCGACATGGCGGCGCTGTTCACCACGGACGACTCCTTCACCCCGGTGCAGCGCCGACGCGGCCGTGAGGTGTTCGGCCGCACCGCGGCCGCCCCGCCGGAGGGAAGCCGCCAGTGGTTCATCCGGGTGCCGGCCCACGGCACCGATGACGGGCCGGACGACGATGGGTGGATCACCGCCCCGGACCGTGTCGGCAACCGCCTCAAGGAGCATCTGGACGCCGTCTGCGCGCAAGAAGGTGAGCCCGCGGTCCTGGAGGACCTCTGGGCCGCTGCCCGCCACCACCGCTACAAATACCGCTATTTCCTGGCCGCACCCGGCCAGGACCCGCCCCCGGAACGGGAACATGCCCTGCGCCGCGCCGAGTCCTGCTGGTCCGGCCTCCCCAAAACCATGCGCTTCGCCGTCAACTCGGCCCGCCGCGGCCGCCCACGGACGTCCCTCGTCGACACCACCCTGCGCGACCTCGCAGCGGCCGAAACCGAGGCCCGCGGCTTCCTCGGCCAGGAGAACAAGGAGCACCTGTGGTCAGTCACCACCTCGTCCCCGACCACTTCCGACGAACAGCGCACACCCACCCGCACCACGAGGCCCTGCGCACCGGCCCGTACCGCCTGACCTACGCCCGGCTGCTGGCCGCCGCGGAACACATCGCCCGCACCTTGCTGGCCGAAGGGGCAGCCGCCGGGGCGAGGGTCGGGCTGCCCGCCGACCGGACCGTCACCAGCTACGCGGGTTACCTGGGCATCCAGATGGCCGGCGCCACGGTCGTTCCCCTCAACCCGTCCTTCCCGGCGGCACGCAACACCGCCATCGCCGCCGCTGCCGGCCTCACCGCCGTCGTCGCGGACGAGACAGCGGGCGACGAAGCGCGCTTCGGGGTGCCCGTCCTGCGCTTCGCCGGGGAGTTCCTGTCCTCCGCCGCGCCCGACGGCCCGTCCACCCCCGCGCCGGTGAGTCCGGACGGCCTCGCGTACCTCCTCTTCACCTCGGGCTCCACCGGCACACCGAAAGGCGTGCCGGTCACCCACCGCAATGTCGCCGCCTACGTCCGGCACATACGGGACCGTTACGGCATCGGGCCCGGCAGCCGGATCTCCCAGACTTTCGACCTGACCTTCGACCCGTCGGTCTTCGACATGTTCAGTGCCTGGACCACGGGAGCGACGCTCGTCGTGCCCAGCCGCACCGAGGTACTGGACCCTGTCCGCTTCGTCAACGCCCACGCCCTCAGCCACTGGTTCTCCGTGCCGTCGCTGATCTCCCTCGCCGCGCGCCTGCGCACCCTGTCCCCGTCGGCCATGCCGTCCCTGCGCCACAGCCTGTTCGCTGGCGAGGCCCTGACGCTCGGCCAGGCACGTGCCTGGCAGGACGCCGCACCGCACAGCGGGATCGTGAACCTGTACGGCCCCACCGAGATGACCGTCACCTGTACGGAATACCGCCTGCCGGCCGACCCGGCCGACTGGCCGGCCACGCCCAACGGCACGGTGCCCATCGGGAGGCCACACCCGGACCACGACATCGCCGTACTCGGCGGGGACCTGCGGCCCGCGGACGAAGGCGAACTCGTCATCCGCGGCCCGCAGCGTTTCCCCGGCTATCTCGACCCGGCAGCCGACACCGGGCGCTTCGCCGACCCCGGCCGGGCCCGCCTCTTCCGAGGCGACGGGGCGCCTGGAGAAGACTGGTACTACCGCACCGGGGACCGCGTCCGGTGGCACGACGGCGCCCTCCTGCACCTGGGCCGTCTCGACGAGCAGGTGAAGATCCACGGCTACCGGGTCGAACTCGGGGAGATCGAGGCGGCCCTCCGCGAGCAGCCAGGCATCCACGACGCCATCGTGGTGAGCGTGCAAGGCACCGCCGCGCGCACCGAGCTGCGGGCAGCGTACGTCGGAGAGGCCGACTCCCGCGCCGCCCGCGAGCGGCTACGGCAGCGACTGCCCGCGTACATGGTGCCGTCGGCCGTGACACGGCTCGACACCCTCCCGCTCAACGCCAACGGCAAGGTCGACCGCCGGGCGATCGCCACCACCCTGAACCCCGGCGCCCAGACGAGGAAGGCCACGTGTGACCGCTCCACTTCGCACTGACCCATCGGCCCCGGCCGCGCACGAGTTCCGCCGCGCCATGGCCCATCTGCCCACCTCCGTGACCGTCGTCACCACCAGGGACACCGAACCGGTCGGCTGCACCGCCAGCGCCGTACTGTCCCTGTCGACGGACCCGCCCGGCATGCTGGTCTCCCTGGCCGCCACCAGCCACACGGCCCAGCGCATCAGACACCGGGGCGCCTTCGCCGTCAACGCCCTGAGCTGGCAACAGCGCAAGCTGACACAGCAGTTCGCGAGCGGCGACCCGCACCGGCGCTTCCACGGTGTGGCGCACACACTGCGCCACGGACAGCCCGTGCTGGCCGACGCCGCCGTAGGCGTGGTCTGCACGCTCGAAACCGTCCACCACGCACTCGACCACCTCCTGCTGGTCGGCCGTGTCATCTGGTGCAGCCACCGGACCGAGTGCACCCCGCTCGTCTACCACCAGCACCGCACACACCCCGGACCCGCGGCCTCATGACCACCGCACAGCACTCACCCGGAGCACAGCACGGTGATGTCACTGCGCGAGGCGGCTGCCCGGCGCAGTGCCGCCAGGCCGCGTGCCACCGCCGGCTGCCCGTGACTGCCCTTGCGGATACAGGTCACCAGGCGCCTGACCGGCACAGGAGAACCGCGCAACGCGACGCGGACGACCGGCACACCAGGGGGAATGGGGGCCAGCCGGGGCAGCAGACTCACCCCGAAGCCGTGCGCGACCAGCGACAGGATGGCGTTCCACTCCTGCGCGCGGTGCTCGATGTGCGGCGAGAAGCCGGCTGCCTGGCACGCGGCCAGGATCAGCTGGTGCTGGTCGATACTGCCCGGAGCGGCGATGAAGGACTCGGTCGCCGCCTGCGACAGCTCGACCGGGCCCCGGCCCGCCAGACGGTGCCCCTCGGGCACGATGAGGTCCTGCGGGTCATCGGCGAGCGGCTGCTGGTCGAAGCGCTGATCCATCGGCGTCGGGCTGCCGGGCAGCGGCACCACCACCGCGATGTCGATACGGTCGCCCAGCAGCAGATCGAAGCACTGCGACGACTCCGCTTCGCTCATCTCGACGCGCATCGCCGGAAACTCCTCGCGGATGGACCGCGTGGCCGGCACCAGCAAGGCCGACAACGCCGTCGCGAAGGCGCTCACCCGTACCAGGCCGCCCGAGCCCCGCCCGTAATCGGCGAGTTCGGCGGTGGCTTCCTCCCACTTGGCATACAGGACATCGGCATGTCCCAGCAGCGCGTGCGCGGCCTGCGTCAACCGCACCCGCCGCCCGTCGCGCTCCAGCAACCCGACCTGGAGATCCCTGGAGAGCGCCTGGATCTGCTGCGAGACGGCCGACGGCGTCAGATGCAGTGCCCCCGCCGCGTCCGTGACCGTGCCGTGCTGGTGAACAGCCCGCAGAACCTGCAGTCGCCGTAAATCGATCATGACTCAACTAGTACACGACGCCGGGCCCGGTCTCCAGACCGCGACGCCCGCCCATGGAGGACGACGTGACCACGACCACCCCGCGACGGCCCGACCTCTATCCCACGCGTACCGTCTCCGAGCCCCGGCCCCAGCGCCGCGAGGACCCGACCGTGTGGTCCACCGCCCCCGGCCCGCTCGACCCGGACCAGCTCAGCCGCTACGACCGGGACGGCTACCTCGTCCTGGACGCCCTCCTGACTCCCGAGGAAGTGGAGCACTACCGCGCCGAACTGCGGCGCCTGGGCCAGGACCCGCAGCTCCGCGCGACCGACCGCGTCATACGGGAACCCGACTCCGACGAGATCCGGTCGGTGTTCGAAGCGCAGAAGGTCAGCGCCGTCTTCGCCGAACTCATCCACTCACCCAGGCTGGCCGACATCGCCCGACAGGTCCTCGGCTCGGACGTGTACGTGCACCAGAGCCGGGTGAACTACAAGCCGGCGTTCGGCGGAGCCGAGTTCGACTGGCACTCGGACTTCGAGACGTGGCACTCCGAGGACGGCATGCCCCGGCCCAGGGCCTTCAGCATCTCCGTCGGGCTGACGGACAACCACCCCTTCAACGGACCTCTCATGGTCATGCCCGGCTCGCACAAGACCTTCATCCCGTCCGTCGGCGAGACCCCGCCCGACTACCACAAGGAGTCCTTGCAGGTCCACCGACTCACCGTGGGCTCCGTCGACCACGACAGCCTGACCCGCATGGCGAACGAGCACGGTATCCACCAGGTGACCGGTCCGGCGGGCTCGGCCGTCATGTTCGACTGCAACATCCTGCACGGCTCCAACGGCAACATCACGCCGTACCCCCGTTCCAACATCTTCATCGTCTACAACAGCACCGAGAACACCCTGGAGGAGCCGTACGCCGCTCCGCGGCCCCGGCCGCTGTACCTCGGCAACCGTGACTTCACCCCCATCCCGCGATAGACGAGCGGCAGGCGTGCCGTCCCGGCACGCCTGCCGCCGCGGCATGCTCACCGCTTCGGTTTCTGCTTCCGCGGCGTGTACACGGCACCGACCGACGCGGCGACCACACAGCCGATGGCCAGCCACTGCACCCCGGTGAGGATCTCGCCCAGCACCACCATGGCGGCCAGGCCCGCGACCGCCGGTTCCAGGCTCTCCAGCACGGCCACGGTCCGCGGTGGCAGACGGCGCAGGGCAGCCATGTCCAGGGTGTAGGGAATGGCGGCCGACAGCAGCGCGACGCCGAGCCCCGCCGCCAGCACCCATGGGTCGAGCAGCGCCGTACCGCCCTCCCAGACACCGGTCGGCAACGAAAGAACCGCCGCCCATGCGACGGCGTACGCCAGATAGCTGCCGTCGGACGTCTTCGCCCCGGCCCGCTTGTTCAGCACGACATAGGTCGCCATCGAAGCGCCGGACACCAGGGCGAAGACCGTCCCGGCCAGGGTGAGCCCGCCTCCGCCGCCGGGGTTCGCGAACAGGAACACCCCGACCCAGGCCAGCACGGCCCACAGGAAGTCCAGGAGCCGCCGGGAGCCGATCAGGGCCAGGACCAACGGCCCCAGGAACTGCAACGTGACGGCCACGCCCACGTCGAGCCGCTCCAGCGCCAGGTAGATGACGTTCATACCGGCGATCGCGGTGCCCAGCGCCATGATCAGCCCCCGGTCCCGCCAGCTCTTGGGCAAGGACGGACGCCACACCAGACCCAGCACCACCGCGGTCAGGGCCAGCCTGAGGAAGACGACCCCCAAAGCCCCCACGGCCCCGAACAGGTGCTTGCCGAATGCCTGCCCGACCTGGATGCTCACCACACTGCCCACCACGAGGAGCGGGGCGGGAACCCGTGCGGTGACGGGCTGTTTCTGCCGTGCTGCCTGCGCCGGGTGTTCGCGATGGTGGTCAGGTGCCGTATGTGTGCCCATACCGGGCGCTTCCCCGGCGGGCGGCCTGAGCAATCTCTGAAGTCTATGCATGGAATCGTTTAGTTCTGGCTGAATGATCCTGCTGGAACGGTCTCCGTTCGGCTGTACGGAGCTGGAGCCGGAGTTGCCGGATGACGGCGGCCACCCTGCTGGGCACTGGGCCGAGAGGGGGAGGGGACCGGTACGTACGCACGGAGCGACGGGAAGCTCCCCGGCCGGAGTGGTCGTGGTGACGGGAAGTTCGGACCGGGTCGGAACGGCCCCGCCCGCGGCCGGCCGACGGGTCCGCGGTGTGGGCCGGGCGTCCGGACGTTGGAAGGATCTCGTGGGGCCCTGCGCGACCGGTCCGTGCCGCTGGCCGCACTGCCGTCGGCCGACGTCCTGACCCATGCCGCCGCGCTGCACGCCCCGCACATCGGGCGCCAGGCCGAGCAGATGTCTCGCGCCGTGAACGTCGACGCGACGGCGGCCCCGCTCGCCGACGCCGTCCGCCGCGGCGTCCGGAGGGTCGTCCACGTGCGCAGTACGAGTGTCTACGGGCACGCGCTGGTCCCCACGAACCGCGCGGTGTTTCGATGGTCACTCGCCCGACTTCGGCGGCGGCACCAGCGGTCAACGGACCGCCCCCTGACCAGGCCCTGCTGGTGCAGCAGCCCCAGGCGCTCGGCCTCCTGGTGGACGTCCACGGCATCGTCCCTCAAGAACGCCAGCAGCCGGGCCAGGGACCGTTCGCCGTCAGGTTCTGAGCCGAAGCGCGGCAGCTGTCACATGGGCGGGCTTGTTGTCACCGAGCTGTACGGCGCCCTGTTCCTGTCACGTCGGCGCGGGCGGGTCCACCGGCTGCCGTCGAAGCGTCCCGTACTCGATGCCGGTGGCACGTGCAGCAGGTGACGCGCAAAGGCCCGGGACGCCGCGGGGTGCTCCGTACCGCTCACGCGCGGGAGGCGAGGGGCCGCCATTGGTTCCACATGTCGAGCCGCTTGCGATAGGCCGCCTCGACAACCGGGTAGGGGTAGGTGCCGAGGAAGAGCCGCAGGGGTGGTTCGTCGGTGTCGACGAGTTCGAGGACAACGGCGGCGGTGTCTCGCGCGTCCTGGGGCGTGCGGGCGGACGCACCGGCCCGGCGCGCGGCGCGGACGGGTTCGTAGGCGGAAAGCGGCTCGGTGTGCACCGCGGAGGCGCCCGACCAGTCGGTGCCGTAGGGGCCGGGTTCAACGAGGGTCACGTTGATCCCGAACGGAGCGACCTCCTGGGCCAGGGCCTCGCTCATCCCCTCCAGGGCCCACTTGGAGGCGTTGTACAGCCCGAGCGTGGGGAAGGCGGCGAGGCCGCCGAGGCTGGAAACCTGCAGGATGTGGCCGCTGCCTTGGGCCCGCAGGTACGGCAGGGCCGCCTGCGTCACCCACAGCGGGCCGAACAGGTTGGTGTCGAGCTGCGCGCGGGCTTCTTCCTCGGTGGTCTCCTCGACCATGCCGAACAGGCCGTATCCCGCGTTGTTGACGATCACGTCGAGGTGGCCGAAGGCCTCGGCGGCCCGCTGCACCGCGGCGTTCGCGGCGGTGCGATCGGTCACGTCGAGGCGGAGCGGAAGGGCGTCGTCTCCGTAGGCGTCAAGGAGAGGGCGCAGGGTCTGGGGATCGCGTGCGGTGGCGGCGACGCGGTCGCCGCGTTCGAGAGCGGCTTCGGCCCAGATACGGCCGAAGCCGCGGGACGCGCCGGTGATGAACCAGGTCTTCATGGCATCGAGCCTGCGGCCTCTGCGCCTGGGCAGCCAGCACCCTTGCAGGGTTACCCTCGCATGATGGCGGCCGACAATCTTCTGGGAGATTTCCTCAAGGCCCGGCGCGCACGGGTCGATCCGGCGGACGTGGCGGTACCCGCCGGCGGACGTCGCCGGGTGGCAGGGCTGCGCCGGGAAGAACTGGCCCGGCTCGCCGGAATCAGTGAGCCGTACCTGGTCCGGCTCGAACAGGGCATCGACCGGCACCCTTCGCCCCAGGTGCTGCGCTCCCTCGCGCGCGCCCTGGAGCTGGACGCTGACGCCTTCGCTCACCTGCACGCCCTCGTCGATCCCGCTCCTGTGCCGCCGTCGCGGACCGAGGTCTCCGCGGACGTGCACCGGCTGCTCGACGCGTGGACGGACCGCCCTGCCTACGTCCGCGACCGGTGCTTCGACGTGCTGGCGGCGAACAAGCAGGCCCGTGCGCTCGCCCCGATGTACGAGCCCGGGAGCAACCTGGTCCGAGCGGTGTTCCTCGACCCGACGTCCCGCCGGCTCTTCCCCGACTGGGCGGAGGTAGCCGCACAGACCGCAGCGGCCCTGCGCGCCGAAGCCGACCCACGCGACCCCAGAACCGTCCGCCTGGTCGCCGAGCTGGACAGGGACGAGGAGTTCCGACGTCTGTGGACGCGGCACGAGACGCGGCCCGCCCGTGACGAACTCAAGCGCTTCGCGCATCCGGTCGTCGGCAGCCTCGCTCTGCGCAGGCAGGCGCTCACCGTCGGCGGCGCCGAGCAACAGGTGATCATCGTGTACCAGGCGATCGCCGGGAGTCCGTCCGAAGCGGCTCTGGCGCGTCTTTTGTGACGCCCCGGGCATCCGCCGTCGGCCAGCAAGTCCCGACCGACGGTGCGGTGACAGAGGGCTTGCTGAGAGAGGTCTCGTGACAAGTCGGGTGCCTCGTTCGTGACAACCGGACCGCTTCGGTCGTTCCCATACGCCGGCTCACCCGGCTCTACCGATGACAACTCCTGTGCTTCGGCTCAGAAGTCCTCGTCGTCCTCACCGTCGCCGGTAACAGGGTCGTTGCGGTCGGCTGCGTCCTGGGCGTGGTCGTCGAATCCGGAGGTGGCGGTGGCGCTGTCCGGGGGCTCGGCGGCGTCGGCGATCCGGTCGGCGGATTCGTGGTCCATCGGTGCGGAGCGTCCCATGGCTCCAGCGTCGGGCAACCCGTCTGAGCCGCAACCGGAGTCGGCGACCTGTCATCGTCGGCACCCCTGCCGGTCCTACGGGCCGACGGGCTCCGGACGGATCCTCCCTGGCCTGACCGTGACTGCTGCGGCGCAGGGGAGCGGTCGTGGCGGGCGGGCGGCTGCGTACCGCACGTAATGCGCTGTGCACGGCTGATGCCGAGCTCAAGGCGGCGTGACGGCGCCTTGATGAGGCTCGGCGGCATCTGCGGAGCCCGGGCTCGGTGCGGCGGGCGCCGCCGGTACGGTCGTCGTCACGGCGCTGTGTACGGTGCGCGCAACCGGGCCAAGAAGGCTCATGGGCATGGAGAACGGGTCGCAGCACACCACGTGGGGCGAGTGACGACGGCACGGCCGGTCCGGGAGCGAAGTGCAGCGTGTGCGCGACCGGTAGCGCCCCAGCGAGTGCCCCACGTGCCAGGCAGCCACGGGGCGCGCCTGCCGCACGGGCAACGGCCGCCCGACCGGCCACCACCGTGCCCTCCGCGACGCTGCCGGAATGCCCGCGTACGAACAGCAGGTGTAGGGCGAAGCCGCTGAGGACGGGCGGCTGGCCGGCGTCGACTGCATCGATCCCGGCAGCGAGGGTGACGCCGAGGCGGCCGGTGAGGATTCCGCCGGCCCGTCCGGTCTCCCTGTGCGGTGGTGGGACGGAGGCTTACGCGGTCAGCTGCTCACGTGCGCGGTGATCAGCGTTGGCCGGCGCCACGGCACGGCCGCACTGGCTGATCTCGGCCCACACCGCGTCGAGGGAGAGGCCGAGGACGTCGGCGATCGCCGCGATGGTCGGGAAGGCGGGGGTGGCCACCCGGCCCGACTCGATCTTCCGGAGGGTCTCGGGCGAGACCCCCGCGTCGAGCGCGACGTCGAGCATGGAGCGCTCCCCTCTGGCCAGGCGCAGGAGGGCGCCGAGGCGCTGTCCGCGTTCGATCTCTTCGGGTGTGAGCGGCAACCTGACCATGACGACGATTCTAGTACCGGTATAGTAATGCCGGTATAGTTATTGGAGTGCGAGAAGGGCACCGCGTGATCGAGATCCTGAACCCCACCCTGCTGGCCCGGGCGAAAGACTCCGGCGCCCTGGTCGCCGACATCCTGCAGACACTGAAGAGCCGCAGCACGGTCGGCACGAACCTGCTGGAGATCGACCGGTGGGCCGAGAAAATGATCGTCGAGGCGGGAGCACAGTCCTGTTACGTCGACTACGCGCCGTCCTTCGGACGCGGCCCGTTCGGCCACTACATATGCACGGCCGTCAACGACGCCGTACTTCACGGGCGGCCGTACGACTACACGCTGGCCGACGGCGATCTGCTGACGCTCGACCTCGCCGTTTCCAGGGCCGGTATCGCCGCGGACGCCGCCATCAGCTTCATCGTGGGTGACACGCGGCCTCCGGAGAGCGTCGCGATGATCGCTGCGACCGAACGCGCACTGGCTGCGGGGATCGCCGCCGCCGGGCCCGGGGCCCGCGTCGGCGACATCTCCCACGCCATCGGCACGGTCCTCAGCGAGGCCGGGTACCCCATCAACACCGAGTTCGGGGGCCATGGCATCGGATCGACGATGCACCAGGACCCGCACGTGGCGAACACCGGGCGGCCCGGCCGCGGATACACACTGCGCCCCGGACTGCTGCTGGCCCTGGAGCCGTGGATCATGGCGGACACCGCCGAACTCGTCACCGATGCCGACGGGTGGACGCTGCGGAGCGCGACGGGCTGCCGGACGGCACACAGCGAGCACACGATCGCCATCACCGAGGACGGGGCCGACATCCTCACGCTGCCCAAGCCGTCGCAGCCGTAAGGCTTGAAGCCCCGTGCTCGTCTTCCCGCTGAGGTGGGCGCCTCCGGCAGGGGAGCGGCCCGCACCCGTCGCGCTCCGATGGTGTGCAGGGGGCCTGGCCGTCAGACCGTGCGCGTGAGCAGTTCGAGAGCTGTTTGCAGCAGCAGGGAGCGGCTGCCGAGCCGAAGGCGAGGTAGTTGCGTTGTCTGGTTCCCGTGCGCGGCGGTGGTCAAGAGGGCGTCGTGTGGCGCTGTCTGTGGCGATCGGAACCGAAGTCGCCGGGCCGGCCTGCGGCCCGGTTCTCCTTCTTCCGGTTGGCCAACTGGTCGGCTTTCTCCGGGACTGCCGCACTGATGCGGTGCCGGCGCAGGCGGAAGGGTTCGTACGGGGGAGTGGGCCTGGTCTGCGGCCGCGGCGTCCGGCCGGGTGCGGGGGGAGCCGGCCGACCGGTTCGGAGACGCGCATCTCGTCCAGCACGGTCGGCCGGGCGCTGGGCGCCGCCGGCCCAGGCTTTGCCCATCGAATGCTCTCCTCAGCCAGGGCTGCGAAGACAGGCGGGGTACGGGTCAGCCTCAGCACCACCTGTCACTGGGGCGCGTATTGAGTCGTGATCGGCGGGCACCTCGGGGGAGGCCCTTGAGCCGGATCATCGAGGTGCGAAGGCGGAGGCCGGCAAGGTGGCTCGCGGGGCATTGCCGTGCCTGTGCCGCGCGCAGCGGTCTACCGGATCAGGCCTTGGCGCACGGGCAGACGCACAGAACGATCGTGACGCGATACGCGCCTCAGCTCACGGCTGAGGCCGCGCGTACTTCGGCGAGCGCTTGCCGTGCCAGCGGGCCGAAGCCCTCGCTGTCGTCGGTGCCGACCCACCGGTCGAAGGCGATCTCCCAGACCAGCGTGCCCAGTTTCGCGGCCACGCGCGCGGTCAGGCCCGGGACTCCGCGGCGGTTGAGGGCCTCGATCATCGAGGCGGTGAGGTCGATCCTTTTCAGGGCTTCGCGTTCCCGCAGTTCCGTGTGGGCGTTCAGCACGGCCTGGCGCCGGGCGCTGAACTCGCGGCGGTCGGCGGTGAAGAACGTCCGGCCGAGCGCGTCGAGGGCGTCCGCCACCGCGTCGAGCGGCCCGGCCTCCGGCGGCGCCGAGGCGATCCCTTCGACGAGCAGACCGGTCACCGTGCCCCCGCCGAAGAGCACCTCGCGCTTGTCCGGGAAGTGCCGGAAGAACGTGCTCTTGGTGAGCCCCGCCCGTTCCGCGATCTCGATCACGGTCGTGTTCTCGTAGCCGTTCTCCTCGAAGAGGTCGAGGGCGGCGGCGGCGAGTCGTCCGGGTGCGTCGGGTTGCCAGCGAGCCATGGGAGCAGTGTACGGGACTTGGTCCCATCGCTGATGTAGGGTCGATGAGACCAAGTCCCATCACTGGTCAGGAGAGGTCACCGATGAGTAGAGCTGTCCGTTACCGGCGCTTCGGCGGTCCCGAAGTCCTCGAACTGCAGGAGATACCCGAGCCGCACGCCGCACCGGACGAGGTGCGCGTCCGGGTCACGGCCGCCGGGCTGAACCCGATGGACTGGCAGATCACCACACAGCCCGACATGGCGGCGCGGTTCGGCATCACCTTGCCGGCCGGGTTCGGCAGCGACTTCGCCGGCGTGGTGGACGAGGTGGGCCCCGAAGCCACGGGATTCGCGGCCGGCGACCGGGTCTACGGGGCGGCGATCGGCCGGTCCGTCGCCGATTTCGTGCTGGTCAAGTCACCTGCGGCAACACTGTGGCCCACCCCGGAGGGCATCGGCGACCAGGTGGCGAGCGTGCTTCCGGTGTCCGGTCTGACGGCCTCCGCCGCGCTCGCCGCGATCGGGCTCCGCGCCGGGGACACCGTCCTGATCGGTGGGGCGGCGGGTGGCGTGGGCATCTTCGCCGTACAGCTGGCGAAGCTCGCGGGTGCCCGGGTGCTCGGCACCGCCTCCGAGGGCACGTTCGGATTCCTGCGCGGGCTCGGCGCCGAACCCGTGGCCTACGGCCCCGGCCTGGCGGACCGGGTGCGGGCCCTGGCGCCCGAGGGGATCACTGCCGCGACCGACCTGTTCGCAAGGGAGGCGGCCGAGACCGCGCTCAAGCTCGGCGTGGCACCCGAGCGGATCTCCGTCGTGGCTGACGGCCCCGCCCCGCCGCCCGGTGTGCGCAAGACGGGCGCCCTCGATGCGGGCCCGGGCGCCCTGGAACGGATCGCCGACGCGATCCGTTCCGGCCGGATCACGGTACCGATCGCGGCGACCTTCCCGGTCGAGCAGATTCGCGAAGCCGTCACGACACAGGCCGAGAGGCATGTTCACGGCAAAATCGTGATCGCGCTGTGAACCGGCACGAGGTGGACCCGGTGACCAGGGCGAGGGCGTGTAGCGCGTCGTGAACGTTCTGTGGGTTCGTCTGCGCTCCGCGGCCTGATCCGGTAGACCGCTGGGCGTGACACGAGTACATCGGTGGCCCTGCGTCGGGTGAACACTGCTCGAAGTCCGGCTTCGACGTCCAGGGGGTGGAGGCCGACCACGTTCCCTGGTGATGCTCTGCGAGCCAGCTGTTCACCCTTGACCGCGGTCCCCGCTCCTCCGTCCCTGGACTTCTTCACGGACGCGGCGTCCCCACAGGCCAGCGCCGGGGCGTTCCGCGTTGTCCCAGCCAGGCGGTGCTTACGGAGCGCCGCGAACCCGACCAGGCCATGTCGGTGCCGCCATCACCGAGGGGCACGGGACGGAGGTGCGACGTCTGTCTGTCTCCTGTCCGGGACGGAAGTCGCGCCATGATCGCAATGAAGCGGCCGGCGCTTTCGGCGGCGGAGAACATGACGCTCTTCGCATATGTGCTGGTTACCGGCTGTGCGTGAGAATTTGGCCGCCGACGAGCTCCCCGCCGTTCCCTGAAGGGTGCCGAAGAAGGTCGTGATGTCGCAGGTCGGGGCGGTGTGCGGGGCTGTGCGGTCATACGGCGAGGGCGAGGTTGTGCATGCGGGCGACGGCTTGGGCGGCGTGGTGGAGGCCGTCGCCACACTGCCGGCAGCCGCGGAGGAGCTTGCAGTTCTTCATCCGGGAGAAGGCGCGCTCGATCCGGGCGCGGACCGTGCGGTGGCGGCGCTGTCCTCCTCCTCGCCCTTCAGCAGCGGACCGAGACGAGGAGGCCGTCCACTCGGCCCGTAACCGAACGGCTTTGCCATCTGATGCCCGAGTACCTCGAGTTCTGCGGCAAGCGCGCCCACCTGGTCCTGGGCGGCCGTGCTGTGCTGTCGCCTCCACGGCTCGCCGAGCTCTTTCGGCGCCTCGCCGGACAGCCCCAGCTGCGGCCGCAGTTCTCGCAAGCTCCCCAGGACATCGGCGGCTCTTTCCGGGCATGGTCGCGGGTAAGCCGACGTCGACGCACGGCATGACGTAGAAGCTGAGCCGTCACGGTATTCCGGCTCGCGCCGCGCAACGCGGCGCTGGCCGCGCTCGCTGCTGATCCTTCCGGTCCGATCCTCGCCGACGTGACCGGGAGGCGCCGCCACACCGCGCTCCGCCGGGTGGCCTACGCCCAGGCGCGACGGGGCCGAGTACCTGGCGGCCCGGGCCGCGGACGACGAGGAAGCTCCTCCTCTCCGACGCGGCAGGGGTGTCAGGCGCCGTACTTGGCTGGCCTCGCGGGCTCGCCCGTGCCCGTATCCCGCGCGCACACCTTGGTGGATGAGGTGTCGCCACGATGGACGATGACGACTGCTGCGAGACCGACGGCCAGGCCGACAGCGGTATGCGGACCGAACGGTTCGCCGAACATGAGGGTTCCCCAGACTGCCGTGACCGGGGCCATGAGGAACATGAGCGTGTTGACCTTGGTGACTCCCGAGCGCCTCAGGATGAGCCAGTACAGCCCGTATCCGCCGAAGGTCGACAAGGCTACGAGCCAGGTGATCGCTGCCCAGAATGAGAGCTCAGCGGGTGGCTTCGCGGCTCCGGCGCTGACGGCGAGTGCCGTGAAGATGACGGCGCTGGTGGCGCAGTGGACGGTCAGCGACACTGCGGGTGCGACCCGTACGTGGGAGCGGCTTTCGAGGAACGTGGCCGCCACCAGCGAGAACATGCCCAGGAAGGGGATGAGATAGGCCCACCAAGCCGCACCGGTGCCGGCCGCGGCATCGGCCATGGTGACGATGGTGGCGCCGCTCACCCCCAGGCACAGGCCGATCCACTGCTTGCGCGAGACGTATTGACGCAACAACGGTCCGGCAAGCGCTCCGGCGACGAGGGGCTGGACGCCGTCGATCAGAGCTGTGGTGCCGCTGGAGACCCCGAGTTGGATCGCGTAGTAGACGGTGAGCAGGTAGCCACTCTGCGACAGTACGCCGATCATGGCCTGCCGGGCCACATCCCGCACCGTGAGGCCCCGCCACGCCGTTCCGGAGACGGTGGCAACGACGATCAGGATGACGGCCAGCGGCAGGAACCGCCACATCAGGATCGTGATCGCAGACGCACTGCCCGCACCGAGCTTGGCTCCGATGAACCCGGAACTCCAGCAGATCACGAAGGCGATCGAGAGCAGTAATTTCACGCCTCACCCTCCACTAAACAGATCGGTATACCTGTCGGCTCACTATACAGATCGGTATACTTCAGAGGTATGGGCCCTACCGAGAGACCGCGACGGATCACGATGACGCCTGCCGCACGGCGCGTCCTGGAAGCCGCCGCGAGGCTGTTCTACGAGCGCGGCATCCATGCCGTCGGGGTGGACCTGATCGCCGCCGAGGCCGGGGTGACGAAGAAGACCCTCTACGACCGGTTCGGCTCCAAGGAGCAGATCGTCGTGGAGTACCTCGCGGACCGTGATGAACGCTGGCGGGCCTTCCTCGCCCAGTGCCTCGACGCCGCGCAGCCGGTGCCGGCGGCGCGCGTCCTGGCCGTCTTCGATGCCTCACGCGCGTGGTCGGCGAAGAACAGCTCCAAGGGGTGCGGCATGGTCAACGCTCACGCCGAGATCAGCGATCCGTCCCACCCGGCCTACCCGGTCATCACCGGGCAAAAGCAGTGGATGCTCGCCCTGTTCACCGACCTCGCCAGGGACATCACCCCGGACGGGGCCGGCCATCTTGGCCGGACACTCATGCTGCTGCACGAAGGAGCGCTCGTCGCCCACGGCCTGCACATCTTCGCGGACCCCCTCAGCCATGCCCGCAATCAGGCCCAAGCTCTCCTTGCCGCCACCGGGGACACCGTAGCGAAATGGTGAGGCGACACCTGAAAGATCACTGCGAGCCACAAAGAGCGGGAATGGCGCACGGTCGGAACAAGCCCCTCCCGTTCGTCCGCCACCAGGGGGCCGCCTGTGATGCTGCCGGACGGGCAGACGGTTCGGGCGGTGGTCACCCGGCGCCGCCGCGACCGCTCCGGCACCTGCTGGTACGGCTACCAGCTCACGCTGCCCGGCCAGGTGACGCCGCACCCGACCCGATCCAGCAGCCGCACGTCGTCGAGCTCAGTACTGCACCCCCGCCGAGGCGCGGCCCTACTCCGCGAAACGGGCCTCGCACACGATGAGGACACCATCACCTGGGCCTCGACATGCTCAACGCCACCGGCGCCCACGCGGTCCGCGCCGGCATCGTGGACGACGGCGATCTGATCACCGGCGCGGGCGTCACCTCCGGGCTCGATCTGGCCCTGTATCTGCTGGAGCGCGAGATCGGCCCCCGCGTCGCGCACGCCGTCGAAGAGCTCTTCTGCCACGAGCGGCGCGGCACCGTCTGGCGCGCCCAGGGCCCGACGCCTACCCCCCTCTGAGCACTCGGCCCTTCGCAGGTCCGTCGCTCACCATCCCCCTTGCACAGTCAGGAAGAGCACCAGCATGTCCGTCCAAGGCACCCGGAACCTGTCCGTCACCACCCCCATCGGCAAGATCAGGCCGTGGCTGAACTCCGTGAGCAGGACGGCACCCTGACCGGCGTCGCCCACGCACCCGGCGAGCACCACTCGGCGACATCACCCTCGACGGCGACCGGCTCACCTGGAAGCAGGCCGTCACCAAGCCCCTGCCGCTGAACCTGGCGTTCGACGTGACAGTCGACGGCGACACCGTCCAGGGCATCTCCAAGGCGGGCCGCCTTCCGTCTTCGAAAGCCACCGGCGAGCGTCAGACCGCCCCGGAGTACCGGGCGTGACCAAGCTCCTTCTGCCCTTGCATGTCCTGGCCGCCGCCGTCGCCGTCGGCCCGGTCACGGTCGCCGCGAGCATGCTCCCTGCGACGCTGCGCCGCGCCCTCGGCGACTTTGGCGACGGCGACGCCCGCACGACCCTGCGGACACCGCACCGCATCTGCCGGGTCTACGCGGGCATCGGCCTCGCCGTTCCCCTCTTCGGCTTCGCCACGGCCGGCAGTCTCGGCGTCCTCGGCGACACCTGGCTGATCACCTCGATCCTGCTGACGGCGGCGGCCGCCGGCGTCCTGGCCCTGCTGACCCTGCCCGCGCAGGACCGTGCGCTGGCCAAGACAACGCGTTCCGCCTCGCCGTTGCCGGTGCCGACCCCCTTGGCACCGGGCCGTCTCGCCCTGCTCACCGGCATCTTCAACCTGCTCTGGACCGCGGTCACCGTACTGGTGATCATCCGGCCCGGCTCCACCACAAGGGTGTGACCACATACCTCCGATCTCCGCGCCACCTGCGCATCGCGGCTCACGCCGAGCTGATCTCCCTGATCGTGATGCCGGCCAACGTGTTCACCGTCCACCTCAAGCCCATTTCATCCTTGATGGGCCCCGCCCATGGCTGCGCCTACCCTGTTCGTCGTGATCGCGACCTGGCGCCTCGAGCAGCCCCGGCCGCTGCCAAGACCCTGGCCGTCGTTCCGGGCATCGGCGGACTGCTCGCGCTGCGACAGCTCGACCGCGTCGATACGGCCCGCGCCCAGCCGGAAGAAGTCATGCCCTCATGAACCTGGTGCCACCGGTGATCGTCGGCATCGTCTACTGCCTGCTGATGTCCCTGATCAAAGAACCGCACCGACGCCGCTTCAACGCGATGATGGTGGCCGGAGCCGGAGCCGGAGCCGCATAGCTGAGCGGGGGCGGATTGGCCCGTGGGAGCTCCCGTTCGTCGCGCTCATGGCCTACGTTGCCTACCGCGGACTGGAGCCGGGGCCTTCATCGGCATCGGCTGGCTGCTCCACACCGCATGGGGCATGGCCCACCACCTCAAGGGCAATCCGATCCTGCCGTCCTCCCACGACTTGTCCCTGGCATGCGCCACCTGCGATCCGGTCATCGCCCTGTGGTGCTCCCGCGGAGGACCTTCCCTGATCGCGCTCGTCCGCCGCTGGTTAGGCCCAGCCGGACAGTAGACCATGCGCACGATCACGCCTCGGTCCTTCCTGTCCAGCCTGACCAGAGTGCACCGGCACCTGACGATCGATGAGATCGCGGTAGGCGCGGGCGTAGACGCACGCCCGCCCGGGCGAAGTCCTCGAGCACCTAAGACTGGGTGCCCAGGTAGCCCTCGATCGTGGCGCCCCGGATCCGCTCCGCAGCTCCTGGCCAATGCCCTTGGCCTCCACTTCCCCGTAACAGGGTTGCCGAACTCGTCCAGACCCTCGTCCAGCCGCTCGGGAGCACGGACCCGGTCGGTCCACACCAGCGCCTCCTGGTGCGCCAGGTCGGCGGGCATCGGACCGTGTCACCGCTCGTTGTCCTCATCCTCATCCTCATCCTCATCCGCGTCCTTATCATCCGCGTCCGCGTCCGCGCCGCCGGCGGTCGCGTCGCGCGGTAGGCGCAGGCCGCCACCTGCCGGAACGGATGCGCGGAAGCCGTAACGGCCCAGGTAGTTGAGGTTCGCGTGGCGCAGCAGAGACAGGCGGGCGGCGTCCTCGTCTGGGACGTCGCCCGCCTGCTCCTCGGCGGGCAAAGGCCGCAGCTGGATGACGGCGGCATCCGGGCGGCGGGTCGTCCGTAGCGCCGCGGCGTTCAGGATGAGGCCGAGTGCGCCAAGCTGATCCTCCTCCTGCCTCTCCCGGTGCGCTTGCATGATCTGCTCGCGCTTTCCGTGGCAGGTGGCCCTCGTTGGCTTGTGGCGGGGTCCTTGCACTGTGAGCTGCTGGTTCATCTGCCTGCGGTAGGTACTGTCGTCCGGGTCGGCCACCCTCGGCAGGTGCAGCGTGTTGGCGATCCGCCCGTGCTCGGCGGGCGCCTGCCCTCTCGGCCTCGGGCGTCCTTCGCGTCCGAACATTGCAGCAGGCCGCAGGCGTGGAGTTGCCCGCACGCCGGGGAGCCGGCCATCCGCAGCATGGCCGGCCAGTGCGTGAACGACTTGTCCGGGTTCACCCGGTTGCGCGCCAGGTCTCCAGGGCCCCGGCGACTTTGCGGCCCGGCCGTGACGCGGGTGCCGGCTGCGGCACCTTCAGCGTCCCTTTGTACTGACTCAGTTGCAGGTGGCGGGCAGGGAGTCGCGGGACACGTCTGTGCGCCGGCAGTACGCGGCGATCAGCATGCGCACCATAGGGGCCCGTTGCCAGGTCAGCACTGCGCCCGGTCACCGTTGGCCGCCGCGTCCTCGCGGCCGGGGAGGGTGATCGGCAGCCCCGTCGCTTCCCATGCTCCCAGGCCGCCCGCCACGGTGTAGACGCAAGTCCGTCCCGCGCGGATCGCCTGCGTACCGCCTTGCACGCTGCGGGTGCCCGTACGGCATAGGAAGGCCAGTGGGCCGTCAGGCAGGTCCGACAGCGAAGCCGCCAACGTGCTGAGCGGGGCGTGGACGGCGCCGGTCGGGTGACGTGCTGCCCATTCAGCAGCTTCGCGGACATCGATCAGCGTGAGCTTCCCGTCGGCGGCGCGGCGATGGGCCTCGGCAGGAGACAGTTCGGCGAGAGTGTGGCCGTCACCGGAGCCGGAGCTGTGCTGTGCGGCGGGCAGGACCGTCCGGATCGCCTCGTAGTTCGAGGCGTGGACAACGGCTATCTGCTGTCCCATCATCGGACAGACGTTCATCGCCTCTTCCCAGTGAGCGGTGGACTCCCACTCCGCCACGTTGACGAGAGGGAACTTGCTCCCCGGAACGGTCGTGCGGAACATGTACGTACGAAGGAAACCGGGTTGTGCAGCCATCACTTCCGCAGCGCTCTGCCAGGCGTCGAGATACGAGCTTTCCATTTCCTCGTCGATCTCGATCGGAATGATCACGACATGACGGTTTTCCACCTGCTGCCCCTCTGCTCTGTAAAGCGGGTTCGGCCCTCGGCGCGCTGCTCGGACCGGAGAAGTTCCCGGCGTAAAAAGGAACACGCCCGAAATCGAGAGACGCCGACTGCCAGTGGTGAACGCCGGCGTTTTTCTGGACACAGCCTGCCCGCACGTGGCCATGAGTGGCAAGGACGCTTGCCAAGGCGGCAAAACGGTCGGTGCGGTCCGGCAGGCCGTCGGCGGATCAGGTGATCAACGCCGGCGGCCGGAAGCGCAGGGGCGAGCGGCGGACAAGGCCATGACGCGGCCTCCTCATCGGAACGCCGCCCCGACTCTCTTCCAAGCGAGGACGGTCAGGCGGACGCCTGGTCATGGCCCTGCTGATGGCGTTGGGCCCGGTCGGAGACCGGCCGTGTCAGGTGGCGCACGAAAATGTCGAAGCTGTCAAGGGTGTCGCCGGGGACGAGGTTGTTCGCCGGAGTGTGGAAGGCCGCGCGGCGGCTGGTCCGGTCGACCGTCGACGACGCGTCGTGCGGCCGCCCTGTCCGAAGAGACGGACGCCGTGCTAGGGACTGGGCTCGGCAGACCGGCCCCGGCGGTCTGAGCCTGTACGCCGTGCTCCGGCGGGCTGAGGGCGATGTCGTGATCGTCGCGATGGAGGTCACCTCCGCCCGACAGGGTGTACGCGGACTCGTACGCGTAGGCGGCCCGTTCACTGATTCTGGTGCCCGCCTTGGCGCATACCCCCGTGGTCGAGCCTTCGGTGACCAGCAGCTGCTCGATGACGCGGCCGGCACGGTGGTTCCGGCCGGGGTGGTGGGGGCGTCCGTGCTTGCTCAACTCCGGGTCCGGCTGGGCGTCACGCTGGTGCCCGTCGCCGAGCAGCAGTCGGCCGGCGTTGCCGGACGCAGGGGCCAGTGTGCGGTGACGAGCCGACGTGCGCCCGCTTTCTGGAGCTCTTCCCGGGGGCCAAGCCACGAGAGGCCACGTGAGCGAGCCCCCCTTGCTCTGTGAATCGAGCCGGGGGCACGCAAGATTTACCTAGATCAGTCGGACGTAACCTCCGGAATGCCCTGAAGCAAATTTCCCACTGGAAAAAGCGTCCAAGAGCGGAGCACGCCCGTATTACTGTCGAACCTCAGCGTGGCAAGGGCCGAGGGTGACGATCTGGCCCGTACTGTGATTTCGTACTCGCCTCCGTCGACAGAGGCGTCGACAAGATCGAAGCGAACCGCTCCTTGCTCGTCAACCACCGTCATGTGCACGTTCGCCACACCTCGACAACAGTCCCGCACTCCCGGCGGCGGCGCGTTCAATCCCGTCACGAATTGAGGGATTGCACGTCTTGCTCCCAGAAGTTCCAGGTAGTCAAACTCTCCTCCTGTGCCAAGACGAAGAAGACCCGCCAACCCGGAATCGTCATCGAAGTCCAGTGCGACGCCGCCCGGACGGGATGATTCCGTGAAGGAAAGCACAGCCACGTCAACTTGTGGGTCGTAACGAATATGGCAGCCCATGCGGCGTGTCATGTAATTCCCTCTTGGCTGCGGAGTGGTGGTTTCAGAGGCGACAGGCCGTCACGCAGTAGCCGCTGTTGTCGAGTACGACAACGATCGTACGTCCGGTGTACTTCCAGGTCGCCGTTCCCTGTTGCACCTGGCTGACGAGTACTTAGTGGCCACTAGGTTCTGAGCCTCGGGGCCCGTGATGCTGTCTTTGGCCATCTCCTCGGAGCAGTGGAGACTGTAGCCCGAGATGGCTCACGGTGCGGAAGCAAGAATTCCGAACTCAGCCGTCTGCGTCGAGCCGCTCTGTGCACCGGTCGCGGCGTGGGAGGCGCTCCCGGCGGTCAGCACAGCCGCAAGCGCAAGTCCGGCCGAAGCGCCAGCCTGGAGCACCCTGCTGCGGAGAAGCATCATTTCAGCCATCAGCCTGGTTGGCCTTTCTGTAGGTGAGTACGGGTGACGGATAATTGCCTGGCATGAGCCGCACCTGGGCACGGCGTCCTCCTGGCCCTCGTGCTGCCGTTCGCGCGCGCGGAGAAGCTGGAGTGTCATGTTGATCAAGCGGCCGTAGCGGCCGTCCTCGCGCAGCAGGTGAGCGTATTGCGGGTCCACCCAGCCCATGGCGGTCTCCCGGTGGTGTGGTGCGGTGCGCTTTCAGCGTCCTCCGCTGCCGGCTCCTGGTCCAGGAGCCCCTCGGCAGCCTTCCCCGGCGCTGATCGCCCGCGCCGACCGGGGCTACGCCTGCTTCCTCGCCGTCCAGGCCCCGGGCGCCGGCACCGGCGACCACGACCAGGACGGCGACGCGGCGGGCGCACGAGGAGCGACACCCACGCCGTGCTCTACGATCCGGACGATCTGATCGAGGCCGCCCGCCTCCAGGACCGCGCCCGGCACGAGGCACTCGTCACCGCCGTCCTCGCGTGGAAGAACCCGGACCTCCGCCCCGCGACTACGAGCAGATCGCCCACCAGCTCACCGGGCACGCCCGCGCCGTGGCCGCCGACGTACGCCGCCACGCCGCCTCCCTGCCCAAAAGCGACGGCTGCGGCGTCCTCACCCACGTCGTCCTCCGCGAAGCCGACCAACGCCTGTCCGCCCCGCTGGAAGGCACTGCCCGCTGCGCCCAGAACCGCGCCCGCCTCGTACGGGCCCTCTGCGCGGCTGGTCCGCTTGCCCCAGGCAGCGACAGATCCCGCGCCGTACAGCGCCCAAGGGCTGCTGGTCTGCGACACCCCGCGTCCCGTCGTAGCGTGTCCATGCCGATCTCATTGCCGTACCTGCCCTCTAACATGCCTCTTCAACGTGAAGGAGCTGTAGATGGCCAACGAGTTCAGTGCTCTGTACGAGCCGCTTCTGGACTGGGTATACGAGCGATCCGAAGGCCGCCCCGACAGGGGAGTGGAACTCGGGCCGTTCGCCACGGAGCACGGTCTGACTGGTCGCGCGGATTTCGAACTCCTCGGGTACGCGATGAGCAAGGGCGGCCTGGACAACCACTTCTCCAACCTGGGGACAGCCATCGCCAACCTGACGCCTGAAGGTCTGGAGACGGCTGAGCAGCGGCGCATACGCCGTGAGTCCCCGGTGGAGCGGAGCAAGGCTGCGCGTCGCGCGGTACTGCACTGGCTCTGGCTGCAGGACGAGGACTGCGTGCACTGGCCGGTGGTCGAGAACTTCGCCGGAACAGCCGCCGCATCCTTCGAAGGCTCTCTCTTGACTATGGACGAGATCGACTGTGCCGCCGGATACCTCAAAAGTCACGGACTGATCAACGGCCAGGGCGCGTGGGGGCGCAAGGGCCCCCTCCGAGCCGAAATCACTGCGGAAGGACGAGACTGCGTGGAGAACTACGACGGCGACCCGCGCGCCTACATCCGACGAGGCGTTGGGGGCACCACTTACAACAACTTCCTGCCGAACGCCCAGGGCGTCATCATCGGCGAGCAGCAGAACGTCACCCAGAACAACACCGCCGGCGTCGACCCGACACTGTTTGTCCAACTGGCTGGCTACGTGGGCCAAGTCAGCGGCACCCTGGGCATGGACGAGCCGGACCGCGAGGCCATGGAGCGCGTAGCCCAGGACCTCCATGCCGAAGCGACCTCACCGGTCCCTGAGCCGGGCCGGATGCGGCAGCTCACGACCCAGCTCAAGGACAAGCTGCTGGAGGCCGGGACCACCGTGGCCGCCACAATGGGCGTCCAGATGGCCGAGCAGGCGCTCGGGTCGCTCATGTAACAGCGCTCGCGAAGGGGCCACACCGTTCTGGCCGGCTGTTCTGGCAGCCGGCCTCAACGCAACGGAACGGCACCGCCGCCGCGCCAGAAGGCGCTGGCCTCCTGTTGCAACGCTGATCGTCCGCCTGCTCGGGTGCGACCCCGACTGCATCCAGGGCCTGAAACATCTTGAAACGCATGCTCACAGCCTCGTGCTGGTGTGAATGTTCGGGGTTGTAGCAGTGGGTTGGTCGGCAGCGGGTTCTGATGTGGTGGATGGCTTGTTTACCGGCATCTTCGTCGGTGGGGCATGCTGGTTCTGGCTGTCATGAGGTGACCAATTAGCTGCGATGGGACGAGAGTTCGGCATAGCACACCCCGTTTCTGGCTGTCGTGACAATGAGCATTCCTGTGCTCGGGGTCTGGGCGGCGGGTGTGTGCTGAGGGGCATGGCTGTTGAGCCGTCTCTCTTGCTGTCACCGGACAGGCAGCGCACCGCGTCGCGTTCGCGGCAGCGTCCTCTGTCGCGGCAGGCGGTGGTGCGTCGTCCTCTTGCGCTGGGTGAGGCAGGAACGCTTCAGACGGTGCATGTGCGGATCGCCGCGCAGTCGGCGGGGGTCCATGTGCGGACGGTGCGGCGTTGGCTGGCTGTGGCGAAGGAGTCGGGCCGGGTCGAGCCTGCCCGGCGGCGTGGGGCGTTCACGCTGACGGATGGGTTGTGGGCCCGGCTGGGGGAGCTGGGCGGGAATGTGATGGCTTTGCACCGCTGGATGGCCGTACGCCGATGAGGTGATTCCCGCTTTGGAGCGGGACCGACTGCCGTCGTTGTCGACGCTGCATCATGCGGTGAACCGGGAACGGCGCGCGGGGCGTGTCCTTGACCTTGCCCGCCCTTCGCACGTCCGGGGCGATGCGGCCGCCTATGACCGGGCGTTGGCCGAGTTGGCATTGCCGGGCACGGTCGACGAGACCGGCCGGGCAACCACCGACCCCGCCGCAAAGGCCGAGGCTGAATGCGCTGATACGGCCAGCCCGTCACCGTTCAGCACCGGCGTGCGCTTGTACGTGCCGGGCGCGCACGTCGTTGCCACGGGGCAGCTCGGCCAGGTCACCGAGGCGATCGCGCACACCATCGCGGTGTGGGGAATCGTGTGCGTGTACGGGGATCCCGGGCACGGCAAGACGGTCGCGGTGCATCCGGCGCTGCGCCTGCTGCCGCGCCGGATCCCGGTGCATCGTGCGCTGGTGGCGGTGAAGCCGGCGCTGCCGCAGCTGCGGGCCGCGCTGCTGACTGCGTTCGGCCTGCCCGCCACAGCGTTGACGAACCGCACGGACGCCGCCGACCGCGCGCTGCTTCAGGCATTCCAGGCCCCCGGCGTGCTGGTCATCGATGATGTGCAGCGTATTGCCACCCCCGAGCTGGACTACCTGCGCCTGCTGGTCGACGCACCCACCACGCGGACCTCCCTCGTCCTGTGCGGGGCCGGAGCCGAGCGCACCCTCGCGCGTGCTCCCGCGCTGGCCTCCAGGGTGCTGACCTGGCAGCAGGTGCCCCGCCTGGACACCGACCAGATTCCCGCCGTGCTGCGCCTGTTCCACCCGCTGTGGGACGCCGCGACAGACGCTGACCTGCTGCATGCCGATGCCACCTGGGCGAAGGGGAACTTTCGCACCTGGGCGAAGATCACCTCCCACGCGTACGCGGCTCTGGCCCGCACCCCCGGGGCCGCGGTGGACCGCGCCCTGCTGTCCGGGGCCTGTTCCCGCCTCGGTCCCACCCCCTGACTGACTCCACCCACGGGCCCAAGGACTTCCATGACCATGATCACTCCTGACGACGACGCCCCGAGGCTGTCACTACCCCTGTCCGAGCCCGTGCTGGACCCCACTTCGATGGCCGCTCTGCGGGCCCCGGCCGTACGCCGTCTGCTCGCGCTGCGTGCCCAGCGCCGGCTCACTTGCTGCCATGTGCACACCACTGCTCAGTGCCTGAACGTCTCGGACCGCACCGTGTGGCGCTGGCTCGCCGAAGCCACCACCACACCCGCCTCGGCCGCCCAGCCGGGAGCCCGCCGCACCGTCCGGTTCGAGATCACTCCCGAGATCCGGGTGCTGCTGGCGTACTGGCACGGCAACGCCTCCGCAGTCCACCGCGAACTTCACGCCCGCGCCCGTACCGCCGCCGATACCGATCCGTCCGAAACGACCGACACCCCGCCGAACATCTCCCCCTGTGACGGAGTGGTGATCTTCAGAGGGCTGGGCTGCTGTGGTCTGGTGTCCCGTCTTTGGAGTGGGACTTGGGACGGCTGAAGCGGTTGCGTTGGGGTGTGATGAGGGTGGGTTGGGATCGTGTTCGATTTGGTTGTTCGGGTGCTTGGTCTGCGGTCCGATAGTTGTGTGGGATTGATCTTGGGTTTCCTGTAGGTGTGGTGGTGCGTCTGTAGGAGGCTGCGCTCTCCGGGAGTTCGGGGTTCCGGGTGGTGCTGATCAGCATGTGTGGGTGAGGAAGGCCCGAAGGGGATCGTTGGCGCTGCCGGCCAGGCGGGGCAGCCCGGAACGAAAGGGCGGAGGAGTCCGACGAGGTTGCGGCGTACTGGGGCCACGGGCCCTGGTCGAGGCGACGCTGCCGGACGGGCAGGGCTGCCGGGTGGTCGTAGTCCGGCGTCAGCGCGACCGGCCCGGGGGCAGCCTCAAGTTGCCTCTGCCAGGCCGGGCGAATACCCCGCACGGCCCGTCCAGCGACTTCTGTCGGAGGACCGCATTCTGCTGGCCACGGCCACTGACGCACCAATACGGCATGCTCGGCGCCTCCAAGTCGGCTGGTGTGACGGAGCGGTGATCTTCAGAGGGCTGGGCTGCTGTGGTCTGGTGTCCTGTCTTTGGGGTGGGACTTGGGGCGGCTGAAGTGGTTGCGTTCGGGTGTGGTGGGTGTGGTGGGTGTGGGCTGGGGGCGTGTTCGGTTTGGTTGTTCGGGTGGTTGGTCTGCGGTCCGGTGGTTGTGTGGGATTGATCTTGGTTTTCTCGTAGGTGTGGTGGTGCGTCTGTGGGCGGTTGCGCACTCTGGGGCGGTGGTGCTGGTCAGCGTGTGGGGGTGAGGAGGGCCCGGAGGGGACCGTTGGCGTTGCTGGCCAGGCGGGGCAGTCCGAGTCGGTGGGCGATGAGGCTGAGGGTGTGGCCGACGCTGGGGTGTTGCTGTCGGGGCAGGGTGGTGAGTGTGCGGGCGAAGGTGATGGTTTCGGGGTAGGTGACCAGGTCGCGCGCCAGGAGTGTGGGGGAGGCGCTGTGCGTGGTGGTCAGGTGGGGGTTGGTCGCGCAGAGCCGGGTCAGGCGGGTGTGCCAGCGGTGGGTGAGGTGTTGCTGGTGGTCGTACCAGCGGGTGGTGATGGCGCGCGCTGCGGTCCAGGCGGTGGTGGCCCGGGGGTGTCGTAGGAGGCGCTGGTGGGTGTGGTGCGCGGTGACAAGCTCCGGCACGGCCCAGGTGCGGACGGTGGAGGTGAGCCGCGGGTCGGGGGCTGCTTGCTGATGGCGCGGGCACATCAGCCGGTGTGGTGCCGGGTGGACCCAGGCGGTGTCGGTGGCGTTCTGGCTGCGGTGGCGGGTGCACAGGGTGCAGGCGCGGACGGGCTGCTGCCCGGCCTCGAGCCGTTTCCAGCGCGCGATGGCAGCGGTGTGGTGGGTGTCGTCGTCGGTGACGAGCCGGGGCAGGGCGCGCGTCAGGTGGGGCAGTGGTGTGCGGGTCAGGCCGGCGAGGTGCTGGGCCGCGTTGTGGTTGAGGTGGAGTTCGGCTGCTGGCAGGTTGCCGTGGCCGGTCAGGGCGATGCCGGCGCCGTGCAGGAGTTGGGGCAGCGTCAGCCGGTAGGCGGTGGCCAGGCGCTGCACATAGGAGGCGGTCGCTTCGCCGGTCAGCGGCCGTACGCGGAGCACGCCCGGTGCGGCTGACGGGACCTGCAGCCATGCCTGCGTGGTGAGGACGCCGCGCTGCGCGGGGACGGCTGCGGCCGCGGCACGGTCGGTGATGTCTGTCCGGCTCACGGGGTGCTGGTATTCCGGCTCCGGGGCCGGGTGCGGGGTTGGTAGTGCTGTTCGGCGAGGTGGTCGAGGCGGATGGCGTCGAGGGTGGTCCTGGTGATGCGTTCGGTGCCGTCGACCAGGGCGGTGATGGCGGCCTGGCGGATGAGGCGGGCAAGGCTGCCGATGCGGCCGGCGGTGCGCTCGTGCAAATAGGGGGCGAGCCGGGGGAGGGTTCCGGGCCGGTGGTGGCGCAGGTCGAGCGCGCTTTCCATGGCGGTGATGAGGTCGCGGAAGGGCTCTTGGTCGCCGAGGCGGGCGGGGAAGGCGGCGCAGTCGATGAGGCAGGCGCGGCCGGCGAGCTGCGCGCCGCGTACCCCGCTGAACAGGGGGGTGGTGGTGACGTCGATGCCGGCGTAGACGAAGGTGGCGCCGATGCGTTCGCTGAGGTCTTTGAGCAGGTCGGCGCTCTGGGCGCCGGTGGTGGTGCGGGGGTTGAGCCGGTGGATCTCGTCGATCATCACCAGCTGCACGCCCGCGGCGGTGTAGGTGTGGCAGACGGCGCCTGTGATCTGGGCCTGGGACATGCCGGCGGTGACGGGGATGCCGAGGTAGCGGGCGAACTCGATGGCCAGGGTCTTGGCGCTGGCGGCGGGCGGGACCAGGACGTAGGCGACCGGGGCCTGTCCGGCCGCTGCCGCAGCGCCGTGTCGGCGGGTGTGGGCGAGGTGGCAGGCGCGCCCGACCTGGAGCAGGGCGGTGGTTTTCCCGGCACCGGCGGGGCCGGTGACGATCAGGGACGGCCGTGCGGTGACCGTCTGGTGGCGACCGAGGATCATCAGGGTGCGCACGTTCTTGGCGAGCGCGTCGATGGCGGGGGTGCGCACGGTGACGAACCGCGAGTGGTAGGCCAGGCGTTCGGCGAGGCTGCGAGGCGGCGCGCCGGGTGGGGGAGGAGCGGCCACGGGAGTGGTGACGAAGGCCTGGAAGCCGTCCCAGGTGGTCACCGATCGCTGCTGCGGATCAGGGGTGTCATCGGTGGTGCTTGCCGCGCCCCCGGGAGACCGGTCCGCCGCCCGTGGGGACCTGCGGGCCGGTGCATCGCTCGTGCCCGGCGAGGCGTTCACCACTGCTCGGCTTCCGCTTCGGCGTCCCACAGCCCGTAGCCGCCTGTCTCGGCCGGTGCCGCGCTTGTGCCCTCCGGATCGCCAGTGCCCGGCTCCGTGGCCGGGTCGGTGCCGATGAGGTCGTCCAGGCTCTCGCTCCAGTCCGGTTCCGGGGCCGGTGCGGTCTCTGCTGCGAGGGGGCGCCGCTGCCCGGGCAGGTCGGGCAGCGGCACGGCCGTACCGCGGGCGCGAGGTCGTTTGCGAGGGCTGGTTTCGTGTGCCGTACCGGGGGTGCTGCGGGTGCGGCGCAGGAGCTGGTCGAGGGCGTCGGCGAGGTCGGCTTCGTGCGCCTGGCGGTCCCCGCGTTGCTCGACCTCGGCTTGGACGTGGCGCCAGACGGCGTCGTTGAACGGCTGGTGGACGTGGTCGCGGTGGACCCAGGGGATTTCGTGGAGCTGGCCGTCGGTGAGGCGGACGAAGATCTGGCGGGCGTCGTGGGGGTTGTGGTGGACCTCCCATTTGCCGTCCCTGGCCGTGACGGGGGAGCGCTGGCTGCGGTGGGGGTCGAGGATGTCGTGGTTGTAGGTGCGGTAGTCGAGGCGGATGCCGCGTTCGGTGATGGGCTGCCAGCGCACGGGCAGCAGTTCGAGGTAGTCGGCCCCGCTCAGCGGCGCCGACACGTAGCCGCTGATGGTGATCAGTGCGGCCCACATCTGGTTCGGGGTGAGGGCGGTTTTGGGCAGGACGGGGTGGCGCAGTCCGTCGTGGGGCCGGTTCTGCCAGCCGCAGGTGATCCATTCGTCGAGGAAGTCCTGCAGCTGAGGGACCGTCCATCGGGCTTCGGCCGATGTCTTGGAGCCGCGGCGCTGGGGGTGGGAGCCGGTGTGGCCGGCGACGTGCTGGCAGAACAGGTCGTTGATCGAGCCGAAGGTCCGCTCCACCACGGCTTTGGCCTGCGGACGCCTCGGTGGAGCAGGCTGCACGTTCACCCCGAGCGTCTCGCAGGCGGCGACGAAGCCCTGCGAAAGGTAGATCTTGCCGCGGTCGACGACGATCGTCTCGGGCACGATCACCGGCCGTGCGGCTGCGCCTTCCAGGCGTTCGTCCAGCGACAGCATCCGCTGATACGGCACCTCGGCCCGCGACAGGTGAAGCGCTGAGGGCCAGGCGGGGCGGGCAGGATGCGGAACAGCCATCTCGGCCAGGAGCAGCGCTGCGTCGACGGCTTTGGTGCTGTGCGGGCGCAGGACGGCGGCCAGGATGGAGCGGGTGGCGACGTCGACGGCGATGGTCAGCTCCGGCCGGCCCAGGCTGCCGTCCTCCAGGACGGCCATGATGTCCAGACGGGTGGTGTCGATCTGCACCTGCTCCCCTGGCCGCAGCACCACCGGCGCCGCCAAGGCGCGGGCGGGTGCGGTGGCGGTACGCGCCGGGCGTCCCGGACGGTCGGCCGGGTCGGCCAGCACGCTCACCAGCCGGTAGAACGTCGAGCGTGACGGCATCTCCACCACCCCGCGCCCGTGCGTATCCTCCAGGACCTGCCCGACCAGCACCTGCAGTCCCTTCACCGTCCCCTTCGACCGGCCACGCTGGCGCCGCAGCGCCTCCAGCACCGCGGCCACGACCCGCTCGTCGGCATACCCCGTCGGATGTCGTCCGCGGGCCGGCACCGCACGCTTGTCGACCAGCCCCCATAAGCCCTGCTTGCGGTAGGCGTGCCGCATCCGCTCCACCGTCGTACGCGTCACCCGCGCGAAGCCGAGCGCCGCCAGCTCCTTCGCCTTGGCCGCATCCCGCTGTGCCAGCGTCCACCGCTCCGGGTCATACTCCGGCCGCATCACCTGCCCCTCGCGGCTGCCTTCAGGGTGCGGCCACCCGGTCTCCACCTCACGAATATGGGGCAGCCACGCCAAAGCCCGCTGCTGGGCCGCCAGCGGAACGGTCTCGAACAACCCCCACTGCGGCACCGCGTCCGGCGCCCGTGCGCCGACCACTTCGAAGCCCGGATCGGCGAACAACCGCCCCAGCAGCAGGCTCATTTCGGCACCGTCCTCCTGCAGCAGGCAGACCCGCTGGCCCTGCAGCGCGGCCACCTGCCAGGTCTGCCCCCGGTAGACGACGTGCGCGCCGACCTCCACCACCGGCCGCCGGCTCTTACCGCGTGTGCCGCCCACTGGGCTCAACCCCTCTCCGGATCGCTGCCGACATTGCTCAGCGGTCCTTCGAGGCCCTGTCCACGGTCTGCGTCAGCGCAGATCAGCGCCCGCTCGTGCAGCGGCTCATCGAGAGATGCTGTCAGATACCCGCACCACAGCGCGTGATAGGCGGCTGGTAGGACCTGCAAGGAATCGCCCACCGCGGCTACGCCGTCGGTGAGCGGTCGGGGCCCGGCGAACGCTTCGGCCAGCGCGGCCCGCATCCCGGGCGGTCCCTGATAGCGGGGGTGGCGGTAGCCGGCCAGCCATCGCAGGTTCGCCGCCACCACCGCCGGAGGTGGCACGAGGCGCCGGTAGGCCCAGCCCACCCGCGCGCACGCCGCCCCCAGGACCATCCGTGCCCGCTGCGTCCTGTCCCCGCCGGCGCTCGGGCTGGAGGGGCAGTCGGCGAGCAGGCCGGTTCCGTCCGCGTACCGGGCAAACACCTCAGGCACCCACGAGCGCACCCGCCCGTTGGCCGTGTCCCGCCACAGCAGCCGTACCGGGCGAGCGGACAAGCCGGTCACGTCCGGATTCCGGTCCAGGAGCATCAGCTGGGTGCGCATCGCTGCCGAACCGTGTACGACGTGCCGTCCGGTGGTCGCCGACCACCACCAGCCCGGTCCCCACCGGCGGCCCGGAACGACCGGAAACGCGGATACCGGCGCGAGGTCCTCCAACCGCACCGACGCCGCCGCCTGCTCCCACGGCAACTGCGTCACCTGCCCGGCGGCTGTGACGAACGCGGCTTCGATTCCCGCACCGGCGCCCCCTGCGGCAGCCTGCTGCACCCGCCTGCTGTGCTCGTGCCCCTCCACACTCGACAGCCAAGTCCATGGGAGGCTGCTGAACACCGGGATCCGGATCCGCCACCCGAACGGGTGAACGGCGGCCGCGACGCCGAGCTCCTATGCCCGTAACCAGACAGTTGCGCCGCCCACGGCACTTCCGCTACTGAGCCTGCCTGACCGCTCACACCCAGACGGCCTTGGAACGCACCGGCCGGACCCGCGTCGACCAAGAGGTACTCCGCTGGGCTTTCAGCCACCTCGGATCGGGCGCATGATCCCCACTAGCGTCCCGCTGTCGGCACACCCCACCCCGTACCGAGCGTTTCCACTCTGCACGAAGCCACGGTGGCCGCGCTGCTCATGCCGTTGCCCATTCGAGTCCGAGGTCGGCCAGCACCGCGCGTTGCTGGTCGGTGAGTTTGGTGCGCCGGGTGCGGGTGTTGGATAGCCATACGCCCAGCCGCACTGTCACCTCCTCACCACCGTCTTCACTACCCGCGTCGGCTTCTGCGGGCCGCAGGGTTTCGGTGTGTTTGCGGGGGACGGTGAGGGTGTTCTCGCGTGCCTGGTACTGGGTCAGCGCGGCGACCCCACGTTCGAAGGTGTTCATGTCGGCGAGTCCGGGGACGCCGTTGGGGAACGCCTCGGTTCCCGCCGCATCCTCCACCACAGCCCCCTCGGCCTCCTCGCCACCGCTGGTGGGGCTGATGCCGAGGGCGGTCAGGCGTTCGCGTTGCCCGTCGTGCAGCTGCTCCCAGCCCTGGCGCTGCGCCTTGAGCCAGCGTCCGATGTCCTCGCCGTCCACGACAACCCCCGGGTGGATCTCGCTCGGTGTGGCACCGTCGTCTTGCACCAGGCGCCGTACGAGAACGTAGCGGCGCTGCCAGTCGATGGGCCAGGCCGGATTCCAGTCCGCATCGAGGGCCTCCAGGAGCCGGCGGCGTTCGGTGGCCCGTTCCTCGTTGGCACCCAGGCCGCCGGCCTTGCGGCAGTTGGCGAGCCACTGCCCCACCGCCACGTCGTCGGCGACCGCGTCCTTCGGAGCGGCGAGTGTCCCGTGGACCGCGTAGTAGGTTCGGGCCGCGGACAGGTTCTTCATGAACTTCGAGTCGGCGACCGACCAGACCATGCCGAGTTCGTTCAGCAGCTCGGCGCGCCACGCCTTGAGCGTGCCCGCCCGAGCTGCCCGGCGCTGCTCGCTGACCCACGCCCCCAGACGGTAGGTGCGCTCGCCGTCTTCGCCGAGTTCCACGGTGCCGTCCAGCGGCACCTGCGCGTTGCCGTTCTCCTTCACCCAGATGCGCAGGGCGTTCAGGCCGGTCAGCCACACCTCCGAGTCCGGCTGCAGCACCCGGGTGCGCAGGAAGGCGGCGATGACGTCGGGGTTCTTCGGCAGCGAGAACCGCAGCAACGGCGTCTTTGTCTTCTTGCGTGCCTGTTGCCCGCCGGCGTCGGCCCCACCGTCCTCCAGACCGCCGTGGGCATCATCCTCCGGCCCCGGGGCCTGCCCGTCAGCGGCCTGCGACTCCGCGGCGCCCGGGCCCGCACCGTCACCTGCGCTGTCCGCGCTGACACCGTCTTCGCCTGCCTCGGCGGATTCCTCATCGACGTCGGCGTCGGGGTCGAGGCCGATGACGCTGGTGGCGCGGCCGCGGGCGGTGCGGGTGGTGAGCAGCAGCCGCTGCGCGATACGGGAGTCATGTGCCCGTAGTCCTTGGAGGACGGCGACCAGAGGCCGGTACGAGGCCGACGCCATCATGTCCTGCGGATCTTCCCCCGGCTCCAGGAAGATTGGCACGATCAGCCGGGCGACCTTGCCCTCGCCCGGGTTCTGGCGCAGGCCGCGTCCGGTGATCTGCACGATCTGCACCGGCGAGCTCCGCGTGTCCGCGAAGATCACCCCGTCCACACCCCGCCGGCCGCGGATGTCGACGCCTTCGCTGAGCACCTGACAGCTGTGCAGGATCTGCACGTCGTTGACCCAGCCATCAGGATCAAGGCCGTCGGCGAACCGCCCCAGCACCTGACGCCGGTAGACGGCCGGATGCTCCCCGCACAGCCACTCCGAACCCACCCTCTTCGGATAGACCGCGGGATCCATCTCGTACAGCTCCGCGGCCGTCTCCGGCAGCGCCCGCGCGGCCGCCATCGCCTCAAGGGTGCGCCAATGGAACGACAGCAGCGAGCGCGTTCCCAGAGCGTCGGTGCTCAGGTGCTTGAGCAGGGCGGCCTGGAGCGCGGCCAGGCGCCGGCCGCGCACCTCTTCAACCGGAGCGCCTTCTCCAGGCATCTCCGGGTCGCGGATCTCCAGCACATCGATCTCGAACGACGCGAGGACGCCGCGCTCGATGGCCTCCATCAGCCCGAACTCGAACAGCACCGGCCCGTAGAGCGCTTCGTCATCCATCGAGGCGACCAGCCGCCCCACACCACCCGCAGCATCGTCCTCCGCAGCCCCTGGACGCCCCCCGGAGCCCTTCTCACCCGATCCACGGCCACGGGTGTCACCAGAACCCGGCTGGACCTGCCACAGGCGTGGTGTGGCTGTCATGAACAGGCGACGCTTCGCGGGGATGCGCTCGTTGTCCAGCACCGCCGCCCACTTCTTGCCCAGGTCACCGGACGTGCGGTGCGCCTCGTCGATGATCAGCAGGTCGAAGGCGCCGAGGCGCTGTCCGTAGGAGCCGCGCATCGCCCGCTCCAGCACCCCCGGCGCCGAGTCGCCGGCCTGGCCCGGCCCGCCGTCCTCGACTTCAGTGTCGGCGCCTTCGTCCTCCAGGCCCTGCGGCACCAGCGACGCGTAGGTGGCGAAGATGGTCACCGGCCCGCCTTCCGACGCCCACAGAGCCAGCTGCGTCGGATTCGTCGTACACCGCACCCCCAACGCCGCCAGCAGCGGATCGGCGGACCCCAGCGAGCACACGGCAATCATCGACTCCTCATGCCCCATGGCGCGCCAGGTCTCGACGGTCTGCGCGAGCAACTCCTTCGTCGGCACCATCACCCCCACCAGACCCCGGGGCACCAGGCGCCGGGCGGAGACCGCGGCCAGGCGCGTCTTACCAGCGCCGGTGGCCATGACCACCGTCCCCCGCAACCCTCCGGCGGGCACCACCCCGTCCGGGGGCACGGAAAGACCCCGGAAAACCGCATCATCGGCTTCAATCTGATGCCGCCAAAGACCGTTATCACTCACTGACCTACTCCTATGCCGAAGATCCGGGTAACGCGGTAATACCTTGTGAAGCCCAGCGCAGCAGCGCGCTTTTCTCGCGAGGCTCTTTTGCCGCTTTCAGATAGACACGTGCGGAATGCAGGCCGCGCCCAGGTCGTTCCAGATCGCCCCACCCGTCTTGTGCCAGCCGCCGGGCTTTCCGTCCTTGAAGGGCGGCTTGTCGTCCGGGTCGTAGTGCCCGGCCTCGAGCGTGCAGACGATGACGTCCCCGTCGCTGTTCCTCGTCCGCGCGGTGCACAGGCCGCCGGCCTCACCGAGCGCCTCCAGCACCCGGCGCCGCTCGGTGGTGTACGGGTGGGTGCGCGGCAGGACGGTCTCCCGGACGAACGCCTCCAGGCGCACGAGGGCGGCTCGCTCACGCTGCCGTGCGTACGCGAGATGTACGGCCAGCTCGGCGGATCCGGCCAACCGGTCGCCGCGTCGTGCCCAGTGCCGGTCCGCGATGCTCACCAGGGCCTCGCTCACGGCCGTCACGCCGTCATCCCAGCTGTCCGCGAACGCCTCGCCCCGGGAGGCTGGCACCATGCCGTCCAGCTCCACGACCTCGCTGTGCGCCCCGGCGACCGCTCCGGCTTCCAGTGCGGCGACCAGGTCGTCCGCCTCGTTCGCGGGCACACCCTGGGCGGCCAGGAGCGCGAACACTCGCAGCCGGGCGTTGGTGCCCGCCGTCTGGTACTGGCTCACCCGCCGCACGGGATCCTCGCTCAGGTCGCCGGCAGGCGCGGGAGTGTCCTGGTGCCCGTTCACTGCTCGCTCCTCGGGCTCGTGACGGCCAGGCCGTGGTGGTCGAGGTAGGCCAGGAGGAACAGGGCCAGGGCCCGGCCGGGGTCACTGGCGTGTTCGATCCCGGGCGGCTCGCTGGTCCAGCCGAACGTGGCCTGGTGGAGCCGGGGGTGAACGCCGCCGGTGTGCGGGTCGGGGAAGACGACGGCGCGGGTGAAGAAGTCGTCCAGGCGGCTGAGGAGTTCCGCATCCGGATTGTCCGGCTCACGGCCGCGCACGGTGGTGGTGGCGTTCTCCAGGATGGTAGTGAGGCACCGCTGGCGCGCCTCCTCCTGCTGTTCCAGCTCGCTGGACGGGCTCTCCTCGACCACCTTCACCACCCGGTACATGCCCTGGCCCCGTACAGGCCATCCGGCCTCTCCAGCGCCCGGCGGACCTTGGTGACGGCCTCCTCGACCGACCGCCCGTAGGCATAGTTCGTCACCACGGCGGCACCGGGGTGCTCCGAATCGGTGCGCTGCGCCACGATCCGGTAGCGGATCAGACCAGTGGGCTCCCCACCGTCCTGCGGGAGATTACTGTCAGGCCCGGGCTCTGCCCGTGCCGCGGGCGCGTGCCCTTCCAGAGTGCTGGCGCCGTCCAGTTCGGCCTGCCACCGGTCGAAGGTCTCGCCTTCCTCCTCGTCCAGCTGGTAGTCGAGGTCGTACTTGTCCTCGCTCAGCAGACGGGCGGTTTCGACGGCTGACTCGGTCTCCCGGGCCCGCTCCCACAGGTCGTCCGTGGCGCGCAGCAACTGGTGCCGACCACGCCAGAGTGCGGGCATCACCCCGACGATCGCAGTGGGAGCCGCCAGCATAGGGACGGGTAGCAGGCCGGTGTCCGTGCGCCCGGACTCGCTGACCACTGTGTACGACCAGCCGCCCGAAGGCCCCTGGCGCGACGACCACGACAAGGTGACACCCGGCTGATTCTCCGACGGGCCAGCAAAGAAATGCGCCGGCTTCACCCAGGACCAGGAAGCGGTACAGGCTTCATCGTTGTCCGGACCGCGCTGCGCCGAAAATGACGCTCCAGAAAATTCACTCGCGCGAAATTCCTTCTCGACCGCTTCCGCGTAACGCTTCCAGAATCGGAAAGTGTGCACGTGTCATACCAACCTTCTGAAGATCGTACGGGGCTGACCACTCCGGGGGTGAGCTGTTTTCCCAGACTCTACCCGGCCTTGTATCAAGCTGCATCAGTTTCGGGAAAACGTAGACACAGAGGAGTGGCGTCCCGTAGCATGGGTCCATGCAGTGTTGAGACGTGGAGGCTGACGGCCCCTCAGCGGAACACGGTGGACCTGTTCCCGGATCGTTCAGCAGCAGGAAGGTCAGGATGGCACCGCTGATGCAAGCTCCAGTCGCATCAAACACCCGCTCACCCCCAATGAGTAGCCTGCCAATCTTTGACCTACCCCACAGAGGAAGGAGGTGGGCGCCATGAACACTGCACCACAGAAAAGCGGCCCGCATTGAATTGCGGAGCAATTCAATGGCAATTCCGGAGGAATTGCATAAACCCGGAGGGTTTATCGTCTTTGCGGCCCGTAGGGCCGCGCGCGTCCTGCTCCGCAGGAACGAC
>NZ_JBFAUH010000047.1:0-43908 GCF_040679095.1 Streptomyces sp. NPDC052496
GGTTGATAGGCCAGATATGGAAGCCTGGTAACGGGTGGAGTTGACTGGTACTAATAGGCCGAGGGCTTGTCCTCAGTTGCTCGCGTCCACTGTGTGGTTCCCGGGTTGCGAACAGTCGCAGCGTCGGTGAACCAAGTTCCACTGATTGATTTATTCAATTGAAGAGTGTGCTTGTTCGCTAGAACCCGATAGGGTTTCGGTGGTCATAGCGTTAGGGAAACGCCCGGTTACATTCCGAACCCGGAAGCTAAGCCTTTCAGCGCCGATGGTACTGCAAGGGGGACCTTGTGGGAGAGTAGGACGCCGCCGAACAATCTTTGGAGGACCCTTGGTCCCAGCGTTCACGCTGGGGCTGAGGGTCCTTTTTTGTTTCGCCGAAGCGCGCCGGAGTGGTCGGTGCGCGAGAATGTTTGCAGTACCGAAGACAGGAGTCACGTCGATGTCCCCCAACTCTTCCGACGATCGTTCGGAGCGCCGGCCGCAGCGGCGCGAGGGCGGTGACCGCGGCGGATTCCGGCGTGACGACCGTGGTCCGCGCCGGGACGACCGGGGCGGCCGGCCCTCTGGTGGCGGATTCGGCGCCGGACGCCGGGACGACCGCGGCGGTTTCCGCCGCGACGACCGCGATGACCGTGGCCCGCGTCGGGACGACGACCGCGGCCCCCGCCGCGACAACGACCGCGGTGGCTTCCGCCGCGACGACCGCGGGGGCTTCCCGCGCGACGACCGTGCCCCGCGCCGTGAGGGCGACCGTGGTGGCTTCCGCCGCGACGACCGTCCTGGCTTCTCGCGTGACGACCGCGCCCCGCGCGGCCCGCGCCGTGACGACGACCGCGGCGGTTTCCGCCGCGATGACCGCGGTCCGCGCCGTGACGACGACCGTGGTGGCTTCCGGCGCGATGACCGCGGTCCGCGCCGCGATGACGACCGTGGTGGCTTCCGCCGGGACGACCGCCGCGACGACCGCCCGCGCGGCCCGCGCCGCGACGACGACCGCGGCAGCTTCCGCCGCGATGACGACCGCGGTGGCTTCCGCCGGGACGACCGTGGCCCGCGCCGTGACGACGACCGTGGCGGTTTCCGCCGCGATGACCGTGGTCCGCGCCGCGATGACGACCGTGGTGGCTTCCGCCGGGACGACCGTGGTCCGCGTCGCGATGACGACCGTGGTGGCTTCCGTCGCGATGACCGTGGTCCGCGTCGCGATGACGACCGTGGTGGCTTCCGCCGGGACGACCGTGGCCCGCGCCGTGACGACGACCGTGGTGGCTTCCGTCGCGATGACCGCGGTCCGCGTCGCGATGACGACCGTGGTGGCTTCCGTCGCGATGACCGCGGTCCGCGTCGCGATGACGACCGTGGTGGCTTCCGTCGCGATGACCGTGGCCCCCGCCGGGACGACGACCGCGGCGGTTTCCGCCGGGACGACCGTGGTCCGCGCCGCGATGACGACCGCGGCGGCTTCCGTCGCGACAACGACCGTGGCGGCGACCGCGGCGGCTTCCGTCGCGACGACCGCGGCCCCCGCCGGGACGACGACCGCGGTGGCTTCCGCCGTGACGACGACCGTGGCGGGCGCCGCCCGTACGGTGCCGGGCGCGGCCGTGACGACCGCCGGGACGGCGACCGTGGCGGGTTCCGTCGCGACGACCGCCGGGACGACCGGCGGGACCGGGAGCCGATCAAGCGGCTGCCGATCCCGGACGACGTCACGGGCGACGAGATCGACAAGGACGTACGGCAGGAGCTGCTGAGCCTGCCCAAGACGCTCGCCGACGACGTGGCCCGGAACCTGGTCATGGTGGCCAAGCTGCTCGACGAGGAGCCGGAGGAGGCGTACGGCTACTCGCGGGTGGCGCTGCGGCTCGCGTCGCGTGTCCCCGCCGTACGCGAGGCGGCCGGCTTCGCCGCGTACGCCGTCGGCAAGTACGGCGAGGCGCTGGCGGAGTTCCGCGCGGCGCGGCGGATGACCGGCAGCGTGGAGCTGTGGCCCGTGATGGCCGACTGCGAGCGCGGCCTCGGCCGGCCGGAGAAGGCCCTGGCGATGGCCGGTGAGCCCGAGGTGCAGAAGCTGGACCGGGCCGGCCAGGTCGAGATGCGGCTGGTCGCGGCCGGTGCCCGGCGCGACATGGGCCAGACCGACGCGGCCGTCGTGACGCTGCAGAGCTCCGAGCTGGCGTCGAACTCCGTACAGCCGTGGACCGCCCGTCTGCGGTACGCCTACGCCGACGCGCTGCTGGAGGTCGGCCGCGAGGACGAGGCCCGCGAGTGGTTCGCCAAGGCGCTGGAGGCCGACCAGGGCGGCACCACGAACGCCTCGGACCGGCTGGCCGAGCTGGACGGCGTGGAGTTCACGGACGCACTGGAGGACGCGGACGAGGACATGGACGAGGACGACGACGCCACGGAGGACCACGAGGACGCGCCTGAGTCCTCCGCCACCGCGCCGGAGGCCTCCACCCCCGGTTCCGAGGCCTCCGCCACCGCTTCCGAGGCCACCGAAGGCGGTACGCCCGCCGGCGTGCCGCGCGAGGAGCGCCCCGAGCAGGGCTGATTCCACCGTGGTCACGCGGTGGCCCGGCTGCCGCGTGACCGCACATGAATGAAGGGCGGAACCCCGAGGGGTTCCGCCCTTCACCTGTATGGGGCAGCCGTCACCCGTCCGCAGCATGCGCGTACCGGGCGATCGGGTTCTCCAGCGTGCCGATCAGATGGAGGGCGCCGGCCGGGTCCTGGAGGTCCACCATCTGCTCGTTGTTGCGCAGCTGGAGACGGTTGAGGCAGGACAGCGCGAACTCGTCCGCGAACATGTCGTACTGCCGGAACTTGTCGGCGAGCTGCGGGTTGGCCTCCTGGTAGGCGCTCACGCAGTCGGCGACCGTACGCCAGAAGGTGTCCTCGTCCAGCACGTCGTGCGTGACGAGGATGCCGTTCAGGAAGCGGAAGAAGCAGTCGAAGACGTCCGTGAAGAGGGACAGCAGCTTCTTGTCCTCGGGGACGTCGGCGCGGATGCGCTCGACGGCCGGCGGCAGGACCGCGTCCGGGTCCATGACGGCGATCTCCTCGGCGATGTCCTTGAAGATCGCGCGCTGCACGGTGCCGTCCTCGATGACCAGGATGACGTTCTCGCCGTGCGGCATGAAGACCAGGTCGTAGGCGTAGAACGCGTGCAGAACGGGCGTGAGGTAGGCGTCCACGTAGCGGCGGAGCCAGTCCGCCGGGGCCAGGCCGGACTCCTCGATGAGGGCGGCGGCCAGCGAGCCGCCCTCGGGGTCGGTGTGCAGCAGGGAAGCCATGGTGGCGACCCGCTGGCCGGGCTCCAGGGTGGGCACCGGGCTCTCGCGCCACAGCGCGGCGAGCATCTTCAGGTACGGGGAGCCCTTGGCGGTGGCGGCCTCGTACTGGCGGTGGTGGTAGCCGATGGCGGCACGCTCGCGGATGATCGAGAAGCGGGCCGCGCGGAACGTCTCGTCGCTCGCGATCAGGCCCGCCAGCCAGTCGTTGATGGCCGGGGTGGCCTCCATGTAGGCGGCGGACAGGCCGCGCATGAAGCCCATGTTGAGGACCGACAGCGCCGTCTTGACGTAGTGCTTCGACGGGTCGCTGGTGTTGAAGAACGTCCGGATGGACTGCTGCGCCAGGTACGCGTCGTCGCCGGGGCCGAGGCAGACCAGGTGCTGCTGGGCGACCTCGGCGGCGAAGGTGACGGAGAGCTTGTTCCACCACTGCCAGGGGTGGACGGGGATCAGGTGGTAGTCCGCCGGGTCCAGGCCGAGGTCCCGCAGCGTGGCGGCGAACCGCTCCAGGGTGGGGCCACCCAGCTCCTCCTGGATCAGCCGGTCGTAGTCCAGGCCCTCGCCCGCGGTGAAGGTCGAGCGGTCGCGGCGCGCGGCCAGCCAGATGAGGCGGACGGGGTGCGCGGCCTCGGGTGCGTACGCGTGGTACTCGTGCACGCCGAAGCCGAGGCGGCCGTTGTTGGCGACGAAGCACGGGTGGCCTTCGGACATCCCGGTCTCGATGGTCTGGAAGTCCGCTTTCGCCAGTTCCGCGGCGGCCAGGGGGCCGGCGGCCAGCTTGTACGCCGTACCGGAGAGGGTGGAGCTGATCTCCTCCAGGTAGACGGGCAGGATGTCGTCGCTGAGGGCGAGGGTGCGGCGCAGCTCGATGAAGAAGTCGAGGGCGTCCAGGGGGACCTCGGCGCCGTCGCGGCGGCGGGTGATGGCGTCGGCGTCGATGTGCCAGTGGTCCAGGCTCAGCCGGCGGGCGGTGAAGCGGTACTCGACGCGGTCGTCGTCGCTGCGGACGACGTAGTGGCCGTCCTCGGGCAGCCGCTGCGGTGTCAGCAGGCGCTCGTGGGCGAACTCGGCGAGGGCCTTGCGGACGAGGAGGCGGTTGGCGCGCGCCCACAGCTCGGGGGTGAGGTGGCGGACGGCGTCGCGGGCGGTGGTCCCGGCAGGGGCCGAGGTGGTGTCCGCGGTGGGGTTCAGCATGGGTTTTCTCCTCGGGCGGCCAGGAACTGGCCGCGGGTGCAGGTGCTCAGGTACGCCTCGCCCTTGGGCAGCGTGACGGTGCGGACGATCTCGAAGCCGACGGCCTTGTTCAGGGCGTGCACCGCGGTGTTCCCCACGGCGGGTTCGACGACGACGCGCTGGTTGCCGGGCTCGGCGAACAGCATGTCCATGACGGTGGTGATCACGGCGAGGGTGAAGCCGTGCACCGGGGTGTCGGTGGGCGCGGTCAGGAAGTGCATGCCCACGTCGCCGGGCGCGGCCTCGTGGACCTCGGTGACCTCGCGGTGCGCCGGGTCGTAGCGCTCCATCAGGAAGGCGGGGACGCCGTTGTGCAGGCCGATGAAGGCGTCGTGGTACGGGTCGGCGTCGATGCGCGCGAACTCCTGCTCCACCGCCGCCAGGTCGGCGTCCTGCATCATCCAGTAAACGGCTTTGGGGTGGGTGACCCAGCCGTGCAGCAGCTCCGCGTCGCCGGCCGGGTCGACCGGGCGCAGCGCGAACTCGCCGAGCGAGGCGTGGGTGCGGGTGAAGACGGGCGCGGTCATACGGGGGAGACCTCCACGGGCTGGTGCGGTCCGGCCGGGGCGGCGAACTCCTGGAAGGCGATGGACTTCTCGACCGGGTAGTACTCGCGGCCGAGCAGCTCGCGGATGATGCAGGAGTTGCGGTACGCGGCCATGCCCAGGTCGGGGGTGACGAAGCCGTGGGTGTGCAGCTCGGCGTTCTGCACGAAGATGTCGCGGCCCGCGGTGTCGACGCTGTAGTTGCGGGCGACCGCGTAGCGGCCGGAGTCGTCCCAGGCGATGCGGTCGGTGACGGGGGCGAGGAACTCCGGTGTCGCGTACCGGTATCCGGTGGCCAGCACCAGGCCCTGGGTGGCGAGGGTGAAGTCCTGGCCCTGCTCCTCCTGGCGCAGCTGGAGGGTGTACGTGCCGGAGGCCTCGTCGTAACCGGCCCCGTCGAGCGCGGTGTTGGTGAGCAGCCGGGTCGGGCAGGGACCGTGGAGGTTCTTCTGGTAGAGCAGGTCGAAGATCTCGTTGATCAGCTCGGAGTCGATGCCCTTGTAGAGGTTCTTGTGCGCGGCGTTGAGCCGGTCCCGGGTGGCCGCGGGCAGCGCGTGGAAGTAGTCCACGTACTCCGGGGAGGTCATCTCCAGGGTGAGCTTGGTGTATTCGAGGGGGAAGAAGCGCGGGGAGCGGGTGGCCCAGGTCAGGTGGTAGCCGTGGCTGTCGATGTCCTGGAGGAGGTCGTAGTAGATCTCCGCGGCGCTCTGGCCGCTGCCGACGATGGTGATGGAGTCCTTGGCCTGGAGGGCGGCCTTGTTCTCCAGGTAGTCCGCGTTGTGCAGGAAGTCGCCGCCGAGGCCCTGGCAGGCTTCGGGGATGTGCGGCGGGGTGCCGGTGCCGAGGACGAGCTTGCGGGCGCGGTAGGTCTTCTTCCCGCCGGTGGGCAGGTGGTCGGCGTGGACGACGTAGACCTGCTCCCGCTCGTCGTACTCGACGGTGGTGACCTGGTGGCCGAAGCGGACGGTGTCGAGCTTGGCGGCGGCCCAGCGGCAGTAGTCGTTGTACTCGGCGCGCAGCGGGTAGAAGCTCTCGCGGATGTAGAAGGAGTACATCCGTCCCGCTTCCTTCAGGTAGTTCAGGAAGGAGAACGGGGAGGTCGGGTCGGCGAGGGTGACCAGGTCGGCCATGAAGGGCACCTGGAGGGTGCTGGTCTCCAGCATCATGCCCGGGTGCCAGTCGAAGGACGGTTTGTTGTCCAGGAACAGGCCGTCCAGCTCGTCGATGGGCTCGGTCAGGCAGGCGAGGCCGAGGTTGAAGGGCCCGAGGCCGATGGCGATGAAGTCGTGAGGGGCGGACACGTGGGGTCTCCGTTTGCGGGGTGTCGGTCGGCCGTCGGCTGTGCGGGCCGGTCGGCGGGGACGGTCAGCTCGCGGCGCTGAGGGCCGGTTCGGGGCGCGCGGCGAGGTACGCGCCGGCGTGCTCGGCGATCAGGTCGAGGACCGTGGCGATGTCGGCCAGCGTGGTCTCGGGGTTGAGCAGGGTGAACTTCAGGTAGTGCCGGCCGTCGACGACGGTGCCCGCGACGACGGCGTCCCCGGAGGCGAACAGCGCTTCCCTGGCGTGCAGGTTGACCTCGTCGCTCAGCACCGGATCCCGGTCGTCGGTGTACGGCAGGTAGCGGAAGACCAGGGTGCTGAGCTGCGGCTCGACCACGACCTCGAAGCGCGGGTCGTCGTTGAGCAGTTTCCAGGCGTCGGCGGCGCGGTCGACGACCTCGTCGAAGAGTTCGCCGATGCCGTCGGCGCCCATGGTGCGCAGGGTCAGCCAGAGTTTGAGCGCGTCGAAGCGGCGGGTGGTCTGGATCGACTTGTCGACCTGGTTGGGGATGCGGCGCTCGGCCATCCGCGCCGGGTTGAGGTAGTCCGCGTGGTACGTGACGTGCCGCAGGGTGGCGTGGTCGCGGACGAGGACGGCGCTGGAGCTGACCGGCTGGAAGAAGGACTTGTGGTAGTCCACCGTCACCGAGTCGGCGCGCTCGATGCCGTCCAGGAGGGCGCGGCGGCGGGAGACCAGCAGGCCGCAGCCGTACGCGGCGTCCACGTGCATCCAGGCGCCGTACCGGGCGCACAGGTCGGCGACCTCGGGCAGCGGGTCGATGCTGCCGAAGTCGGTGGTGCCCGCGGTGGCGACGACGGCCATCGGGATCAGGCCTTCGGCCGCGCAGCGCGCCAGTTCGGCGGCGAGCGCGTCGGCGCGCATCCGCTTGTCGGGGCCGCACGGCACCGCGATGACGGCTTCCGCGCCGAGGCCCAGCAGGGTGGCGGCCTTCTCGATGCTGAAGTGGCCGACCTGGGAGGCGAGGATGCGCAGCCGGGGCAGGATGTCGGTACGGCGTACGGGAGTTGTGGCGCTCTGGGGCCCTTCGCCCGGAATGCTCTCGTCCGGGTTGTTCTCGCGGGCGAGGGCCGTACGGCAGGCCTCGTCGCGGGCCAGCAGCATGGCCTGGAGGTTGGACTGGGTGCCGCCGCTGGTGAAGATGCCGTCGGCGCGCTCGCCGAGGCCGATGCGCCGGGCGGTCCAGTCGATCAGGCGGCGCTCGATGAGGGTGCCGCCGGCGCTCTGGTCCCAGGTGTCCAGCGAGGAGTTGACCGCGGAGAGCACCGCCTCGCCCACCAGGGCGGGGATGACGACCGGGCAGTTGAGGTGTGCGAGGTAGCGCGGGTGGTGGAAGTAGACCGCGTCGCGGAGGTAGACCTCTTCGAGTTCGTCCAGCGCGGCGGCGGGGTCATGCAGCGGCTGTTCGAGGTCGATACCGGCCACGGTGGGGGTGAGGCCGTCGACCGTGACGCCGGTGAAGGGGCGTTCGGTACGGGATATTTTGTCGGCTATGCGGTTGACGCCTTCGGCGACGGAGCGGCGGTAGTGCTCGGTGGTGCTGTCGTTGAACAGCTGCGACCGGCTGTCCGGCGCTCCGGTGTGCGCGGCGGGCGACGGGTCCTCGGCGGAGTGCGCGAGGAGACTCATGAACGTGTCCTCCCTGATGCGGACTTGCTCACGTGGGGGGATGCGCATGGAACGCCCGCGCCTGGGCAGAAGACCGTCGGCGCAGGGGGGAACGGCCCCATCCGCTTACGTGATGAGGTAAGCCTAACCTAACTTGTGTGGCGGGAGGGAAAGGGGTGCCGAGGCCCCGGCGCGGGTCGCCCGCGCCGGGCCGTCGTCGGGTGCAAAGGGGCCGTACGGCCGGGAATCAGGCCTCTTCGTCCAGTACGCGCAGTACCAGACCGGTGGCCGGCTTGGGCCCGAAGGATGTCGACTTACGCGGCATGGTCACCCCGTCCAGCGCGAGTTGGCGCACGGTCCGCTCCAGGACCGGACGCATCAGTACGGCCGTACCGCCGTGCTTCGCCGCCTGCTCGACCGCGTCCCCGGCGCTGTGCAGATAGCTGATCTCGGACGGGTGGTCAGGGATCCGCCACACCTCGTCCAGCAGGACCGAATGCAGCACGGTCGCGTCCAGCTCGCGCCACGCCGCGGGGCGGTCCCGGCGGATCGTCCGGTCGAGCAGCTGCGGATCGGGACGGTCCAGCACACAGAACCGCTCCGGCCCCGACGCCAGCAGGAAGGCGCTGCCGGCCGTCGCGTCCAGCGCCGCCAGCGCCGCGTCGAGCGGGCCCTCCACCGGCCGGACGCGGAAGGCGCCGTCCAGCCCGGCCAGCGCGTCGTCCAGCGGCAGGTGCGGCAGTACGCGGTGGATGGCGCGCACCTGGAGCGGGTGGCGGGCGGAGTCGACGAGGAGCACCAGGCCGCTGGCCCAGGGGCTCGCCGCGTCGCCGGGGTGCTCCTCGCGCAGCCGCTGGTAGGTGGCCCAGCGGTGGTGGCCGTCGGCGATCAGGGCGTGCCGTACGGCGAGGTCCTCGTCGATGGCGGCCAGGTCGGCGGGGTCGGTGACGGCCCACAGCCGGTGGGCGAAGCCGTCCTCGGTGGTGGTGGCGAGCAGCGGCGTGGTGCGCGCGGTCCGTTCGATGACGCCGGTGGCGCCGTTGCCGGTGCCCTGGCCGACGTAGGACAGGAGCAGCGGCTCGAAGTTGGCGGCGGCCTCGCGCATCAGGGCGGCGCGGTCCTCGACGACCTCGGGGATCACGTCCTCGTGCGGCAGCACAGGGCCGTCGAGGGCGAGCGCGCCGATGAGGCCGCGTTGCAGGATGCTGCCCTTGCTCTGTTCGTACACGTAGAGCGCGGGCCGGTCGTCGGTCGCCAGGACGCCCTGCGCGCGCCAGCGGCGCAGCGTCTCGGCGGCCTGGCGGTGCCGGGTGGCGGGGTCGGGTGCCTGAGGGAGGATCAGCCGCACGATGTTGTACGGGTCGGCCGTTTCGAGGTGGCGCACACCGTCCGGCCGTACGACGACGTCGTACGGCGGCGAGGTGACGGCCGTGAGGCTGCTGACGCGGTCCGGGGCGTAGCGCAGCCCGCGGAAAGGGTGGAGGCGGAGGCCGTCGGTGCTGGTCATTGGGGAATGCTATGCCGCCTCGGTGAGTGCGGGATGATCGGGGGGAAACCGTGGTCCGGCCGGAAATATCGGTAGACCGGGTTCCGTTTCGCGGAACCCGCTGACCCACCTGAGTACCTGTGCGGAGAAGGAGCGAAACGGCATGAGCGAGCGGGTGCGCAAGCAGCCCGGACAGTGCGAACGGGCACTGAGCGCGGCGTACGACACGGCGCTGCTGGACCTGGACGGAGTCGTCTACGCCGGCGGCTCGGCGATCGACCACGCCGTCGCGTCGCTCACCACGGCCCGGGACGGCGGTATGCACCTGGCGTACGTGACCAACAACGCCTCCCGGACCCCGGACACGGTCGCGGACCAGCTCACCGGGTACGGGCTGCCCACCGCCCCGACGGACGTCATCACCTCGGCGCAGGCGGTCGCCCGGCTGATCGCCGGCCAGGTGCCCGACGGCGCGCGGGTGCTGGCGGTCGGCGGCGAAGGCCTGCGGGTGGCGCTGCGCGAGCGCGGGCTGGAGCCGGTGGACTCCGCGGACGACGACCCGGCCGCCGTGGTGCAGGGATTCGACCCGAAACTGGACTGGGAACGGCTGGCGGAGGCCGCGTACGCCGTCCAGCGCGGCGTGCCCTGGTTCGCCTCGAACACCGACCTGACGATCCCCAAGGAGCGCGGCATCGCCCCCGGCAACGGCGCGCTGGTGCAGGTCGTACGGACCGCCACCGGCGGCACGCCCCAGGTGGCGGGCAAGCCGGAGACGCCCATGCACCGCGAGACGGTGCTGCGGACCGGCGCGCAGCGGCCGCTGGTGGTCGGCGACCGGCTCGACACGGACATCGAGGGCGCCTACAACGGCGGTGTGGACTCGCTGCTGGTGCTGACCGGCGTGACCACCGCCGCCGAGCTGCTGGCCGCGCCGCCGCAGCACCGGCCCACATACGTCGACGCCGACCTGCGCGGCCTGCTCGGCCCGCAGCCGGAGGTGTCCGGGGAGGCGGACGGCGGCTTCCGGTGCGGCGGCTGGACCGCGTCCCTGCGGGACGGCGCGCCGGCGCTGGACGGTGAGGGCGCGCCGCTGGACGGCCTGCGGGCGCTGTGCGCGGCGGCCTGGACGGCGGCGGGGGACGGCAGCTGCGACGCCGACGCGGGGAAGGCGCTGGCGCGGCTCGGGCTGTGAAGCACCGTCTGCCGGAAGACAGGAGGGGCCCCGCTCGGTGAGCGGGGCCCCTCCCTGTGGTGTGCGGGTACGGACCGTCGTACGCGCACGGTACGGGGGGCCGGAGCCGGGGCCGTCAGCCCTGGTCGTCGGCGGCCGTGCTCGCGATGTACTCCGCGAGCAGGTCCTCCTCGCTGGCGCCGCGCCGCCAGTAGCCGGTGAACTTCACGGCCCGCCGGTCGAAGCAGCGCTCCCGCACGAGGTGCCGGCGCAGCGCCTTGACGTTGCCCGCCTCGCCCGCGATCCAGGCGTACGGCGTCCCCTCGGGCAGCTCGGCGGCGCGGACCGCTTCGAGGAGGGCGTCCTGCCCGTCCGCCGGCCGCTCGTCGGCCGCGAGCCAGGTGATGTCCGCGTCCGCGAAGGTGGGCAGCTCCTGGCGGTCGGCCGCGTGCGCGACGGACAGGAAGACCTTGGCCTGGGTGCCGGGGGAGAGCCAGGCCAGGATGCCGGCCACCGCGGGCAGTGCCGTCTCGTCGCCGGTCAGCAGGATCCAGTCGGTGCCGGGCGGCGGGCGGAAGTCGACGCCGCCGTTGTCCTCGACGGCCGGGCCGAGGACCGAGACGCGGTCGCCGGGCACGGCGGACGCCGCCCACCGCGAGGCCGGGCCGCCGGCCGCGGCGCCCGGGGCGTCCGCGCCGTGCAGGGCGAAGTCCACGTCGATCTCGTCGGGCTCGTGGCGCTGCTCGCGGATGGTGTACGAGCGCATCAGCGGGCGCTCCGCCGGGTCCTGGGCGCGCCAGGCGGGATACCAGTTCTCGCCCTGGTCGGCGAAGACCGGCTCGGACTGGTGGGCCTGCGGGAGGAACAGTTTGAAGCGCTGGTCACGGCCGCCGGAGGCCAGTTCGCCGAGCCGTTCGCCGCCGAAGGTGATCCGGACCATGGAGGGCCCGAGCCGCCGGGTGCGCACGACGTGCACGTCGAAGAAGCGGAACGGGGTGGTGGCGGGTGCGGCGGTCGTGGTCATGCGGAGGAACCTCCCGGAACCGTGACTCGGTGACTGCGGTGGGGGCGGGGTGCGAAGCCGGGCCGGCCGGTGCGGCGGGCGGACCGGCGGCGCGTCAGGCGACCTTCTTGGCGTTCTGGATGGCCTTGGTGAGGTCTTCGATCAGCGGGGCGGCGCCCGCGTAGGAGAAGCGCGGCTCGCTCGACCAGCCGGTGACCTGTCCTGCCTTGACGGCGGGCAGCTTGTTCCAGGCGGGCTTGGCGGCCAGGTCCTTGGGCTGGAGGGCGGAGGTGCGGTTGTCGAGCATGAGCACGTCGGCCGGGTACTTGTCGGCGTTCTCCCAGCTCAGGTTCTCGAAGTAGCCGCCCTTGTCCAGGTTGTCGGGGACGATGATGTCCACGCCCAGGGACTTGAAGTACATGATGTCGGAGTTGATGCCGGGGTTGGAGGCGTAGAAGAGGTCGGCGCTGCCGGAGCAGGCGAGCACCCGGACCGGGTTGGCCTTGGCGGCCTTGCGCAGCTCGGCCGCGGCCTTCTCGAAGCGGGCCTTGGCGTCGGTGACCTTCTTGGCCTTCAGGTCGGCGCCGAGGGACTGCGCCAGCTCGGCGTACCGCTCGATGATCTTCACCAGCGGAACCCGGGCCGAGGTGATGGCCACCTGCTCGGCCAGCTTGGTGATCTTGTCCTTGCTCTCGTCCGGCACGAACCACAGGGCGCCCGGCTCGTACATGTTGGTGATCAGCAGGTCGGGGTCGAGGGCCGCGTACTTCTCGACCGCGAACTGGTTGTACGCGTTGCCGATGATGCTGACGCGGTCCACGTCGATGTCCCCGGCCTGCGGGTCCGGCTTGCCGTCCGTCAGCTTGGTCGGGCCGAAGACGCCGACGACCTGCTTGTCGATGCCGAAGTCGTACAGCGCGGCCGCGGTGCCGGTGAAGGCGACGATGCGCTGCGGCGTGTGGTCGAGCGAGACCTTCTTCTTGCGGTCGTCGGTGAAGGACCAGGCGCCGCCCTTGACGTCCCCCTTGGAGCCCGAGTCCTTGCCGCCTCCGCAGGCGGCCAGCAGGGCGCCGATACCGACGGCGCCACCGGCGGCGAGGACACCGCGTCGGGACAGGGATACGCTTCGGGAGGTGCTCATGGGCGCTGTGCTTCTCTCTGGGCTGGGCCTCGGCACGGCCGGCCAGGCTTGACGGGACTTCAGCCGGTCGTTCACGGTCTTCAGTACGGTTTCGGTCGGACGTCAGGACGTACGGCAAAGGGCCGGTAAAAGGCCCAGCGGAACGACTTGATGTCTGATCGTGAGGGTAGGCTAACCTAACTCCCGTGTTGGTTGACAGTCCCCCCGAAGCAGCAAACGCCCCCGCGGCACCGCGGCGGCGGCAGATCACTCGCTCGGCGGGGCTCGTCGCCTCCGTCGGCCTCCTGGTGATCGTCACCGCCCTGGGCATCGCCGTCGGCGCGAAACAGGTACCCCTCGACCAGGTGTGGCACGCCCTCTTCCACTACACGGGCGACGACACCGACGTGGTCGTACGGGACGTACGCCTGCCGCGCACCCTCCTCGGCCTGCTGGCCGGCGCGGCGCTGGGGCTGGCCGGCACGGTCATGCAGGCCCTGACCCGCAACCCCCTCGCCGACCCGGGTGTCCTCGGCATCAACGCGGGCGCCTCGGCGGCCGTCGTCTCCGCCATCAGCTTCCTGGGCATCACCTCCCTGACCGGGTACGTGTGGTTCGCCTTCCTGGGCGCCGCGGTCGTCTCGGTCGCCGTGTACGTGCTCGGCGGCACCCGCAGCGCCACCCCCGTACGGCTCGCGCTGGCCGGCACCGCCCTGTCCGCCGTACTGATCGGCTACATCAACGCCGTCAACCTCCTGGACACCGCGGCGCTGGACCGGATGCGCTTCTGGACGGTCGGCTCGCTGGCCTCCGCCACCATGACCACCGTTCAGGAGGTCGCCCCCTTCCTCCTGGCCGGCGCCGTACTGGCGCTCGCCGTCGGACGCCCCCTGAACGCCATCGCCCTCGGCGACGACCAGGCGCGCGCCCTGGGCGCCCGGCTGACCCGCACCCGGGTACTGGCGATGATCGCCGTCACCCTGCTGTGCGGCGGCGCGACCGCCGCCTGCGGCCCGATCGTCTACGTCGGCCTGATGGTCCCGCACGTCGTGCGCGCCGTCACCGGCCCCGACCTGCGGTGGATCCTGCCGTACTCCGCGGTCCTGTCGCCCGTCCTGCTGCTCGGCGCCGACGTCCTGGGGCGCGTCGTGGCGCGGCCCGGCGAGATCCAGGTCGGCATCGTGACGGCCGTCGTCGGCGGCCCGGTCTTCATCTACCTCGTACGGCGTCGGAGGATGGCCCAGCTGTGAGTTCCACCGTCAAGACCGGCACCGACCGGAACGATTCCGCGGCGGCCGGCCGGGCCGCCGCCGCGCACACGGGCCGGCCCGTACGGGCGGTACGCACCGCCGGCGGGCTGTCGGTACGCCTGGACGCACGGGCCCTCGTCGTCTCCGTGCTGCTGGCGGCCGTGGCCCTGTTCGCGAGCGTCCTGCTGATCGGCACCGGCGACTTCCCGATGGGCCCGGCGGACGTCCTGGCCACCCTCACCGGGTCCGGCACCCCCGCGCAGGAGTTCATCGTCAACGACCTGCGGCTGCCGCGGGTGCTGGTCGGACTGCTGGTCGGCGCCGCCTTCGGGATCGCCGGAGCCGTCTTCCAGGCCGTCTCCCGCAACCCGCTCGGCAGCCCCGACGTCCTCGGCTTCTCCCAGGGCTCGACGGTCGGCGCGCTGCTCGTCATCGTCTTCTTCCAGGGCGGCACCTTCGCGGTGGCCGCCGGATCGGTCGTCGGCGGCATCGTCACCGGACTGGCGATCTTCCTGCTGGCGTGGAAGGGCGGCATCCACGGCTACCGCTTCGTCCTCGTCGGCATCGGCGCCGCCGCGATGCTCTACGCGATGGTCCTGTACCTGATGACCAAGGCGAACATCGTCGAGGCCACCCAGGCCGTCACCTGGATGACCGGCACCCTCAGCGGCCGGGACTGGGACCAGGTGTGGCCGCTGGCCATCGTCTGCGCCGTCCTGATCCCGCTGTCACTGCTGTACGGGCGGCCGCTGCGGATGCTGGAGATGGGCGACGACGCCGCGTACGCACTGGGCGTCCCGGTCCAGCGGGTGCGCATGGTGCTGCTGGCGGCGGCCGTGGTGCTGGTCGCCGCGGCGACCGCCGCGGCCGGGCCGATCGCCTTCCTCGCGCTGACCGCGCCGCAGCTCGCCCGCCGGCTCACCCGCTCGCCCGGCCCCAACCTGCTGCCCGCCGCCCTCATGGGCGCCGCCCTCCTGGTGAGCGCCGACTGGCTCTCCCAGCAGCTCTTCGGCGCCGACCAGCTCCCGGTGGGCGTGCTCACCGGAGTGCTCGGCGGCGGCTACCTGCTGTGGCTGCTGGCTTCCGAGCGCAAGGCGGGGCGGATATGAGCGCGCGGGACGCGGACCGTACCGCCACCGGCCACCGCGCGGCGCCGAGCGCGCCGCACCGGGCCCCCACGACGCAGACCCGACAAGGAGCAACGCAGTGAGCCGTCTCACGGCCGAGAACGTGACCCTGGCCTACGACCAGCGGGTCATCGCCGAGGACCTCTCGGTGGCCATACCGGACCGTTCCTTCACGGTCATCGTCGGACCGAACGCCTGCGGCAAGTCCACGCTGCTGCGCGCCCTGTCGCGGATGCTCAAGCCGGCCGCCGGCTCGGTGCTGCTGGACGGCTCGGCCATCTCCTCGCTGCCCGCCAAGAAGGTCGCCCGCACCCTCGGGCTGCTGCCGCAGTCCTCCGTCGCGCCCGACGGCATCACCGTCGCCGACCTGGTCGCGCGCGGCCGCTACCCGCACCAGGGACTGCTGCGCCAGTGGTCGGGCGAGGACGAGCGGATCGTACGGGAGTCGATGGACGCCACCGGCGTCGGCGAGCTCGCCGAGCGCTACGTCGACGAACTCTCCGGCGGCCAGCGGCAGCGCGTGTGGATCGCCATGGCGCTCGCCCAGCAGACGCCGCTGCTCCTCCTGGACGAGCCGACCACCTACCTCGACATCCAGCACCAGATCGAGGTGCTGGACCTGTGCGCCGAACTCCACGAGGAGCAGGGCCGCACCCTCGTCGCCGTCCTGCACGACCTCAACCACGCCGCCCGCTACGCCACCCACCTGATCGCGATGCGCGGCGGCGAGATCGTCGCCGAGGGGCCGCCGGAGCAGGTCGTCACCGCCGACCTCGTCGAGCGGGTCTTCGGCCTGAAGTGCCAGGTCATCGACGACCCGGAGACGGGCACGCCGCTGGTGGTCCCGGCGGCGCGCAAGGCCCGTACGGAGGCGGCGGCCGCGGTGTCCTGAGGACGGGGCGGGGGCGGGGGCGGGGCGCGGGCCTTCCGGGGCCGGTGCCGGTGCGCGTCGCCGCCGTCAGAGCAGCGAGCGCAGGCGCAGCAGGTCGCGGAAGCCCGCTTCCAGCTTGACCCGGCCGCTGCCCCACGCCTTGGCGAAGCGCAGCTCGCCGTCGACCATCGCCACCAGGTCGTCGCCGCGCATGGTCAGGCGGATCTGGGCGCGTTCGGGCGGCGGTCCGGGGACGCTGGTGACGTCCTCCAGGGTGCCGTTGGCCAGCCGGCCGGTGAAGGTGACGTCCAGGTCGGTGATCCAGCAGCTCAGCGAGCGGTCGAGCGCGGCAGCGCTGCGGACGTCGCCGTTCGCGGCGGAGAGGTTCTGTGCGAGCCGGCCGAGGGCGGCGCGGCACTCTTCGAGGGTTGCCATCGAGATCGACGATACGCCCGTACGGGGCGGGCGGGCGGTGGCCCGGTCGGCGGGCGGTTCGAGGTAGCGTCGAGGCATGCAAGAGCCGAGAGAGCCGGTGGCGGGTGTGGTGCCGGACGGGCGGGTACCGGATGGGTGGGTACCGGACGGTACGGACGCGGAGGGCCGGGGGCCGGGGCTCCGGGCGCCGGACGGGTCCGCAGCGGACGGGTCCGCAGCGGACGGGTCCGGTGCGCACGGGATTGACGCGGACGCGGAGCCTGGCGTGGACGCGGAGCCTGGCGTGGACGGGCCCGGGGCGGACGGCAGTGGGCCGGGCGGACCCGCCGGGCCGCAGCCGCTCGGTGTCGTCGTCACGCCCACCGGGGACGCCGCCGTCGACGCCCAGCTGCGGCGCCTCGCCGACGCCGACCACCTCGCCGCGAGCGGCCACCTGGAGGTGTACGAGGATGTGCACCGGGGACTGCGCGACGCGCTGGCCGCTCTCGACCGGCGTCCAGGGCCCGCCGGTCCGTCCGGCACCGGCCCGGCCGGCGCGCCCCCGTCCCCGCGGCCGTCCGCAACGTACGACAACAGGAGCTGAACCACAGGTGGCAGGAGTGGCACGACGCCGACTCGACGCGGAGCTGGTGCGCCGCAAGCTGGCCCGCTCGCGCGAACACGCGAGCCAGCTGATCGCCGCGGGGCGGGTGACCGTCGGCGGGACGACGGCGACCAAGTCCGCCACCCAGGTGGAGACCAGCGCGGCCCTGGTCGTCCGCGAGGACGACAGCGACCCGGACTACGTCTCGCGCGGTGGCCACAAGCTGGCCGGGGCCCTCGCCGCGTTCGCACCCCGCGGCCTGAAGGTGGCCGGCCGCCGCGCGCTGGACGCGGGCGCCTCCACCGGCGGCTTCACGGACGTGCTGTTGCGGGCCGGAGCCGGGCACGTCGTCGCCGCCGACGTCGGATACGGGCAGCTCGCCTGGTCGCTGCAGAGCGACGACCGGGTCACCGTCAAGGACCGCACCAACGTGCGTGAACTGACGCTGGAACAGCTCGACGGCGAGCCCGTCGACCTCGTCGTGGGCGACCTGTCCTTCATCCCGCTGGGTCTGGTGCTGCCCGCCCTGGTGCGCTGCGCGGCGCCCGACGCCGACCTGGTGCTGATGGTCAAGCCGCAGTTCGAGGTCGGCAAGGAGCGCCTGGGCAGCGGCGGGGTGGTGCGCAGCGCCGAACTGCGGGCCGAGGCGGTGCGCGGCGTCGCCGAGCGGGCCGCCGCGCTGGGACTGGGCGTGGCCGGTGTGACGGCGAGCCCGTTGCCCGGTCCCTCCGGCAATGTCGAGTACTTTCTGTGGCTGCGCGCCGGGGCGGACGCACTCGACCCGGCGGACGTCGACCGAGCAGTGGCGGAGGGGCCCCGTTGACCAGTTCTGAAGCATCCGGAGCGGCTGAGACAGCCGGCTTGCGCACCACCCGTACCGCACCGTCGCAAGGCGGCCCGGAGCCGTCCGGGCAGCGTACGGTCTTCCTGCTCGCCCACACCGGCCGCCCCGCGGCCGTCCGCAGCGCCGAACTCGTCGTCCAGGGGCTGCTGCGCAGCGGCATCGGCGTACGGGTGCTGGCCGAGGAGGCCGCGGACCTGCCGCTGCCGGCGTCCGTGGTGCGTGTCGAGTCCGAGCAGTGCGCGGCCGAGGGCTGCGAGCTGCTGGTGGTCCTCGGCGGCGACGGGACGCTGCTGCGCGGCGCGGACTTCGCCCGTACGTCCGGGGTGCCGATGCTCGGCGTCAACCTCGGCCGGGTCGGCTTCCTGGCGGAGGCCGAACGCGACGACCTGGACAAGGTCGTCGACCGGGTCGTGACCCGCTCCTACGAGGTCGAGGAGCGGATGACCATCGACGTCCTGGTCCGCAACAACGGCAGCATCGCGCACACCGACTGGGCACTGAACGAGGCGTCGGTGGAGAAGGCGGCCCGGGAACGGATGCTGGAGGTCGTCACCGAGGTCGACGGGCGGCCCGTCTCGCGCTTCGGCGGCGACGGCGTCGTGTGCGCCACGCCGACCGGCTCCACCGCGTACGCCTTCTCGGCCGGCGGCCCGGTGGTCTGGCCCGAGGTCGAGGCCCTGCTGATGGTGCCGATCAGCGCCCACGCGCTGTTCGCCAAGCCGCTGGTCACCTCGCCGGATTCGGTACTCGCCGTCGAGGTCCAGCCCAAGACGCCGCACGGCGTGCTGTGGTGCGACGGCCGCCGCAGCGTCGAACTGCCCGCCGGCGCCCGGGTCGAAGTCCGCCGCGGCGCGACTCCGGTACGCCTCGCCCGCCTGCACCACGCCTCCTTCACCGACCGCCTGGTGGCCAAGTTCGCCCTGCCGGTGGCGGGGTGGCGGGGGGCGCCGCAGTAACGGGCCCGGGCAGACCGACGGCTTTCCTCGGGCCCGGGGGCGGAGACCCGCCCCTGGCCCCGAGAGGAGCAGCGCCCCGGCCGCGAGCGTGGCGACCGCGCCGTGGACCAGGGCGGGCGCGGCGTGCTCCGGGTAGCCCGGGAACACCGACTCGACGAGGTTGATCGTCGTGTGCACGAGGACGGCTGTCAGCACGAACCCGCCGGAACCGTCGTGCAGCAGGACCATCAGCACCCGTGCCGCGACCGAGCCGAGCACCTGGCCGGCTGTCCACAGGGCCGAACGGTCGGCCTGGACGTACGCGACGAGGTGCCAGGCCGCCCACACCAGACCGATGAGCAGCCCCGCACCGAGCGTCCCCCAGCGCTCCCGCACGGGCTGCAGCAGATACCCCGTCCACCCCGCCTCCTCGGCCGCCGCGGCGACGAAGTACAGCACGAGGAGCAGCGGCGCGGAGGCGAGCGGGGAACGCGGCCCCGAGGGCGGCCCCCCGGCCGACGACAGCAGCCCGTACGTCACGAGGAACAGGGCGGGCATCAGGAGGGCGGCCAGCGCCCACCAGCCGGGTCCGGACGCGCCACGAACCGAGAAGGTGCCCTTCAGCAGCCGCCGTACCCCGCGTCCGCCCTCTTCGCGGAAGACGAGGAACGAGGCCACCGCCACCGGCAGGACGAACTGGAACGCGCTCAGCGGCATGCCCATGGGCAGCGTCGCGGACAGGTCGAAGACCGCGCCGGCCATCCAGAACGGGACGGAAAGGGCGGCCAGTACCGCGACGAACGTGCGGGGCGATCGCGGGCTGCCGCCCGTCGTGGCCGGAGTCATGGCGCCGGGTGGCCGGTGGCCAGAAGGGTGCGGGCGCGGGTCAGGGCCGGGTCGCGGCGGGAGGTCAGGTCCTCGGGGGTGAAGGCCGGGGTGCGGAGGGTCGGGGGGATGCCGGTGCCGTCGAAGGTGCGGCCGTCCGGGGTCAGGAACTCCTCGTTGGGGAGGGCGAACTTCCAGCCGTTCGGCAGGGTGCGGTCCAGCGTGTCGGAGAAGAGGCCCTGGGTGGCCTCGCCGATACGGGCCGGTGCGGGCGTACGGCCGAGCAGGGCCTGGGTGAAGGTCTCGCCCGCGCTGATCGTGAGCGGTCCGGTCAGCAGCGCGAGCGGGCCCGTGTAGCGCGGGCCGTCGTACGGGCGCACTCGTACGGTCTGGTCGGGGGTGAACTTACGGGGGTCCTCCGGGTCGTTGCGCGCGTGTTTGCGGTACGCCGGATACGGGCGGCCGGTCAGCCGGGAGGCGACGCGCAGCCCGAGCAGGTCCGAGCCGCCGCCGTTGAGCCGCAGATCGACGACGAGTCCGCGCAGGGCCCGCGGCCCCGACGTGCGGGCCTCGGTGAACACCGCGTCCAGCGCCCGGTCCAGCTCCGCGACGTCGTTCTCGTGGCCCGCGCGGCCGGTGTAGCCGTGGAAGGACGTGATGCGGAGGTAGCCGAGGCGCCCGGGGAGATCGGCATAGGAGAGGGCGCCGCCGGCCCAGCGCCGCAGGGCGACGTCCCGGCCGAGGCCGGCGGCGATCGCCGCGTCCACCCGCTTCAGGAACGCCGGGGTGGGGGCGACCGTCCCGGGCCGCAGCCCCGCGAAGGTTCGGCCCGCTCCCGCGGTCAGCCTGGTGTGCCCGTCGTGCAGCGGCTCGATCATCGCGCGCAGCACGGCGAAGAGTTCGGCCTCGGTGGTCCGCGCGGTGACGCGCGGGCGGTACCGGTCGCGGACGGCGGCCCAGTCGACCCCCTTGGCGGCGAAGAACGGGTAGTTCTCGGCGTAGGTGCGCCAGAAGACGTCGAAGACCGTGCGGGGGTCCTTCGCGGGGCGCTGGTGGCAGCGGGCGGGCAGCCCGCTGATCCGGTGGAGGGTGCGGTACCCGGCGTTGTCCTGGACGCTCAGCCGGGCCACCCCGGCGCTCTGCGGGACGACCGTGACGCGCGGCGCGTCCGGTACGTCGAAGGCCACCCGGCCCGCGGCGTCCGGCCGGCCCGTACGGGCAGCGTCGACGGAACCGGGCAGGCAGCTCACGGCCGTGGTCTCGTACGTGCGCAGCCGCCGCCCGCCGATCGTGACGAGGGTGCCGTACCCGTCCATCCGCCACACTCCCTCCAGGGAGGCGGCGCGCGTCGGCACGGGCTGCGCCGCAACTCCCTCGGACGCCCGGAGCGCCTGAGCGCCGGTGGCCGGCGTACAGGCGGTGGCCAGGGCGGTGACGACCAGCAGGAGGGCGGTCCGCCGGGTGGGCCGAGGGCCGGTCGACGTCTGGACCGACCGCGTCACCGGTCGCGGGGCCGACTGCTCGGTCATGGTCTTGTCCCCCTTGCGTCGCGTTGCGGTGTGGTTCATGGCCGGCATCAGCCGCTGTCACGTCGCCGCGAGGGTCTCCACGGCGCGGCGGCGCAGGGCCGCGTGGACCGGCAGGCCGGTGGCGAGCAGCGTCAGCAGGAGCACGCCGCCGGATATCCCGAGGACGGCCGGCCACGGCAGATACGGCAGCGGGCTGCCGTACAGGGATCGCAGTACCGGAGCGAGGGTGCAGAGCGCGATGGCGGTGCCCAGGAGCAGCGCCGTGCCCGCCACGACGGCCGCCTCCCAGGCGGCCATGGACCGCACCTGGCGCGGACGGCTGCCGATCACACGCAACAGCGCCAGGTCACGGCGGCGCTCGATGGTGATCATGGCCAGGGTATTGGCGGCGGCGATGGCGGCGAAGCCCGCGTACAGACCGGTGCCGACGTAGTCCATCCAGACCGACCGGGCCGGGCCGGCCGAACCGGTCACGTGCCGGGCGGTGGTGTGCATCGCGATCTTGGTCGTGCCGAACGCGACGACCAGCACCAGCGGGACCACGGCGGCGGAGAAGCGGCGCGCCTGCGTCGTCACGTTCAGCATGGCCAGCTCGGCGGCGCTGCCCAGGCGGCCCGCCGACCGGGCGACCAGCCAGGCCACCGGGCCGACGATGCGCGGCCCGAGCAGACCGACGCCGAAGCAGAACAGGAGCAGGACGATGAACGCGCCGTCGCCCGCCTTCTCCGGCCGGTCGGCCGACAACCGGGAGACGAACGCGCCGCCCGCGATCGCCGCCAGCCCCAGGGGGAGCCGCAGCAGCCCCAGCTTGCGGCGGCCCGCGCCGGCCTCCCGCAAGGCACGCGCGGGGCGCAGCGCGGCGAACCTGCTCGCCGCGAGCACCCCCGCGAGGGCCGAGGTGACCGTCGCCACCGCGAGGCACACGGGCAGTGCCACCCAGCTGAACGTGAAGCCGACACCGGGCGGGATCAGGCCGTGCTCCGCCATGCCCGCGAACCACCAGCGCGCGAGCACCCCGCCGAGCAGGAAGCCGGCCACGGCCGAGGGCACCGCCGCCGCGACGGCCTGCGCGGCGACCGCCCGCCGGATCTGCCACGGCCGGGCGCCGATCGCGCGCAGCATGGCGAATTCGCGGTGCTGCTGGGTGACGGCCGTGCCCATGGTCGAGGCGAGGACGAAGACCGAGAGGTAGACGGAGACGAGCAGGAAGGCGGTGGCCATGATGCCCACCTCGGAAGCCGCCAGGGCGCGCCGCGCGGCGGCGGGCGCGCTCTTCGTCCCGGTCGAGGCCAGCAGCATGGTCGAGGCGCTGACCACCGTGGCCGCGAACAGGGCCGCGACGGCCGTCCCGGCGAAGGAGGCCCGGTGCCCGCGCAGCGCCGCCCGCGCCGGCCCACTGGTCGCGGACCCGCCGTGGGCGGACCTGCCGCGGGTGGGACGGCCGGGCGCGGGGTGGCCGGGTGCGGGGTGGCCGGGTGCGGGGTGGCCGGGCGCCGGCGGCATCGGCCCGGACGGCGCTGCCCCGGGCGGCACCGGCCCGGACCACACCGTCCCAGGCAGTACCTCGCCCGCTCCCATCGCTCCCATCGCTCCCGCGGACATCCGGCACCCCCTTTCGCTCGTGTTCCTGCTTCAGCTGCTTGCTTCAGCGTGACGGGCGGTGCAGGGGGTCCACCATGAGGAAAACATCCGTTCTCGCAGTGGGGTTTTCCGCAGGGCGGGGCGGCAAGGCGAGGGGAGGCCGTCGCGGGGCGGGCCCAGGACCTCGTAAGGTCGTATCCGTGTTGGAGGAGATGCGGATCAGGTCCCTGGGCGTCATTGACGATGCCGTCGTCGAGCTGTCGCCGGGTTTCACGGCGGTGACCGGCGAGACGGGCGCGGGCAAGACCATGGTCGTCACCAGCCTCGGGCTGCTGCTCGGCGGGCGCGCCGACCCCGCCCTGGTGCGGATCGGCGCCAAATCGGCGGTCGTGGAGGGGCGCATAGCGGTGGGCCCGGCGGCCCCGGCCGCGGTGCGCGCCGAGGAGGCGGGCGCCGAGCTGGACGACGGCACGCTGCTGATCAGCCGCACGGTCTCGGCCGAAGGCCGCTCGCGCGCCCACGTCGGCGGGCGTTCCGTCCCGGTCGGACTGCTGGGGGAGTTGGCGGACGACCTGGTCGCCGTGCACGGCCAGACCGACCAGCAGGGCCTGCTGCGCCCGGCCCGGCAGCGGCAGGCGCTGGACCGCTACGCGGGCGACGCGGTGTCCGTACCGCTCGCCAAGTACACCGCCGCGTACCGGCGGCTGCGCGCCGTGGCCGCCGAGCTGGACGAGCTGACCACCCGCGCCCGCGAACGGGCCCAGGAGGCCGACCTGCTGCGCTTCGGCCTGGAGGAGATCGCCGCGGCCGAACCGCAGCCGGACGAGGACACCGAGCTGGCCGCCGAGGCCGAACGGCTCGGCCACGCCGAGGCGCTGGCCTCCGCCGCCGCGGCCGCGCACGCCGCGCTGGCCGGCAACCCCGAGGACCTGGAGGCCGTCGACGCCAGCACCCTGGTCGCGGGCGCGCACCGGGCGCTGGACGCCGTACGCAGCCACGACCCCGCGCTGTCCGCGCTCACCGAGCGGCTGGGCGAGATCGGCATCCTGATGGCCGACGTGGCCGGCGAACTGGCCAGCTACGCGGACGGGCTGGACGCCGATCCGCTGCGGCTGGCCGCCGTCGAGGAGCGCCGGGCCGCGCTGACGCACCTGACGCGCAAGTACGGCGAGGACATCGGCGCCGTACTGGCCTGGGCCGAGGAGGGCGCCGCCCGCCTCGCCGAACTGGACGGCGACGACGACCGGATCGGCGAGCTGACCGCGGAGCGCGACGCGCTGCGCGCGGAACTGGGCGAGCTGGCGCAGGCGTTGACCGACGCCCGCGAGGCGTCGGCGAAGCGATTCGCCGACGCGGTGACGGCCGAGCTGGCCGAGCTGGCCATGCCGCACGCCCGGGTGAGCGTCCGGATCAGCCAGACCGAGACCGCCGACGAGAACGACGGCGTCGAGGTCGGCGGCCGTTCGGTGGCCTTCGGGCCCACCGGTGCCGACGAGGTGGAGCTGCTGCTCGCCCCGCACCCGGGCACGCCGCCCCGCCCCATCGCCAAGGGCGCGTCCGGCGGTGAACTCTCCCGGGTGATGCTCGCGGTCGAGGTGGTCTTCGCCGGTTCCGACCCCGTACCGACCTATTTGTTCGACGAGGTGGACGCGGGCGTCGGCGGCAAGGCCGCCGTGGAGGTCGGCCGCCGCCTGGCCCGCCTGGCCCGGTCCGCCCAGGTCGTGGTCGTCACCCACCTCCCGCAGGTCGCGGCCTTCGCCGACCGGCAGCTGCTGGTGGAGAAGACCCACGACGGCTCGGTCACCCGCAGCGGCGTCACGGTCCTGGAGGGCGAGGACCGGGTACGCGAACTCTCCCGCATGCTCGCCGGTCAGGAGGACTCCGAGACGGCACGGGCCCACGCGGAGGAGCTGCTGGAGACCGCCCGCGCGGTGCGCTGAGCCGGAACCCGCGGCGCGGGGCCGTGCCTCCGGCCCCGGAGCCGCGACCCCGCGAGCGCAAGCCCGGACCGGCTCCCTGGGCTGCTGATCATGATCCCGGACCGGCTCCCTAGGCTGCTGGTCATGATCGCTACGTTGCGCAAGGGCCTGCCGTTCGCTGCCGCGGCAGGCGTCACCCGGGCCGTGTACGGGCAGTTCCGGCGCCGGCCGCCCGGCGGGCGCGGGCGCTGGCAGCGGACGAACCACGCCGGCCGCACGGTCGACCTGTACAGCGGTCCCGCCACCGCGGCGGGCACCGCGCTCGCCGCCGTGACCGCGCCGGGGCTGCCCGCCCGTACGCGTACGGCGGCGGCGCTGGCCGTCCTGGCGGCAGGCGGCTGCGGCGCGTACGACGACCTCGCCGGCGCGGGGGATCCACGGCGCGGCTTCCGGGCGCATCTGTCGGCCCTGCGGGACGGGGAGTTGACCAGTGGTGCGGTGAAACTCCTCGGGATCGGTGCGGCCGGGCTGGCCGCCGGTGCGCTGCTCAAGGAACGGCCGCTGGACAAGGTGCTCGCGGGGGTGGTGATCGCGGGTGCCGCGCACGCCGTGAACCTGGTGGACGTACGGCCGGGCCGGGCACTGGCGGCCACACTCGCCGCGGCGGCGCCGGGCCTGCTGCGGAGCGGCTCGGCCGGGGCGCTGGCCGCCGCTCCGGTGGGCGCCGCGCTGGCGGTCCTCGCGGACGACCTGGGGGAGCGCACCATGATCGGTGACGCGGGGGCGCACGCCCTGGGCGCCGGGCTGGGCCTCGCCGTCGCCGCCGGGTACGGCCGCGTGGGGCTGGCCGCGCACGCCGCCGCCCTGGTCGCGGCCGCGGCGGCCGGTGACCGGGCCAGCCGGACGGCCGCGAGCGTGGACACGTAACCGCCCGACCGCCGGCGTGCAAGGGTGGGGACCTTCGGTCCGTAACGGTTCGACCGTCCGCACGTAACGGACGGACCCCGCGCCAGGTCACTGCCGCTGGGCCACCGGAGTGGTCGGTTTGTCGCCCATATGGGTGGTCAGGTGGGTGTATGGGCGATGTGCGCCCTAGGGGCGGCTCGTCGGCGGTGCCGGAGCCACAGCCGGGACTGGCATCCTGGGGGCGCAGCGCGTACAGCTGCGCGACCGCGCCGCCGTACCGGCGCCTGCCCCGTGCGGAGCCGGACCCGCGGCGCGCCGCCCGGCCCGCCCCCCCCGCCGACTCCAGGAGCACCGCCCACGTGACCAGCACCCCGGCCCCGCCGCACGGACAGTCGCCGCTGCGTACGGTCCAGGTGCTGGGCCGTGGCAGCGCGGGCAGCGCCGCCCATGTGCGTTCGCTGGCCGCCGGGCTGGTGGCGCGCGGGATCCGGGTGACGGTGTGCGCGCCGCCCGCCGCCGAGGACACCTACGACTACACGGACGCGGGCGCGCGCTTCGTACCGGTGCCGCCGCGCGCCGACCCGGCGAGCGTCACGTCGCTGCGGGCCGCCTGCGGGGACGCCGACCTCGTGCACGCGCACGGCCTGCGGGCGGGCCTGCGCGCCGCGTTGGCCCTCCAGGGCCCGCGGGGCCGCCGGGTTCCCCTCGTGGTCACCTGGCACACCAAGGCGCATACGGACGGACCACGGGCCCGCCTGGTCCACCTGCTGGAACGGCGGGTGGCGCGGGCCGCCGCGGTCGTCCTCGGCGCGTGCTCGGACCTGGTGGACCGGGCCCGCGAGCGCGGCGCCCGCGACGCGCGCCTGGCCCCCGTGGCGATCCCGTCCCCCCGGGCCGGCGACCACCCGCTCACGGCGGAGGACCGCCCCGCCCACAAGCAGCGTGCCGAACTGGGCGCGGTGGACCGCCCCTTGATCCTCGTCGTCGGCCGCCTGGAGACGCACCAGGGACACGACCTCCTGCTGGACGCGGCGCACGCGTGGTGCGCCCTGGACCCGCAGCCGATGGTCGCGGTGGCGGGGGAGGGCAGCCGGCGCGAGGCGCTGCAACGGCGCATCGACGCCGAGCACCTGCCGGTATGCCTGCTCGGCCGCCGCGACGACGTGCCCGAACTCCTCGCCGCGGCCGACCTCCTGGTGCTGCCCAGCTGCTGGGAGGCCCGCTCGCTGATCGCCCAGGAGGCGCTGCGGGCCGGCGTGCCGCTGGTGGCCACCGATGTCGGCGGCACCCGCGAACTGGTCGGCCACGCCGCCGAACTCGTCCCGTACGGCGACGCAGCGGCCCTCGCCCGTACCGTCCTGGGCCTGCTGGCTGACCCCGCCCGCAGGGACGCGCTCGCCGCCGCCGGCCGCGCGCAGGCCGCGGGCTGGCCGACCGAGGACGCCACCGTCGCGCAGGTGCTGAGCGTGTACGACGAGCTGATGCAGCGGCGGGAGAGCTGAACGCCGGGGCGAACGCCGGGAGCGCCTGTCCGCACCGTGATCCCGTCCGGCATCGGAACCTGTCCGGCACGACACCACCGCGCCCCCGGACCGCCCTCACCCCCGATCCGTATGCCTCCTGGCCCGCAGGGCCAGCCGCAGCCCGAGGACCGTCTGCGGGTCGTCCAGGTCCGTGCCCAGCAACTGGGCGATGCGGGCCAGCCGGTCGTACAGCGTCTGCCGGTTGACGTTGAGGTCGCGGGCCGTTTCCGCCTTGCGGCCCGCGCTGGCCAGGTAGGCCTCCAGTGTCGGCAGCAGCGGCTGGCGGGCGGCGCGGTCGTGGACGAGCAGCGGGCCGATGGCGCGGTCCACGAAGTCCGTCAGCACGCCCTGTTCGCCGTGTTCGCGCATCCGCCACAGCAGCAGCTCGATGTCCAGCCGGCGAGCGTCGTGCCAGGGCTGCTCCGGCAGGCCCTGCGCGGCGGCAGCCGCCTCGGTCGCGTGCCGCAGCCCGGGGCCGGCCGCCGGCCAGTCGCCCGCAGCGCCGACCACGACCACCGGGCGCCGGGCCGCCGGGGAGTCGGCCCCGGCGCGTACGACTCCCGCGCGGAGCGCTTCGGCGACCCGGTCGGCGATGTGCGTACGGTCCTGCCCCGCGCGCAGCGCGACGAGCAGCGGCACCCGGCCTTCGACGGGCCGTACGCCGAGCAGGACGGGTACGCCCAGCGCGGCCAGCTCCTCGCGCAGGGCGCGGGCCAGCACCGCCCAGCTGCCGGGGGTGGGCAGATGTGAGGGCAGCCGCATGACCACCGGAAGGATCGGTTCACCGCCCGGCCGGAACCCCAGCAGGCGGGCCTGCGCCGGGGCCTCGCCCGCGGTGATCCGGCCCGCCGCCAGGTCGGCCAGGAAGTCACCGCGTCCGCGCGCGGCCAGCACCTCCTCCTGCCGGGACTGGAGCAGTACGACGGCGAGCAGGTCGGCGGCGCGCTCGGCGGCGATCCGGTGCACCGGGGCGACGGGCGCGTTGACGGGCAGTAGGACCAGACGGGCGCGTACGGCGTCGGGACCGGGCCCGCCGCCGGGCACGTCCACCCGCAGGCCGGACTCCCGCAGCCCCTCCCACGCCTGGAGGGGACCGGCGTCCGCGGCCCCGCCGTCGTCCGGGCCCGCGGCGTACAGCGGGCTGCCGTCGGGAGCCTCCAGGCAGAGCGGGTTGCCCGTGAAGGCGGCCAGCCGCCGCAGGACCTCGGGGGCGCCGCCGCCGCGCAGCAGGACGTCCGTACAGCTGCGCAGGAGTTCGTCGGCCTGCCGCAGCAGCAGGTAGTGGCTGTTGACCAGCTCGGTGTGGATCTCCTCGGTGACGGTGACGTAAGGGACCTCGCGGTGCAGCTGCACCAGGGGCAGGCCGCAGGCCCGTGCGCTGTCGACGACGGCGGACGGCAGCGCCTCGAAGCGCGAACCCAGCTCCACGACGAGGGCGGCGATGTCGCGGTCGGCCAGCTCACGGACGAAGGCGCGCTGTTCGGAGGGGCGGGCGCCCAGGCCGAGGCCGGTGGTCAGCAGCAGTTCGCCACCCTTCAGGAGCGACGCGATGTGCGGCACCTCGCCCGCGTGCACCCACCGTACGGCGCGGTCGAGACGGTCCTCGCCGGCCAGCACCTCGGGCAGCCCGCGCCGCAGCGTGGGCAGCTCCAGCGCGCGGCGTACCGTGATCACCGCTTCGATCTTCGCTTCCGGCCCCATGGCGGGGAACGCTACCCGCAGTCCGCTATCCGGACGTACCGGGACGGGCGGCCGGATGTACCGGGACGGGGCCGCCGGACGTACCGGGCCGGACGTACCGGGACAGGCCGCCGGGCCGACTGGACGGGCATACCGGCACGCCGCCGCGGCGAACACGCCGGCACGCCGCCGCGGCGGGCCTCACCCCGGCTCCCTCACCCGGACCCGGACTCCTGCACCCCCGACTCCTTCACCCCCGGCTCCTCACCCCGACTCCCGCACCACCAACCTCGCCCCCGTGACCACCGGAGCCAGCTCCTCCCCACCGCCCCCCGGCCCCGCCGCCATCCGCCGGAGGAGCAGCCGTGCCATGAGGCGGCCCATCTCCTCCACGTCCTGGCGCACCGTGGTGAGCGGCGGGTCCGTCCACGCCGCGGGGTCCAGGTCGTCGTAGCCCACCACGCCCACGTCCTGCGGCACCCGGCGGCCGTGGGCCCGCAGGGTCCGCAGCGCTCCGGAGGCCATCAGGTCGGAGCAGACGAAGACGCCGTCCAGGTCGGGTGCGGCGGCCAGCAGCTCGGCCATCGCGCGCTCGCCGCCCCGGGCGGTGAAACCGCCGTCCGCGATCAGCCGCGGGTCGGGTGCGGCGGGTGCCAGCGCGTCGCGGTAGCCGTCCAGGCGGTCCTGGGCGGAGGTCTGGTCGAGCGGTCCGGTGATCACGGCGATCCGGCGGCGGCCGCGCTCCTGGAGGTGGCGTACGGCCTGCCGGGCGCCGTCGCGGTTGTCGGTGTCGACGTACAGCGGACGGGGTGCGTGACCGGCGTCCGCCCAGCCGGGCCGGCCGCCGTAGACGGTGGGCAGGCCGGACGCCTCGGCCATCGCGGGCAGCGGGTCGTCGCGGTGCAGCGAGAACATCAGTACGCCGTCGGCGTGCCCGGCGGACAGATAGCGGCCGACGCGGTCGCAGTCGGCGCGGGTCTCCTGGAGGAGCAGCAGGAGTTGGACGTCGGCCGCCGACAACGCGCGGCTGATTCCGCGCAGTTGGCGGCCGAAGAACGGGTCGGCGAAGACCCGGGCCTCCGGTTCGGCGATCACCACGGCGACCGCGCCGGTGCGGCGGGTCACCAGGGAGCGGGCCGCGCTGTTCGGTACGTACCCGAGGTCGGTGACGGCGCGCCGGACCCGTTCACGTACCTCGCCGCGGACTCCGGCGCCGCCGTTGACCACGCGGGAGACCGTGGCGCGGGAGACGCCGGCCCGCGCGGCGACCGCCTCCAGTGTCGGACGTCCGCCCTTCGATGTATCCACCATTCGACCCCCGAAGTTGAAAATGGGCCAACCCCCTGGTCCACACCAAGCCTTGACGGCTCGGCGGGAAGTCGGCACTGTGTGCCCCTACACGGCATGAGAGCGCTCTCAATCCTCTCAGGCCGCGTGTGCACACGGAACTCCTCACCACACCCCCACGTAGCCCGAGGAGCGTATGTCATGGACACGAAAATACCCGTTCGCCGGCGGACCCGGGCCAGAACCGCGGCACTGCTCGGCTCGCTCGGCGCCGCCTTCGCCCTCGTCCTCGCCTGGCCGCCCGCCCTGCCCACCGCGTCGGCCGGCCAGCCGGCGGCCACGTACGCGCAGGTCTGGCGCACCGACTTCAACGGCCCGGCGGGCTCCCGCCCGTCCGCCAACGACTGGATCATCGACACCGGCAAGAGCTACCCGGGCGGCCCCGCCAACTGGGGCACCGGTGAACGCCAGACCTACACCGACCGCCCCGAGAACCTGCAACTCGACGGCGCGGGCCATCTGAAGATCACCGCACTCAAGAACGGCGGCACCTGGACCTCCGGCCGCATCGAGACCCGCCGCACCGACTTCGCCGCCCCGGCCAAGGGCAAGCTGCGGATCGAGGCGCGCGTCAAGATGCCGGACATCTCCGGCGACGCGGCCCTCGGTTACTGGCCGGCGTTCTGGACGCTCGGCGCCGAATTCCGCGGCAACTACTGGAACTGGCCCGGCATCGGCGAGTACGACATCATGGAGAACGTCAACGGCGCCAACCGCGTCTGGGGCGTCCTGCACTGCGGCGTCAACCCCGGCGGCCCCTGCAACGAGTCGCAGGGCCGCGGCAATTCACGCGTCTGCCCCGGCGCCACCTGCCAGGCCGGCTTCCACACCTACGCCCTGGAACTGGACCGCACCGGCCCTACCGAATACCTCCACTGGTCCGTGGACGGTCAGCGCTTCCACACCGTCAGCTCGGCCGACATGGACGCCGCCACCTGGGCGAAGACCACCCACCACGGCCACTTCATCCTGCTCAACCTCGCGATGGGCGGCGCCTTCCCGGACGCCGTCGCGGGCCGCGCCACCCCCACCGACGCGACACGCCCCGGAGCGTCCCTCCTGGTCGACCACGTGTCCGTCTCCGTACAGCAAGGAGCCACCGCATGATCTCCCGTCGTACCCTCATCGGCGGCCTCGCCGCGACGGCCGCCGCCGGAGCCGGCGCGGGCCTGCTCGCCCGTACCGCCGGAGCCGCCCCGGCCGGCGCCGTAGCGGCCGGACTGCCGCTGCACGTCGTCAACCGGACCGGCCGCTACGCGAACAACGCCGTCTGGATCTACATCGTCGGCAACACCGGAGACCAGCAGGTCCGGGTCACCGCCAACGGCGACATCAAGCCCATCGCCCTCTCCGACAACCGCCCGGACGGCTTCACCGATTACGCCATACCGCTCGCCGCCAACGGCGACACCAACCTGCGCGTCCCGCGGATGTCCGGGCGCATCTACGTGGCCTGCGGCTCCAAGCTCAAGTTCAAGGCCGTGCAGGACGGCAACGGCAAGCCCGCGCTGGCCTACCCCGCGGGCTGGGTCTCCGGCGACCCCAACTACCCGATCGTGCACGACTGCGCGGAGTTCACGTACGACGGGGCCGGCATGCACTGCAACACCACGGCGGTCGACATGTTCAGCGTCCCGATGTCCATCCGCCTCGTCGGCGCCCGGGACCAGACGGCCGGGGCGCTCAAGGCCGGTGCCCGCTCCCGTATCTTCTCCGAGATCGGCCGCACGCCCGGCTTCGGCAAGCTCGTCGTCGGCGACAAGCGCGTCATCGCCCCCAGCCACGGCCTGGACGCCGGGCTGTTCGACCGCAACTACTTCGCGCCGTACATCGACCGCGCCTGGAACGCGTACACGTCCAAGGACCTGAAGGTCACCACCAACCGCGGGACCTTCACCGGCCGGGTCAGCGGCGGCCAGTTCACCTTCCGGGGGCCCGCCCAGTTCTCCATCGCCAAGCCCTCCACCCGCGACGTGCTCTTCTGCCACGGCGCCCTGCAAGCCCCCAACGACGGGCTGCGCGGCCCGGTCGCCGCGGTGCTCGGCGCCGCCCTCAACCGCGCCACGCTGGCCGACCACGCGGCCCAGCCCACCACCGACGCCGGCACCTTCTACAAGGGCCAGCTCGCCAACCACTACGCGCGCGTCCTGCACGCCGAGGCCGCCGACGGCAAGGCGTACGGCTTCGCCTTCGACGACGTGGCCAACTTCGCCTCGTACATCGAGGACGGCGCGCCCCGTGAGATGACGCTGACGCTGACGGCGTTCTGAGCCACCGGACACGACGAGGGGCCACGGCACCGCTGCCGTGGCCCCTCACCCGTGAGCCGGTTATCCGCCGTACGCCCCGCTCGCCGTCAGCCGCAGCGCCGTGTCGATCAGCGGAACGTGGCTGAACGCCTGCGGGAAGTTGCCCACCTGCCGCTGGAGCTTGGAGTCCCACTCCTCGGCCAGCAGGCCCAGGTCGTTGCGGAGCGAGAGCAGCTTCTCGAAGAGGATGCGGGCCTCCTCGACGCGGCCGATCATCGCCAGGTCGTCGGCCAGCCAGAACGAGCACGCCAGGAACGCGCCCTCGTCGCCCTCCAGGCCGTCCACGCCCGCGTCCTCGCCCGAGGTCGGGTAGCGCAGGATGAAGCCGTCCTCGGTGCCCAGCTCCCGCTGGATGGCCTCGATGGTGCCGATCACCCGCTTGTCGTCCGGCGGCAGGAAGCCCATCTGCGGGATCAGCAGCAGTGAGGCGTCCAGCTCCTTGGAGCCGTAGGACTGCGTGAAGGTGTTGCGCTCCGGGTCGTAGCCCTTCGCGCAGACCTCCCGGTGGATCGTCTCGCGCAGCTGCCGCCAGCGGTCCAGCGGGCCGTCCACGTCACCGGACTCGATCAGCTTGATCGTGCGGTCCACCGCGACCCAGGTCATCACCTTGGAGTGCACGAAGTGCCGGCGCGGCCCGCGCACCTCCCAGATGCCCTCGTCCGGCTCGTCCCAGTGCTTCTCCACCCACTGGATCAGCTTGAGCTGGAGCAGCGAGGCGTAGTCGTTGCGGGCCAGGCCGGTGTTGTGGGCCAGGTGCAGCGCCTCGGTGACCTCGCCGTACACGTCCAGCTGGAGCTGCCCGGCGGCGCCGTTGCCGACCCGGACCGGCTGCGAGTTCTCGTACCCGGTCAGCCAGGTCAGCTCGTTCTCGCCCAGCTCCCGCTCGCCCGCGATCCCGTACATGATCTGCAGGTTCTCCGGGTCGCCGGCCACCGCGCGCAGCAGCCACTCGCGCCAGGCGCGGGCCTCCTCGCGGTAGCCGGTGCGCAGCAGCGAGGACAGGGTGATCGCCGCGTCGCGGAGCCAGGTGAAGCGGTAGTCCCAGTTGCGCGAGCCGCCGATGTCCTCGGGCAGCGAGGTGGTGGGCGCGGCGACGATGCCGCCGGTCGGCGCGTACGTGAGCGCCTTGAGCGTGATCAGCGAGCGCACCACCGCGTCCCGGTACGGGCCGTGGTACGTGCAGTGGTCCACCCACTCGCGCCAGAAGTCCTCGGTCGCCTCCAGCGCCGCCTCCGGCTCCGGGACGTGCGGCGGGCGGCTGTGCGAGGGCTGCCAGCTGATGGTGAAGGCGATCCGCTCGCCCGGGCCGACGGTGAAGTCCGCGTACGTCGTCAGGTCCTTGCCGTACGTCTCGGCGTCCGTGTCCAGCCACACCGAGTCGGGTCCGGCGACCGCGACGGTGCGCTCGTCGACCTTGTGCACCCACGGCACCACCCAGCCGTAGGAGAACCGCATGCGCAGCGCCGAGCGCATCGGCACCCGCCCGCTGACGCCCTCCACGATACGGATCAGCTGCGGCGTCGCGTCCTCGCGCGGCGGCATGAAGTCGATGACCCGTACGGTGCCGCGCGGGGTGTCCCACTCGGACTCCAGGACGAGCGAGTCGCCCCGGTAGCGGCGGCGGTCGGCGGGCACCGGCCCGCCTTCGGGGCTGTGCGCGGGCCCCAGCCGCCAGAAACCGTTCTCTTCCGTGCCCAGCAGTCCTGCGAAGACCGCGGGTGAGTCGAAGCGGGGCAGGCACAGCCAATCCACCGTGCCGTCCCGGCACACAAGAGCGGCGGTCTGCATATCGCCGATGAGTGCGTAGTCCTCGATGCGCCCGGCCACGTGCATCTCCCGTCGAACTGGAGTGACGCCCCCCATGGGACGTGTGATCTTGTCCGTCCTGCCCATGAAACTCTGCCGAGCGGCGAGTCCGGAAATCGGGCGGGGGTGGTGCCTTGCCGGACGGCTCGTGGCGAGTGTCCGAGCAGGATACGACGCACGGCAGTGATCCGCTTGCCGCTGCGGGAAGACGGCACTGCGCCGAACGGGTGGCCTGGGTCACGCGGGGGCCCGCGCGCCCCGCGGGAGAGGGCCGTACGTGGGCGCCGCGAGCGTGGCCGGGCGCGACCATGCCCGGTCGCTGATAGCCTGGTACCCCGTGGACCGAGGGGCCCGCGCCAGTCGCACGGCACCCCCGACCGCAGCGAAGGCACCCCTGAAAACCGCAGGGCGTGGCTGATTCGCACCTCTTCACCACGCGACCACGGGAGCCCCCTCTTGGCCATGCCGCCCGCTGCTTTTCGAAACAGCACCACCTCGACGACCAAGCACCTCTTCGTCACCGGGGGCGTCGCCTCCTCGCTCGGCAAGGGCCTCACCGCCTCCAGCCTGGGCGCGCTGCTCAAGGCGCGGGGCCTGCGGGTCACGATGCAGAAGCTCGACCCGTACCTGAACGTCGACCCCGGCACCATGAACCCGTTCCAGCACGGTGAGGTCTTCGTCACCAACGACGGAGCCGAGACCGACCTGGACATCGGCCACTACGAGCGCTTCCTGGACGTCGACCTCGACGGCTCCGCGAACGTCACCACCGGCCAGGTCTACAACACCGTGATCGCCAAGGAGCGGCGCGGCGAGTACCTGGGCGACACCGTGCAGGTCATCCCGCACATCACCAACGAGATCAAGCACCGCATCCGCCGGCTGGCCCACGATGACGTCGACGTCGTCATCACCGAGGTCGGCGGCACCGTCGGCGACATCGAGTCGCTGCCGTTCCTGGAGACCGTCCGCCAGGTCCGCCACGAGGTCGGCCGCGACAACGTCTTCGTCGTGCACATCTCGCTGCTGCCCTACATCGGCCCCTCCGGCGAGCTGAAGACCAAGCCGACCCAGCACTCGGTCGCGGCGCTGCGCAACATCGGCATCCAGCCGGACGCCATCGTGCTGCGCGCCGACCGTGAGGTGCCCACCGCCATCAAGCGCAAGATCTCGCTGATGTGCGACGTGGACGAGGCCGCCGTCATCGCCTGCCCGGACGCCCCCTCCATCTACGACATCCCCAAGGTCGTGCATGCCGAGGGCCTGGACGCGTACGTCGTGCGCAAGCTGGACCTGCCCTTCCGCGACGTGGACTGGACCGTCTGGGCCGACCTGCTGGACCGGGTGCACAACCCCGACCACGAGGTGAAGGTCGCGCTGGTCGGCAAGTACATCGACCTGCCCGACGCCTACCTGTCGGTCACCGAGGCGCTGCGCGCCGGCGGCTTCGCCAACAAGGCCCGCGTCAAGATCAAGTGGGTCACCTCCGACGACTGCAAGACCCCGGCCGGCGCCAAGCAGCAGCTCGCCGACTGCGACGCGGTCTGCATCCCCGGCGGCTTCGGCGACCGCGGCGTGGACGGCAAGGTCGGCGCCATCACCTACGCCCGCGAGAACAAGCTGCCGCTGCTGGGCCTGTGCCTGGGCCTGCAGTGCGTGGTCATCGAGGCGGCCCGCAACCTGGCCGGCATCGAGGGCGCGAACTCCACCGAGTTCGACCCGGCCGCCGCCGACCCGGTCATCTCCACCATGGCCGAGCAGATGGACATCGTCGCCGGTGAGGGCGACATGGGCGGCACCATGCGGCTGGGCATGTACCCGGCCAAGCTGGCCGAGGGCTCGATCGTGCGCGAGGTCTACGACGACCAGCCGTACGTCGAGGAGCGCCACCGCCACCGCTACGAGGTCAACAACGCCTACCGCGGCGAGCTGGAGAAGAAGGCCGGCCTGCTGTTCTCCGGCACCTCCCCGGACAACAAGCTGGTCGAGTACGTCGAGTACCCGCGCGAGGTGCACCCCTACCTGGTCGCCACCCAGGCGCACCCGGAGCTGCGCTCCCGCCCGACCCGCCCGCACCCGCTCTTCGCCGGCCTGGTCAAGGCGGCCGTCGAGCGCAAGACCGGCGCGGCGGCCGGCGCCAAGAAGGGCGCCAAGGCCTGACCCCGCGGGCGGCCGGCCCCACGTGGGACGCGTGGGACCGGCTGCCGACGGATAGGTACGGTTGACCGGGGCACCTGGCCTTTCACGGCCGGGCGCCCCGGTCGACTGCTTTGCGGAAGGACGTACATGGCCATCCAGGACAGCCCGGAAGCGTGGCGGATCACCGCCACCGCGACGCCGTTCACCGGCAAGAAGACCAGCATGCGCACGGACGAGGTCGTCATGCCGGACGGCTCCACGGCCACCCGCGACTACCAGGTCCACCCCGGCTCGGTGGCCGTCGTCGCGCTCGACGAGGAGGACCGGGTGCTGGTCCTGCGCCAGTACCGCCACCCCGTACGGCACAAGCTCTGGGAGATCCCGGCCGGACTGCTGGACGTCCCCGGCGAGAACCCGCTGCACGCCGTCCAGCGCGAGCTGTACGAGGAGGCCCACGTCAAGGCCGAGGACTGGCGGGTGCTGACGGACGTCTACACCACCCCCGGCGGCTGCGACGAAGCCGTACGCATCTTCCTGGCCCGCGACCTGTCCGAGGCCGAGGGGGAGCGCTTCGAGGTCTCCGAGGAGGAGGCCGACATGGAGCTGGCGCGGGTGCCGGTCGCCGAACTGGTCCGCGGCGCGCTCGCCGGCGAACTGCACAACAACTGCCTGGTGGTGGGGGTGCTCGCGCTGGCCGCCGCGCGCGCGGGGCAGGGCCTGGACGCGCTGCGCCCGGCCGACGCGCCGTGGCCGGCCCGCCCGTTCGAGGCCTGAGCACCTCCCAGCGCCCCCGCAGCACCCCTGTACGGGCCCGTCACGGCCCCGCGGTCCGATGATGTGCTGATCCGGACGGGTGACTCGGCCGTCGCGCTCCACCGGGCGTGTGACGGGTCGTGAACTACGCTCGACCGCGTTCCCGTTCGCGACCGCGACGGGCTCGTAAGCGCAGGTGGACGGGAGCGTGACCCGTGGCGGATCAGGCGGTGGGCGGGGGAGGCGTCCCGCCGGGGAAGGCGGGCGGACCCGCGACGGCGGCACGGCAGCGGCCGGAACCGGACGGCACGGCCGTGGAGCCCGCCACCGACCGCGCCGCGCCCGGCCGGGACCACGGCGGGCGCACCGCCGCGCCCGGCCCCGGCAGCCGCCGGACCCCGCCCCGCCGCACCGTACCGCCCGCCGCCACCGCGGCCGGCGGCTTCATCGGCCGCCGCCGCGAGCTGAAGGCGCTGCGCGCCGACATCGCCCGTACGGGCCTGGACACCCTCTCCGGCCGCCGGGGCGCCCGCAGCCGCGTCCTGCTGATCGCCGGGCGCCCCGGCTCCGGACGCAGCGCCCTCGCCGCCGAACTGGCCCGGCAGCTCGCCGACGATTACCCCGACGGAGTACTGCGCGCCACCCTGAGCACCCCGGGCGGCGGCCCCGTACCCCTCGACCTCGTCGCCCGCGACCTGCTCACCGCGCTCGGCGCCCCCGTCAAGCCCGGCGCCGCCGAGGACGAGCTGACCGAGGCGCTGCGCGCCGCCCTCGCCGAGCGCCGCGCCCTGCTCCTGCTGGACGACGCGGCCGGCGCCGAACAGGTCGAACCCCTGCTGCCGGACGCCGCCGGCTGTCTCGTCGTCGCGGTCTCCGAGGGCCCGCTCACCGGCATCACGGACGTACGGCCCTGCACCCTGGGCGGCCTGGACAACGCGTCCGCCGTCGAACTGCTCAGCCGGTACGCGGGCCCCACCCGCATCACCGTCGACCCGCGCTCCGCCGACGCCGTCGCCGAGGAGTGCGGCGGCCGTCCCGCCGCGCTCGTCCTGGTGGGCGGCTGGCTCGCCGGACACCCCAAGAACTCCGTCACCGACCTCCTCCAGGCGCTGCGGGACGTACCGGAACCGGCGGGCGAACCGGCCGGTGACCGCCCGCTGGCGCGCGCCTTCCGCCTCGTCTACGACACCCTGCCACCGGTCGCCGCCCGCACCCTGCGGCTGCTCACGCTCGCCCCGGCCGGGCTGGTGGACGCGCACATCGCCTCCGCCCTCGCCGGCTGCTCGGTCGCCGCGGCCGAGTCGGCGCTCCAGGACTTCGCCGCCCGTGGGCTGCTGAGGCCGGCCGAGACCGCGGAGCCGCAGCCGACCGGCCCCGGAGCCCCGGCCGCCGGGAGCGCCGGGCTCCAGGCGCAGTACCGGATGCCCGGCTGCCTGGTCCCGCTCGTCCGGGCGGCGCTGCACGAGAAGGAGCGGCCCGCCGAGATCCAGCTCGCCCGGGCCCGGATGCTGGAGCGCACCGTACGGCTGCTCCAGTCGTGCCGGGCGCTCGGCGAACCCGCCGGGTCACCGGCCCGGCAGAAGGTGGCCGGCCTGCCGCGCTCGCTGCGCTTCGCCTCCACCGCCTCGGCCGCCGCCTGGCTGCGCAGCCGCCGGCCCGCCCTCCTGGAGGCGGCCCGCATCGCCGTCGAGGAAGGCGAACTGGACACCCTGGACCGGCGGCTGATGGCCGCCATCGTCCGTACGCTGATCGCCCACCAGGGCGCCGAGGCCGCCGCACCGGACCTGTACGGGCTGCACGGCCTGGTCCTGGAGGTCGCCGAGCGGCGCGGCCTGGCGCGGGAGCGGGCCGCGGCGCTGCTCAACCTCGGCGACCTGGACGCACAGGCCGGGCGGACCGCGGACGCGATGGCCCGCTACCGGGGCGCGCTGACCGCGGCGCGCGAGGTCCGGGATCCGATCGCGACGGTACGGGCGCTGGAGTCGCTGGGCGGTACGTACACGGAGCTGGGGGACTGGCAGCGGGCCGCCGACTGGTACGGGCGGGCGCTGGAACTGCGGCTGACCCGGGGCGAGAACGCGGACGGGGCGCGGCTGCACGGCCGGATCGGCGCGGTGCTGACGTACGCGGCGCGGTGGGGCGAGGCGCTCAAGGAGTGGCGGGCCGCCTACGGGGCGTACCGCAGGCTCGGTGACGTGGCGGGCCAGGCCCGCGCGCTCGGCGAGGCGGCGCGGGTGCAGGAGTACGCGGGCCGCCCCGAGGAGTCGCTGCGGACCTGCACCGCGGCCCTCTCGCTGGCCGCCGAGGCCAAGGACGGACGGCTGGAGGCGGCGCTCCAGCTGCGGATCGCGGACACCCTCGACCGGCTCGGCGACCCGGCAGCCGCAAGGCTGCACCGGGGTCTGGGGGAACGACTCCTCTCAGATCACCCACAGTGACCTACGAAATCGGTGGTGCTCCTCTCAGTAATTGATGCTTTGCAAGGCTAGACAACTCAGAATCCTTAAATAGACTGGCCAGGCCGCGGACACCGCGGTCAGTCCCGGCATGCCTCGCATGCATGGATTTTTCCTGCAAGCTCTCTTACAAGGACCGTGATCGACGTGAAGGTCGGCATCCCCCGCGAGGTCAAGAACAACGAGTTCCGGGTGGCGATCACGCCTGCCGGTGTGCACGAGCTGGTCCGCCACGGCCACCAGGTCGTCATCGAGAAGGACGCGGGCCTCGGCTCCGCCATCCCGAACGAGGAGTACGTCGCGGCCGGCGCCGAGATCCTCGACACCGCCGACGAGGTCTGGGCCGCGGCGGACCTGCTGCTGAAGGTCAAGGAGCCGATCGCGGAGGAGTACCACCGCCTCCGCAAGGACCAGACCCTCTTCACCTACCTGCACCTGGCCGCCTCCCGCGAGTGCACCGACGCGCTCCTGGAGTCCGGCACCACCGCCATCGCCTACGAGACCGTGGAGACCCCGGGCCGCCAGCTCCCGCTGCTCGCCCCGATGTCCGAGGTCGCGGGCCGTATCGCCCCGCAGGTCGGCGCGTACCACCTGATGCGCCAGGCCGGCGGCCGCGGCGTGCTGCCGGGCGGCGTGCCGGGCGTGGCCGCGGGCAAGGCCGTCGTCATCGGCGGCGGCGTCTCCGGCTGGAACGCCGTGCAGATCGCCGTGGGTCTCGGCTTCCACGTCACCCTGCTCGACAAGGACATCAACAAGCTGCGCGAGGCGGACCGGATCTTCGGCACCAAGGTGCAGACGATCGTCTCCAACGCCTACGAGCTGGAGAAGGCCGTCGTCGAGGCCGACCTCGTCGTCGGCGCGGTCCTCATCCCGGGCGCCAAGGCCCCGAAGCTGGTCACCAACGAGCTGGTCGCCAAGATGAAGCCCGGAAGTGTCCTTGTCGACATCGCCATCGACCAGGGCGGCTGCTTCGAGGACTCCCGCCCCACCACCCACGCCGAGCCGACCTTCCAGGTCCACAACTCGGTCTTCTACTGCGTGGCCAACATGCCGGGCGCGGTGCCCAGCACCTCAACCTACGCGCTGACCAACGCCACGCTGCCGTACATCGTCTCGCTGGCGAACAACGGCTGGGTCGAGGCGCTGCGCCGCGACGCCGCCCTCGCCAAGGGTCTGAACACCCACGACGGCAAGGTCGTCTACGGTCCGGTCGCCGAGGCGCACGGCCTGGAGGCCACCGACCTGGCCACCCTTCTCGGCTGAGGCGTCAATAGCGCGCGTCAATGACGCACTGCCGGCCGGGCCTTGTCCACAAGGCCCGGCCGCGGCCGTTCGCCGACACGCCGCTCGCCCGGATGTGCGCGGGCGGACCCCAACTCGCCGAGAACGTAACCCTTTAACCGATTCGCACACCCTCGAAACCTTGGTCTTGTGCGGCTTGCACCCTTGACATCGGCATGTTCGATTGCCGACACATCGGGCCGGGTCCGGCGGATTGTGTTGCTGCGAACGCCCGACACGCCATAGAGTCGCCAACCGTCGGCATAGTGCCACGCTGACCTATCGATAAGTTTCCTGGTCACATCCAAGGAGGTAAGACGACTTGTGAATGAGTCGACATTTACTCCCGGAGGTGGTCGACCAGGAGCGGTTGCACGGGGCCAGGGCCCCTCGGGGCTCCAGGCTGTCGGCTCCGTCGCTGTCCACACCTTCGCAGCCCATCAGAGCACCACGACGACAGCCCACCAGAGCATGGACGGCCATCACGTGAACGCCATGGCCGGCGACCGGGGCGGTTCAGAACCCACCCGGCTCGCCGACTACGACGACCTGCCCGAGGGGCACTTCTACGATCCGGACGCGGAGTACGAACCGGACCCCGAATACGCGGCCACGCTCGCACCGGACGCCGCCCGCCAGCGCCGCGAACGCGTCGGCCCGACCGGGCGACCCCTTCCCTACTTCCCGATTCCAGGACCGTTGACGGACCACGGCCCCGCCAAGATCATCGCGATGTGCAACCAGAAGGGCGGGGTGGGCAAGACCACCTCGACCATCAACCTGGGTGCCGCGCTCGCCGAATACGGCCGACGGGTGCTGCTCGTCGACTTCGACCCGCAGGGCGCGCTGTCCGTCGGGCTCGGAGTCAACCCGATGGAACTGGATCTGACGGTCTACAACCTGCTCATGGAGCGGGGCATGTCGGCCGACGAGGTACTGCTGAAGACCGCGGTCCCCAACATGGACCTGCTGCCCAGCAATATCGATTTGTCAGCCGCCGAGGTCCAGCTGGTCAGCGAGGTCGCGCGCGAGTCGACGCTCCAGCGTGCGCTCAAGCCGCTGATGGCCGACTACGACTACATCGTCATCGACTGCCAGCCGTCGCTCGGTCTGCTGACCGTCAACGCGCTGACGGCGGCTCACAAGGTGATCGTCCCGCTGGAGTGCGAGTTCTTCGCGCTGCGCGGTGTGGCGCTGCTCACCGAGACGATCGAGAAGGTCCAGGAACGGCTCAACCCCGACCTGGAGCTCGACGGCATCCTGGCGACCATGTACGACTCGCGGACCGTGCACAGCCGTGAGGTCCTCGCGCGCGTCGTGGAAGCCTTTGACGACCACGTCTACCACACCGTCATCGGGCGTACGGTGCGCTTCCCCGAGACCACCGTCGCGGGTGAACCCATCACCACGTACGCGTCCAACTCCGTCGGTGCCGCCGCCTACCGTCAGCTGGCCAGGGAGGTGCTCGCCCGGTGTCACGCCGAGTGAGTCTGCCCGGAGCCGACGAATTGTTCCGCACGACCGGGGGGTCGGGGCTGCAGTCCCCGGCGCCCCGCAAGACCAACGGGCCGGCCGCGGCGAATGGCGTCCCGGCGGGTAACGGTGGCGTCCCGGCGGGAAGCGGTGGCGTCCCGGCGGGAAGTGGGGAAACGGCGCGCGTGCCTGCTCCCGGTGGTGAGCCGGAGGCTCCCGGTACGGGTACGCCTGCGGCTTCGTCTGCGGCTTCGGGTGCGGAAACGACCCCGCGGCAGCGGCGGGCCGAGCCGGAAGCCGGCGCGGAGGGGGCGGCGCCGGCCGAGCACGGGGGGCGGGGGCGCGGCCCTGAACCGGAGGGGCGGCCGACTGCGGCCGGCACGCCCCAGGAGACCGGCTCCCCACGGCGACGCGGCCGGGGCGCGAACCGGCGGCCCAGCGGCCGGGAACGGCACGACGAGAAGATCACGGTCTACGTCTCCGCCGAGGAACTGATGGACCTGGAGCACGCGCGCCTGGTCCTGCGGGGCGAGCACGGGCTCGCGGTCGATCGCGGGCGCATTGTCCGCGAGGCGGTGGCGGTGGTGTTGGCGGACCTGGAGTCGCGGGGGGATGCGAGCATCTTGGTGCGGCGGCTTCGGGGTCGTTGACGTGCCGCTGTCGCGGCGGGTGACCATGTACCTGGTCTCGCGCTGCGCGCGAGGGTTTGCGCTGTCGCGCGGCTCGCATGGGTTGGTTTGGGGGCGGGGGCGCGCAGGGGGCCAACTCTCCCCCAGCCTTCGGCCGGGGGTGCCCCCACGGCACCGTGTACGCCGCCCGGGACGTGAGGTGAACCCGGGCTCCCGGCTGACCTGCGGGGATGGCCCCCTACACGCCCCCTCAGGCCGTTTGGCGAGGCCGGGACAGCTGGGGGGAGGGTGTCGATCATCCTGGTGCGCCCTGACCACATGGTGAGGCTCACGCCGGGGCGGGGACGTCACTCCGCTGCACGTGAGCCCTGAGTCGTGGCCCGGATGCCGGCCTGCCTCCTCGCGCTGCGCGCGAGGGTTTGCGCTGTCGCGCGGCTCGCAGAGGTAGGTGCCGTGGGGCGGGGGCGCGCAGGGGGCCATCTCCTCGGCACCGTGTACGTCGCCCGGGGCGTGAGGTGAACCCGGGCTCCCGGCTGACCTGCGGGGATGGCCCCCTACACGCCCCCTCAGGCCGGTTTGGCGAGGCCGGGACAGCAGGGGGGAGGATGTCGATCACCCTGGTGCGCCCTGACCACATGGTGAGGCTCACGCCGGGGCCGGGACGTCATTCCGCGTCACGTGAGCGTCATAAGGCAGCCCGGGTGCGTGCCCGCCTCCCTCGCGCTGCGCGCGAGCAAGGTCCCCCCCGTGCCGCGCGCGAGGAAGGTCCCCCCGCTGCGCGCGAGCAAGGTTCCCTCGCGCTGCGCGCGAGTGAGCTTGCGGAATTTTTGGCCACGATGGCGGGATACCCGCAAACGGCGCGGGCTCGGGGACATACAGGGGTCTCCCCGCAGGTCAGCCGGGAGCC
>NZ_JBFAUH010000048.1:0-42223 GCF_040679095.1 Streptomyces sp. NPDC052496
CCGGCCGTACGAGTCGTCTGCTGTCATCGAACCTCTCTCATGGAACGCGTCGAGGGGCCCGGATGCCGTACCGGCACCCGGGCCCCGAAGGAACTACTACACCATCTGCCGACCGTGACACTGCGTCGGCCTGCTGTATCCGCCGCCCCGGCCCAAAGGCTGCCGGGACCGCGGGGATCGCGGTTGCTTGACCGGAGACCACCTCACTGTCGATGTCCTGCGGTACCCGGACTCAGACAGCCGCCCGGGCGATCCTGATGGCGCTCGCTCCTCCGTTCTTCCCTCAGTGATCAACTGCTGTACTGCTGGTCATGCGAACTACTGGTCACGCAAACAGCTCAGCGGCCTGTGACAGCACCGCTTTCCGGCAGCCGGCCCCGTCACCCATCCTGCGGCGTGAGGCTCACTGCCCTACACCCCGGTGCGCGCGCCTGCAGCCGACGCCTTCACCGGGGTACTGCTCGTGGCGGCCCCTGATCACTGCGGGCCACCCGGTGCGGCCGTCAGCCCCGTCGCCGTCCTGCACCAGCCATGGCTTCGAAACTCCACCGCCGCACCGTCCTGCGTGCTGCATGTGCGGGTCCTGCTGCCCGGCAGTTCGTCTCTGCCGGGCCCTACGGTCTCTCTGGGTTACGAGAGAAACCATAACCACACCACCACCCGATGTCTACTCCGGCCGACATAGATTTTTGCGTGTTGGACGGGGAGGTAATCGGCTTCGTGCAGTGACGGGGCAGGCGCGCCGCCTCTGCGTCGCCGCCGCCCGCTCCGGGAACTCCGCCGCCGACGCCCGCCGGGACACTGGCACCTTCCTGGACCGGTAGCCCTACCTCGGGCCCCCGGGACAAGTAACCCGTCGGTAGGTGCCGCGTCGTACGGCCTGGCTCGCGTCGAGCGTTGCCCGCTCGTTGTCGGCCCGCTCGTCGTCGGCCGGCTCGGCGGTGCGGAGGGGCGGTGACGGACCGGCGGTCGCCGCCCGTTGTCGGCGACGGATGGCGACCGCCGGCGGGTGCGAGGAGCGCGGCTCCCCTCCACGTACTCCTCGCGCCCGGGCCCGGCGGGGTCTGAGCAGGAACGGACAGAGAAGTCGCCGGTACTGGCGCCCGGGGCCTGGGCTACGAGGAAGCGGGCGTGGCCGCGACCGGCGCGACCCAGCAGCGCCGGGGGAAACCGGCCGAAGCCGGCGATGGGAGGCCGCGCCCTTGGGACCGGGTCCGGCAGGTGCGGGTGCGCGGCAGGTGTGGGTGCGCTCATGGACACTGCGTCCGTTGCTGAGGTGCGTCGGTGTCGTTCGACGCCACAGAGGCCGCCGGACGTTCATCAACATTCTTCAGGGAGGGAATCAGTATGCTCGCTACCGTTATTGGGTATTCCTATACCCCACGCCAGCGGTCGTGACAATCTGCGGGGAAAACGGCTTCTCGTCAAGATCAGGTGCCCCCGTTCACCTGTTCCGACCGTATTCCGCCTGGCCCTCTGCAGGGAGCAGGCAGAGGAGAAGGATTAGGCCCCCTCCGGTCAGCAGTAGACCTCTACTCCGCTGGCCCTGTCCCCGCCTTGGCCGATGGGGCGCTCCCTCCCCGGCTCCACGTAGTCCCACTGATTCAGGTTGTCGTTGTAGTAGACGCGGAACGCGTTCCCATGCGCCTTGGCATAGGTGAAATAGTCGTTGAGAGGGGTGTAGCCGCAGTGCTCGATGTTCCACCAACTGCGTCCTTCGGGGCCATGCGTCTTGTAGACGCAGGCTCTGCCGTAGTTGCACTTGGTGTCCCAGAACTTCACGCTGGCGTCCGCTGCGGCCGGAGCAGATGCAGTAGCCACCGCCGCCGACCCGAGAGCAGCCGCCATAGCTGCGGTTTTGAACCAGTTGTTGATACGCATACACCAGTCCCTTTCTGGAGAAGGCAGTAGACACTGACACATCCTGGTCACACTCAGAAGGGGGCGGTCACAAGTTGGCCAGTTATTACCCCTGACCGATTCCATTGGGCCGCCATGCTGATGTGATCTCGGCGGGGCTGCTGTTCGCGAGGAACGTGGTGACGTCAGCAGGCGTGCGGAACCTGGCGAACCTGACGGCCTTGCGGTGAGAGGTGACCGTACCCGCCCCCCGCCTCGATATTTCCACCCAGTTGGCCTGAACGAACAGACCAATGAGGGGGTGGCCTGTCCGGTGGGAACGGCCCTCCCGTCGCGGGAATCATCTGTGGATGCTTCGCTACGAGGGAACGACGTACTCGCCGGACTCCGGACTCGTAAGGAGAGTCATGCGTACCCGAATCTCTGCCACAGCCGCGGCACTCGCCACCCTGATCACGTTGGGAACCGCGGGGGTAGCGGTTGCCGCAGGCGATGCCGCGACGCCCGATAGCCACGTCTCCCGAAACCTTCGCATGGACGATGACCCGGCTTCCCCGGACGAATCCGAGTGGAAGGAAGGTTCGTACAGCACCAGATACGCTTGCGTGAAGCGTGGGGACTGGGGCGTGCAGAACGGGAAATGGAAGAAGTACAAGTGCGTGAACCATCCCCACTGGGCGTACACCGAACTGTGGGTTCGGGTGTAGCGGCCTCGGGGCGCCTTTGCATTGCGTCCTTCCGCCGTAGCTGCGCTTCCTCTGCCTGCTGGCAGCGGGCAGCAGGCCTGTCACTGGCTTTGGGCGGACCGGCCGTAACCGGATCGCGGGTGTTTCGGGGGCTTTCCCGGTGGCTCGCGGCGCGGTTACGGCTCTGGCTGAAGGCCGTTCGCCGTGTTCAGGCGCTGTCGGCGGTGCGGGGTTCGCGTCGCATGGACCACAGCAGCGGTCCGCCGCCCGGGAGTTGCAGCTCCTCGCGCACGGCGAAGCCGAAGTGCTCGTAGACGGGGAGGTTGGCCGACTTGGACGACTCCAAGTAGACGGGCAGGCCTGCCGCGTCAGCCTTGGCCAGCCCCGAGCGCAGGAGCGCGGCGCCGTGTCCCTGGCCCTGGGCCGCCGGGTCGGCGCCGATCACCGCGAGGTACCAGTGCGGTTCTTGGGGGGCGTGCTCGGCCGCCGCCATGACGGTGTCGCGGAACAGCGGTGCCCGGTCGCCGAGGATGTCCTGGAGCTCCTGGACGGTCTCGGCGTCGGGGACGGCCTTCTCCTGTCCCTCCGGCGGTACCCAGAAGGCGGCCGCCGCTTCGGTGCGTTCGCACACGCCGTGGTGGGCGTACTGCCGGGTGAACAGGGTGGTGAAGTAACGGGCCAGCCCGGATTCACGGGTGGATTCGTCGGGGAAGAACCAGCGCATCATCGGGTCGTCGTCGAATGCGCGGGCCAGCGTACTGCTGACCGGACGGGCGTCGTCGACCGTCGCCCTCTGCGGGGTGTTGGATATCAGCACATCGGTCATTCTGCACCCTTGGTGATCTTCCCCGGTCGGCGGGTGGCGTACTTACGATCTTGCCCGGTCGGCGGGTGGCGTGCTTATGAGGGCGGCGTTGCCGGAACGGCCGCGGGCCGGTACGTCCGGGCCGGAACGGCCGGGCCGGCGTGCGCCGCCGGCGAGTTTCGCCGGGAAAGCTTCCTGCGCCGGCAGCCCCCTGGCGGCGTTCGGCCCGTACTCACCCGGCGCCCAGGGTGGCCCGGATCGTCTTGCCGCCGAACGGGCCGTCGAGGACGTCGAGGGTGTGCGTGAGGGCGTACACGATCAGCAGGCCACGGCCGCACTCGTCGCCGTCGCCGGCCGGGCGCAGTTGCGGCCGGGCCGGGCTGTCGTCGCTCACCTCGACCGTCAGGGTGCCGTCCTGGACGTACAGGCGCAGCCGGCAGCTGCTGCGGGTGTGGCGGGTGACGTTGGCGACCAGTTCGGTGACGACCAGGAAGGCGTCCGCCGGGTCGGCGGGGCAGGCTCCGGGGCCGGTGGTGCCGTCGCGGGACAGGAAGGCGGCGGTCAGCCGGCGGGCCCAGAAGACGGTTTCGTGGGCGTGGGGTAAGAGGTATTCGGCCCGCGTCGTCCGGACGCGGGCGCGATGGGTTCGCAACGTTCGGCTCACTCCCCCCAAGGGCCTGCCGGCTCCCTCGGGTTACACCTCGGTGGCCGGATCGCGGTGGCTGGTCTGTACCACCCATGCCCCGTTCGAGTGACGGCCACGCACGGTCCCGCCGTAGTACGGGTCGTACGGCCGCGTGAACGCCGTCCACGGGCACCGTCCGCCGCCCCGCGCCACCGCTCCCACGGATCCGGCCGGTGGCCTGCCTCGCACAGTGACGGAGCGGCCGTTCAGGTGTCCGGGTGCCGCGTGCCTCCGGTGGGACTCTGCGGTGACGCGTGCTTGTCCGTACGGAATCGGGGGCATCACACCGGATGAGGCCGACGGGCGGGTCGGCGAACGCCCTGGAAACAGCATCGGACCGCCCCCACACTCGGCCACGAATGCCCGGCCACCTCCCTGCGGGCCGGGACTCGTCCACCGACGGAGGAGACGCCTGTGTCCGGACTCTCCCGCTGCTTCCGCGGCCGCGGCGCCACCCGTCGCGCCGTCCGTGCCGGCGCCCGCTGGTGGCGGCCGGACGGCGCGCCCCGCAGGCGGCCGGCCAGCTCGTACCGCGAGAGCGACGGACCGTGCTGGCGTGCCCGGCGCGACGGGGAGACGCTGCTGCTGTCGGTCCGCGGCGACCTGGACCTGGAGCTCTCCCGGCGTCTGCGCCCGGCCCTGACCCAGGTGTCCTCGCCGTCGGTACGCACGGTGGTGCTGGACCTGAGCCAGGTCACGTTCTTCGACTGCAGCGGATTGCAGTGGCTGTGCGAGGTGCGGTCCCGAGTGGCCGCGCACGGCGGGCAGACCTATCTGTGCCAGCCGCCGCGCTGTGTGTACCGCGTACTGCAACTCGTTCCGCTGGCCCGGCCGTTCGCCTTACTGCCGGCCGCCGGCGCCGGCTTCACCCGCCCGATGGAAACGGTGGGAAGCAGCCGTCCGCCGGGCAGCGGTTCCCGTCGCCTCGCCGTGCGCCGCCGGAGGACCGCGTACGGGTCCACGCGGCCGCACGGCAGCTGACGGGCCCCGCTCGGGAACCGGCCGGGCGGGCGACGGACTGCCCGCGCCCGGCAGCCGGGCCGGAGCCGGGCCGCAGGCCCTTCTCAGGGGTGGCGCAAGACGCCGCCTCCGGGCCGGACACGCCTGGTCCCCGTGCCCGCCTACGGATAGCGTGGTGCGCCCGGCCCATGGGTGTTGTGCGAACGCGCTCGGAGGTGCGACATGCCGCACGCTGACGGGTTGCTGGTCAACATGGTCGCCGACTGTGACGCGTGTGCGGTGGTACGCGTCAGCGGAGCTCTCGACCACACCGGGGAACAGTTCTTCCGTACGACGATGGGCGGCCATGTCGACGCCGGTTACCGCTACGTGGTCCTGGACTGCTCGGCGCTGGTCTACTGCAACTCCCGCGGCCTGAACTGCCTGCTGGGGCTGCACTGGCTGCTCAGCCGGCGGCGCGGCCGTCTCCTGCTCGCCGGTGTGGGGCGCCGCGTGCTGTGGATGCTGGAGAACACCGGCAGCAAGGAGGTACTGGCCGTCTTCCCCACCGTGACCCGGGCGCTCGCCAGCCTGCCCGTGCACCACCGCCCCGCCTGGCCGCCCCCGCACCCGCTGAGCGCCGATCCCGGCGCCTGAGAGCCGGTGTCGTGACCCCGGCCGGTCGAGGGGCGTACGGCCGTCGGCCCGCCTGTCACGCGTCGGCCCGTCTCAGGGAACCGCCGGGTGACCGCGCCGGGCGTCCTCGACGTCGGCGTAGCGGGGGAACTGGTCCGCGTAGCCGGTCAGCCGGAACAGCAGGGCGATGGCCTCGTGGGCGTAGACCAGCCGTACCCAGCCGCCCATCGCCTCGCACCGCGCCTGGGCCCTCATCAGCTCCTGGAGTCCGCTGCTGTCGATGAAGGTCACCTGGCGCAGATCGACCACCACGCAGGCCGGGAGTGCAGCATCGTTCCAGCTGAGCTGGTCCCGGAACGCCTGCGCCGTCGCCAGGTCGATCTCGCCCACCGGGCAGACCACCCGACAGCCCTCCCTCAGCTCGGGGCACCGGGTGTTCATGGCGGCCAACTCCTCGGGGACTGCACGGCGCGGCCCGCACCACCGGGTGTGCGGCGGGGCTGTCCGGCAGCTTACGGACAGCACACGCACAGACGAAGCCGAAGGTTCAGGAATCAATGAAACTTTCGCGAAAGACTTGTATTGATCGCCCAGGGATCGCTTTCGCTCGTCCAGCTCCGCGAATCGACCGTATACCGTGCACCGATCATCCAATAATCCGTGCAGCGGTTCGAGAGGCGATATGGGGGACGGCGGCGCAGAACGCATACGGCCGTCGATCCGGCGGTCACCCGCGGACGGTTTCGACGACCGCGGTCCCGCCCGGTGGCACCCGTACGTTCACACAGGTGTGCACGTTTCCGTGGAGGGTCTGCCGTCGGGACTCGTACGGCCTGCCGTCGGTCGCGACGGCGTGGTGCACGCCCGGGAACCGGGCCTGCCATGCGTACGTCTTCGAGGTGCCGTTGGTGAGCTCGGACCTGTGGGTGCCGTCGTGCCGCAGGTCGAAGAAGCCGTCGCCGACGGGGACGCGGTCGACGCGTACCCAGTCGACGTCCCGGGGCAGGTGCGAGCGGGTGGCCACCCTCGCGCGGGGTGCGTCCGGCCGGAATCCCATCAGCCCCTCGACGGTCTGCGAGACGAGGGTGAATGCGACTTCCGGATAATCGCCGTTCAGTCCTTGCGCCGTGACGGGATGGCGGTCGTCGCGGTGGTCGTAGACATAGCGCATCCACGTCCACGCCTGCCGGTCGCGGTCATTGGCGAAAAAGGTGTCGGGCAGATAGGTGATGGCCTCGATGTTCACCGGTTTTCCCGCTCCCCCGGCCATGTCGTCGATGAAGTCGAGATAGGCGTCGTTGCGCGGTCCGGGCAGCAGGAGGCGCTTCATGGGCATGAACCAGCTGTTCTCCCTGCCCCATCCGGACAGCGGAGCGCCGGAGAGGGCGTAGGCGCGGGTCATCGCGGCGCCCTGGTGCGCGACCCAGCCGTGATGGAAATACCTGCGCAGTTCCGCGGCACGGGCGGCATACCGGGCCGCCTGGCTCTCCTCGCGCCGGGCCGACGCCAGCGCCGCGGCGGCCAGACAGGCCCGGTACTGGGAAGCGATCCCGTCACCCGCCTCGATCAGCTGCTCGCCGCTGTTCTCGTTGTAGCTGGCCGATCCCTGGAAAATGCCCTGCCCCGTGCCCTCGGCGACGCCGTTGGGTTTGCGCCGGTCGTGTTCCTCGATGAATTCCGTGGTGGCATGGCGGCAGAAGTCCCACATCGTGTCGCCGAGGTAGAAGGCGTCACCGCTCCACCGGTGGGCCTGTTCCGTCTTCTCCACCAGTTCGAAGGGCGCGGGCACCTCGCGCACGAACGAGTCGGCACCGCGGTAATCGATGCTCAGATACGTGCGGGCGTCGAAGTTGTACGACCACACGGGGTAATACACGTGGGCGGCGGTCGCCGAGACGGCGAAGGAGCCCAGCATGGTCTTGTTCTCTTCGGTCAGTCCCAGGATCTGGGCTCCGGCGACCTGATGCGCGGTGTCGCGCGCGTAGTAGCCGCTCCGGTGTGCGTAACCGGCCCAGTACGAGGGGGCGTAGGCGGCGGTGCCGGTCCCGCTGGGGTTTCTCTCGTCCACGTTGAGGGGCCCGACGGTGCCGGGCAGCTGGACCCAGCTGTTGGCCTTGCGCTTGGCCCACTCGAACATCTCCGCCGGCGCGGGGTCCGAGGAGGTGACCCGTGGGTCGGCCGGGGCCGCGGGTGACAGCATGACGTCGTCGACGTCGATCCAGGCGTCACCGGACGCGAAGACGATCTCCATCCGGTCCCCTCTTCCCAGGGTGACCCGTGAGACGGTGTGGCGCGTGAAGAAGGGGCGGTTCGCCACGGCGGTGTCGCCGGCCGGCGCGCCGTTGACCCGTACCAGGAAGACGCCGCGCGGACCGCCCGCGGCGATCCACGCGGACACGTCGTACGAGCCCGCCCCGGTCGCCGTCACCACCTGCCTCACCTGCCGTCCCCTTCCGGCGTCGAGGTAGGCGTTGCAGCGGCCGGTGTGCGGGTTACGGGTGGTGATGCCGGTGCCGGCGTCCCAGGTCCATCCCTCCTCGCCCAGCTCGAACCCGGGGTTGGTCACCGCCAGGAACGACGGGCCGGTGCAGGAACCATGCGCTGGTGTCACGAGTGGGCCGTCCTCTCGTTCAACTGGCGTGCAGCGGGCCGTCGCACCAGGGTCGTGGCTGCGTGGGGCGCGGGCAAGACGTGGCATGGCGGTTGCCCCTTCACCCGCCCGGGTTCTTCCGTCGCGCTCATCCCGTACTCACCTACGTGCCGCCTGTGGCCGGGCGTTGGCCCCGCCCCTCGCCGCGCACCCGCCCCCGCGCCGCTGAACTGTGCGACCGCCGACGAACGTTGACCAGCACCAAGGGGGCGCACATCAGAGGCCGCGCGCCCCTCATTGCCAACTCCCGAGTGTTTACGCCTCCCGAACGCGAAGGCGCCCCCCTTCGCGCCGTACCGGCGGCACACTTCCGCCTGTTTCGCTTATTGCTGCACACGGCCCTCTTGCTCATCAACGGCCGTTCGCCTCACTCCTGTTCACCTCTGGGAGGAAATGTGCCCGTACCGGACCGCGCTCCCGGACGTGTTCCCGGTTCCGCCGTCGAAGCGAGCGCGCTCGACCCGCCTGCGGGCGGTGCACTCACCAGCCTCGGCACCCGGGCGGCCCGCCAGCTCGCGACCACCACCAAGACCCCGCCCCAGATGCAGGCCATCACCTCCCGGTGGCTGCTGAAAGCACTGCCGTGGGTGGACGTCAAGGGCGGCACCTACCGGGTCAACCGGCGCCTCCAGCTCCGTGTCGGGCAGGACCGTGTCCAGTTCGAGCACAACGGCGCGGACGACATCAGGGGGATCCCGCAGACGCTCACCGAGCTGCCCGCCGCCCCGCGCGGGTACGCCGACAGCGAGGTCCTGAAGGAGCTCGCCGGGCGCTTCCGGGTCCGCGAGGTCCGGGCCGGCCAGATCCGCTGCGAGGCGGGGCAGCCCGCCACCGACGCGTACCTCGTCGTGCACGGCCGGTTCGCCCGCTACGCGCCCGGCAAGTACGGCGGGGAGGAGGCCGTCGGCGTCGTCACGGACGGCGACCAGGTGGGGGACGAGGCGATCGGCCGGCCCGACCCGCGGTGGCGGACGTCGGTCCGGGCCGAGGCCGCGGGTGTCCTGCTGACGCTGCCCTGGGACGTGCTCAGGGAGTTCACCGACCGTGTGCCCTCTCTGGCCGCGCACCTGAGCGCGTACGCGGAGCGGCGGCGGCGTCCGATGAACCGCCGGGGCGAGGCGGACGTACCGGTGCGGGCGGGACACGTAGGCGAACCGATACTGCCCGGCGGCTACGTCGATGACGACCTCAGCCCGCGCGCGTACGCACTCTCCCTGACCCAGGCCGTACTGCGCGTCCACTCCCGGGTCGCCGGCCTCCACAACGACCCGATGGACCAGACACAGCAGCAACTCCGGCTCACGGTCGAGGAGATCCGTGAGCGCCAGGAGGCGGACGTCGCCGGGCATCAGGTCCCCGCCTGGCGCGGCGTCCCGATCTTCCCGTGCGGCAAGAACCCGGTCAGCGACACGTACACCAGCAGCATCATCGCGCTGCGGACCGGCGAGGACGACCAAGGAGTCGTCGGCCTGTACCGGACCGGCCTGCCCGAGGAGCACCAACCCGGCCTGAACGTCCGGTTCATGGGCATCGACCGGACCGCCGTCATCAACTACCTCGTCACCGCCTACTACTCGCTGGCCGTCCTCGTACCGGACGCAGCCGGTGTCCTGGAGCACGTCCAGCTCGGCCGGACCGCCGAATGACCAGTGGAGTAACGACCATGAGCACACCACCCGCCACCGCCACCGCCCCGTTCCGGCTGCCCGGGCCGCCGAGCCTCGCCCGCGCCCGGCCGGCCCCGCGCGGCGGCGCCGTACCCGGGCTGCGGTACCGGCCCGTCGCCCCGGCCGACCCGGAGAAGGCCGCGGAGATCGACCGCCGGCTGGAGGACTGGGCCCGGCAGCTGGCCCTGTTCCCCGCGACGTGGTCCGGCGACTTCACCGGCTTCCAGTTCGGCCGGGCCGTCGTCCTGCAGCATCCCGCCGCGTCCGACCTCGAACGCCTCACGGCCGCCGGCAAGTTGCTGCTGGCCGAGAACATCGTCGACACCTGCTACTGCGAGGAGGACGAGGGCAAGGGCGGCGCCCGCCGCGGCCTGGGCGGGCGCCTGATCGTCGCCCAGTCGGCCCTCGACCCGTTCCACGGCCCCCCGGGGGCGGAGCAGGAGTGGCGCCAAGGGGTGCAGGCCGACGGACCGCTGCGCTCGTACTACTGGGCCTTGAAGGACTACGCGGCGCTGGCGACGCCCAGCCAGACCGGCCGGTTCGTCCATGACATGGCCCGGCTGCACCTCGGCTATCTCGCCGAGGCCTCCTGGGCGGAGACCCGGCATGTGCCGCGCGTGTGGGAGTACCTGGTCATGCGGCAGTTCAACAACTTCCGTCCCTGCCTTTCGATCGTCGACGCCGTGGACGGTTACGAGCTGCCCGAGGCGGTGTACGCCCGTCCGGAGATCCAGCGGATCACCGCCCTGGCCTGCAACGCCACGACCATCGTCAACGACCTGTACTCCTTCACCAAGGAGCTGGCGAGCGACCCGGACCACCTGAACCTGCCCCAGGTGGTCGCCGCCAACGACCGGCGTGGTCTGAAGGCCGCCTACCTCAAGAGCGTCGACATCCACAACCAGATCATGGCGGCGTACGAGACGGAGGCGGCCGAGCTGGCCGCGACCTCCCCCCTCGTGGAGCGGTACACCCGGAGCCTGTCCGACTGGGTGGCCGGCAACCACGAGTGGCACGCCACCAATTCCGACCGCTACCACCTGCCCAACTACTGGTAGACCGACCCGCGCACCACAGCAAGGAGCCACCGTTGACCACTGCGCACGTCCCCACCGCGCGTCCCGTCATGCCGACCCAGTCCACGTACCAGGACCGCGTCGCGGAGTACTGGAACACCGAGGAAAACCCGGTCAATCTGGAACTCGGCAAGATCGACGATCTCTATCACCACCACTACGGCATCGGGGCCGCCGACCGGTCCGTGCTGGACGAGCCGGACCCCGTCCGGCGCCGTGAACGCATCACCGGCGAACTGCACCGCCTCGAACACGCCCAGGCCGAACTCCTCGCCTCGCACCTCGGCACGCTGTCGCCCACCGACCGCGTCTTCGACGCCGGGTGCGGACGCGGCGGCGGCAGCGTGGTCGCGCACCTGCGTCACGGCTGCCACGCCGACGGGGCCACCATCTCCGCCAAGCAGGCCGACTTCGCCAACGAGCAGGCCCGCAAGCGCGGCATCGACGGCAAGGTGCGCTACCACCACCGCAACATGCTCGACACCGGCTTCGCCACCGGCGCGTACGCGGCGTCCTGGAACAACGAGTCGACCATGTACGTCGAGCTGGACCTGCTCTTCGCCGAGCACGCCCGGCTGCTGCGGCGCGGCGGGCGCTATGTGGTGATCACCGGCTGCTACAACGACTCCTACGGGCGCGCCTCCCGCGAGGTGTCCCTGATCAACGCCCACTACATCTGCGACATCCACCCGCGGTCGGCGTACTTCCGCGCGATGGCCCGCCACCGGCTGGTCCCGGTGCACGTGGAGGACCTCACCGCGGCCACGCTGCCGTACTGGGAACTGCGCAGCCAGGCCGACCACCTGGTCACGGGCATTGAGGAAACCTTTCTGACCGCGTACCGCAACGGCAGCTTCCAGTACCTGCTGATCGCCGCCGACCGGGTCTGACCGTGCGGCCGGGCCTGCGGATCCCACCGGATCCGGGGGCCCGGCCGCCCCGCGGGGACCAGACCAGGCACACTCAGGCGCGGGCCCGTGGTGGCGGTGGGCCCGCGCCTGAGGTCGTGCGGGTGATGCGGGTGATGCGTCAGATCAGCACTTGTTGTCCGGGTGCACGGAACCGCCGTCGTCGAGGTTCTTGTTGTAGACCCAGCCGTCGACGTTGAGGCCGTCGATCCGTACGTGCGTCCACTTGTTGCCGGCGGAGTTCTTCACCCAGCAGTGGTAGAACAGCACACGGGCGGTGCCGACCGTGGCGACCACTCCGCACTCCTTGTTGGGGCCGGTGCGGACCTTGACGGAGTCGCCCTTCGCGGTGCCCTTGCCGGAGGACTTGTTCGACCAGCCGGGGTGGGTACACGCGTCCGCACCGGAGGGCGCGGCGCTGGCGGCCGGCGCCACGACGGTGAGGGTGGCACCTGACAGGAGAAGCGGCGCGGCGAGAGCGGCGACGAATCTCGCGCGCTTCTTCAGTGTGCTCATGGACTTTCCCCCTTGCTCGGCGGGCGCCCCGTACGGTCGGCCCGGTTGGTGCTGAGCATGGCGCGCCGGAGCGTGATGCGCGGGACGCATGAGTCCTTTGTCCAAAAACCGCACTGGAGGGGCTAGTTCCTGAATGCTCCCGGTCTCCTGGTCTTCCGGTCTTCCGGTCTCCCGGCGCATCGGACGCTCGCCTTCCGGCGAGCCGGCGAGGCGGCCCCGCCCCTCTCTGGAGCAGGACCGCCTCTCTCCGAAGCGGGGCCGCCACTGTCCGAAGCGGGGCCGTCTCTGCCCGCCGGCCGCTACGGCGCCATCTCGTACGCCCCCGACAGGGCCTCGACGCGCTCCCAGACGCGCGCGGAGCGGGCCTCGTCGACGACCGGGCGGCGGACCGCCGACAGGGCCCAGTCCTGCTGGGCTCCGGTGGCCGAGTCCTTGCCGTGCAGTTCGACGGCGTGCGCGGAGAAGTCCCGGACGAGGACGGCGAAGAGTTCGTCCAGGACGTCCGTGTCGAGGTCCGTCAGGCGGGCCTGTTCCAGGATCAGCTGGCCGTGGACGACCAGCGCGAACAGCTGGCCGACGGCGAGCAGCAGATCGAGGTCGCGGCTCTGCTCCTCGTCGGGTGCCGCGGTGGTGACGAACTCGCACAGGGCGTCCGCCTGCTCCCGGAACCGGGCGACGTTGGACACCTCGGCGTACGCGTCGTAGGCCGCGCGCCAGTCGTGGAACCGTACGGCGCCCAGGCCGCGGGCCGGGCCCTGACGGAAGAGGAAGGCGTCGTCGGCCGCGTCGAGGCGGGTGGGCACGGGCGCGTACTCGGCCGGGTTCAGCAGGTGGTTGCCCATGAACTTCAGGATCAGCGCGAGGTTGACGTGGACGGTGCCCTCCAGCTTCGGCAGGCCGCGGATCTCGGTGGCGGCCTGCGCGAAGTAGGTGTCCTTCTCGAAGCCCTTGGCGGCGATGACGTCCCACATCAGGTCGATGACCTTCTCGCCCTCGGTGGTGACCTTCATCTTCGTCATCGGGTTGAAGAGCAGGTAGCGGCGGTCGTCCGGCCCGGCGGAGCGGAAGTAGTCCACGGCGCGATCGCTGAACAGCTTCATGCCGACCAGGCGTACGTAGGCATCGGTCAGCTCGCGGCGCACGTGCGGGAAGGCGGTGACGGGCCGGCCGTACAGGATGCGGTGGTGCGCGTGGGTGACGGCCTCGTACATCGCGTGCTCGCAGATGCCGATCGAGGCGGTGCAGAGGTTGAACTTGCCGACGTTGACGGTGTTGAGCGCGGCGTCGAAGGCGGCGCGGCCGGTGTGCAGGATGTCGTCCAGCCCGACCGGGTAGTTCTCCAGGCGGAACTCGCTGACGTACTTCGAGGAGTCGACGACGTTCTTGACCAGGTGGTACGCCGGGTGGCGGCTGTCGGCGGCGAAGAAGACGTAGCCGTCGGGGCCCTCGATGTCGGTGCGGCGGCCGAAGACGGAGACGAGTCCGGCGGCGTTGCCGTTGCCGATGTAGTACTTGGCGCCGCTCGCGAGGAAGCCGCCGTTGCCGTCGGGCTCCAGCAGCATGTCGGTGTTGTAGATGTCCGCGCCGTGCGTCTTCTCCGAGAGGCCGAAGGCGAACACCTCGCCGTCCGCGAGGAGCTGGGCCGCGCGGGCGCGGGCGGTGGCGTTGTCGCTCTGCCAGACGGGGCCGAGGCCGAGGATGGTGACCTGCCACGCGTACCAGTAGTCGAGCCCGTAGAAGCCGAAGATCTCGTTGAGGGCGGCGATCCGGGCGGTGTCCCAGCGCTTGTCCGGCACGCCGTCCGACGGCCCGTCCGCCTGCTCACCGGCGGCGGAGGCCGGGGTGAGGAAGGTGGCGAACAGTCCCTCCTTGGCCGCGAAGGCGAGGAAGTCGGCCAGCCAGGCGCGGGAGCGGTAATCCTCGATCAGCCGGCGCTTGCCGCGGTCCTCGAACCAGTCGACGGTGGCGCGCAGCAGCCGGCGGGTCTCCGGGTCGAAGTGCGCCGGGTCGTAGGTGCGCGGGTTGAAGAGCAGCGGGTCGGCCATGGGGTCCGCCTTTCGGGGGTCGGGTGGGGTCGGGGATCGGGGTACGGGTGGGGGCGTGCGGGGCCGCTCCCGCTCAGCTCTCGGCTCGTACGAGGCCGTGGAGCGTGGCGAGCACGTCCTCCAGCCAGGCGATCGTCATCCGCTCGTACGCGATGCCGCCGCGCAGGACGACGTGCTGGAGCTGCTGCCCGGCGTCCAGGGCGGCGGGCGCTTCGGGGCCGGTGAAGTCGCGCCGCTCCCCCGCCAGGTAGTGCGCGAGCCGGTCGGTGTGCGCCTGGTGGTGCCGTTCGACCTCGCGGATCAGCGCGGACGGGTCGTCGAAGGCCGCGCCGCGGATCTTGACGGCGAGGTCGTGCCGTACGCTCTCGGGCTCGATCGGCTCGTGCAGCCATGAGGAGAGGGCGGTGCGCCCGAGGGCGGCGACGGAGTACTCCTTCTTGTCCGGCCGCCCCTGCTGCGGCACCTCGCGGACGTCGACCCAGCCGTCGGTCTCCATGCGTTTGAGGACGCGGTAGATCTGCTGGTGGGTGGCGGTCCAGAAGTAGCCGATGGACCGCTCGAACCGGCGGGCCAGCTCATAGCCGGAGCCCGGCTTCTCCAGCAGGGAGACGAGGATCGCGTGGTCGAGCGCCATGCCCCGATCCTGCTATGCAACGAGTTGCATAGACAAGCGGCTCCGTGCAGGTGAGACGCGGGTCACCCGCCCGGCGCCACGCCCCGCCGCTCCTTGCGGTACGGACGGAGGGGGTCGTACGAGACCCGGCCGGCCGGGACGGCCCGCCCCCGCGCCCCGGACGCGCCCCGGCCGTCCTGCGCGGGCGCCGCCGGGCAGGACTCGACCAGGATGAACGCCACGTCGTCGGCGAGGTCGCCGTCCGTGTGACGGAGCAGGGCCTCCTGGACCGCGTCGGCGGCCTCGTCGAGCGCCGCCCGTGAGCAGGCGGACCGCAGGCCGGCGAGGTCGACCATGTCGCCCTGCGGGCTGCGGGCCTCGGCCAGACCGTCGGTGTAGAAGAGCAGGCGGTCGCCGGGGCCGAGCACGGCGTTCTGGACGACCGGCGTGGGGTGCAGCCCCAGCGGGGTGGTCGGCTCGGCCGGGGCGAGCAGGCGGGGCGGGGCGCCGGCGGGCAGGAGCAAGGGCGGGTGGTGGCCGCAGTTGGCCAGGCCGACCCAGGTGGCGGCGGGCCGGCCGGTGGTACGGAACTCGGCGGCCAGGGCGGTGACGAAATCCTCCGCGCCGAGCAGGGGCGCCAGGCGCCGGTCGGTGGCGTCCAGGACGGCGGGCAGATCGGGGTGCGTATAGGCACTGTCCCGGAAGAAGCCGATCGCGGCGGCCGACAGCCGCACCGCCTCCAGACCGCTGCCGCGCACGTCACCGATGAGCAGGCGCAGACCGGCGGCGGTGTGCGCGAAGGCGTACAGGTCTCCGCCGAGCAGGGCCTGCGGCGAAGCGGAATGGTAACGCGCGCACACGGCCACGCCACCGAGCCGGAAGGAGGTGGGCTGGAGAATGGCACGCTGGGCCACTGACGACGCCTCGACCAACTGCCGCTCTCGCGCGCTCCGTCGGCCGGCGCTCCAGGTGGCATACGCGCCCCCCAGCACCAGCACGGTCAGCCGCACCAGCACGTCCCGCTCACCAAGAGCGCCCTCCCACACCGCGACCCCGGCGGCCAGCAGCACCACATACAGGGCGACGGAGCCGGTACGGGGACCGTCGAGCCGCGTGGCGGCCAACAGCGTACAAACCAGGAGCAACCCCACCAGACTGCGCCCCGCACCCAGAACAAGATCACCGACCGCGATGGGCACGCCCACAACCAGCGCGAACAACAGCCACCTGCGCTCGCGGTCCAGCCGCATCCACCCGCCTCCTGCCCAACGGTGCGAAGGGAGATATGCCCGTTGGCCAGTCCGCTTGCACATGCCGTGGGAGGCGCGTCGGCGGGCTGCGGGGCACGGCTTCACCCCCTCCCCCGCGGAGGGTGAGAAGCCGTGCGGTGAGCGGGAGGAGAGGGGGTGGTTCCGCTCGTAGGGGACCGATCTTGCGCGGGTCTGGGGGGTGTGTCAACCAATAGGCGGAGGCTGTTCGGAATGGGCTGGTCAGCGGGGGGATTATTCTTGGGGCGGCTTCTACTGGCGTTTACTGCACGGGAGTTGGAGGGGTACTGGTGTCCGGATGTGCGGGCTAGGATGCCGCCATGTCATGTACTCCCGAGCCGGCCGCGGAGCTGTTCGCCCGGCGTCTGCGGCGTCTGATCGAGGTGAGTTTCCCGGCTGCCCAGGGGCGGCCGTACACGGACATCGAGATCGGCAGGCACACCGGCCTGTCCAACCAGTACGTGGGCAAGCTCCGCAAGGGGCAGTCCGTGCCGAGCCTGGTCAACGCCGGGCGGCTGGCCCGGCTGTTCGGGGTGTCCACGGACTACTTCCTCAGTCCGCCCGACCACCCCGCCGTGCGGTCCGTCGAGCGCGATCTGCGGATGGTGGAGGCGCGCCGGGCCGCCGGGGGCGCGGTGGACGCCCGGAACGCCGGGCTGCTCGACGACGAGGAGGTGCGGCGGATCGCCGAGGGGGCCGCGGAGTTGCCGCCGGCGATGCGGGGGCCGGTGCGGGTCGTCATCGAGCAGTTGCGTAAGGCTGTCGGGCTGGGCGGCGGTGACGAGAGCGTACGTGGCTGAGTGGGGCGGGTGTGGGGGTGGGGGTGCCGGCTGACTTCGGGTGCGGCGGACGTCCGGTAGGAGCCGATGGTGAGCCCGGGGTGGAGGTCCTCGCTGAAATCGTGTCGGTCAGCCGGGCGGTAGATGCTTTCCGCGGTGCTGAACTCGTGGTCTCCATCGGCAAGATGGCCTGGAAGGGTGGAGGTCCGCGCCAGGGTTACTGGGGTGATGTTGCACCCACTGTTCGCGGGCGGGGTGGGCAGTGTGCGGGATGGACAGTGCGCGGGGTGTCGAGGTCGTGGTCGCCCTCAATCGTCTGCTTTTCCGCCGGCGGATCAGTGACGACACCTTCCGGTGTGTGCTTTCCTGTTTCGGTGTCGCGCCTATGCGCTGGTGCGACGCCTATACGTGGTGTGCCACGACCGCGGCGGAGAAAGCCGCTACCCATACGTGCTGATCCAGCGTTTCTTCCCGGCCCCGCTCGGCCCGTTCGTCGGGGCCGCGGCCGACGCGTTCCTGGACGAGGCGCTGCGCCGGGCCGTCGGCGCGCCCACGCCGCCCCCCGGATACCGGCCGGGCCTGCCGGCTGTCGTGCGCGATCTCGCCTGAGCCGGTCCGCGTTGTCCAACGCGGGCAAGAAGCCGGTTGGACACCTTCCTTCCTCGCGGGTCCGTCCAACTGGGTGCGGTTGACCGGCCACTCGGGTGACCGCAAAGTGAAGGCCATCGGTTGTCGAATTCGCAGGCACTTGTCACTTGCGGGCGGGTGCGGATGTTCGCGGTGCACGTCGCATTTCGAGGGGCAGGTGGAATGCGGCTGGTTACGGCGGAATACGGCACGGGCATGCGCGGAGCAGCGTGATACGGACGCGGCATGGGCGCGGAGCGGACGCGGAATGGGCGGACAGGAGGGCCGGACCCGGCGCCGGTCACCGGCCACCCCTCTTCGGGGGCCGGCGCCGACTTCATGGTGAGCGATCGAATTTCTCTTCTTGGCTCGCCTTCATTCATCGGCTCGCCGTCACGTCTTTCCTCGCGCCGTCACGTCTTTTCTCTCTCCGTCGCGCCTTTTCTCTCTCCGCCCGTCTCAGCTCCTCCGCCGTCCGTGTGCTCCGCGGCCACGATCCGCGCCGCCCGACGGAGAAGGGACGTCAGGATGACCCAGCCGCACGAGGTACCCGTACACCTTCGCCGGCACCGTTTCGACCCGGACCCCGAGCTGCGCCGGCAGGTGAAGGAGGCGCCGCTGGTGGAGGCCGACATCGAGTTCGGGGCTTTCGGCCGGGTGAAGTGGCTCGCCACCGGCGAGGCCGAGATACGGGAGGTGCTGGGTGATCCCCAGCGGTTCAGCTCCGCGCTGCCCGACGCCGGCGAGGACGGCACGGGCACGCCGGCCCTGCCGGGCAACCTGCTGACGTGCGACCCGCCCGACCACACCCGCCTGCGCAAGCTGGTGGCCCCGGAGTTCACGGCGCGGCGGACCCGCAGGCTCGCGCCGCGGATCCACGAGGTCGTGGCGGAGTGTCTGGGCACCATGGAACGCGTCGGGCAGCCGGCCGACTTCATGCGGCAGTTCGCGTGGCCCATGGCCGGTCTGCTCACCTGCGAGCTGCTGGGCATCCCCCGGGACGACCGGGCCGAGCTGGCGCGTTACCTGGGCCTCTCCCAGAACGACACGGTGCCCCGGGAGCAGCAGACGGCCGTCGGGAAGGCGTACTGGGCGTACATGGTGAAGCTCGCGCACCGGCAGCGGCGGACGCCGGGCGACGGTCTGTTCGGCGCGGTGGTGCGCGAGCACGGCGACGACATCAGCGACGAGGAGCTGGCGGGTATCGGGGCGACCTTCGTCTCCGACGGGTTCCTGCAGGTCTCCAGCATGCTGGGGCTGGGCCTGCTGGCGCTGCTGGACCATCCGGACCAGCTCGCGCTGCTGCGGGAGCGGCCGGAGCTGATCGACCGGGCGGTGGAGGAACTGCTGCGCTACGTCACCGTCATCCACACCGTGACGCCCCGGACCGCCGTGGCGGACGTGACCGTCGGAGGGCAGGTGATCAAGGCCGGTGAGAGGGTGGCCTGCTCCGTGTTCGCCGTCAACCGCGCGCAGGGCGGGGAGGTGCCGGACGGGTTCGACATCACCCGGGAGTCGGGGCCGCACATGGCCTTCGGGTACGGCCTCCATCACTGCGTCGCCGCGCCGCTGGTCAAGATGGAGATGGCTGCCACCTACCCGGCGCTGCTGGACCGGTTTCCCGGCCTGCGGCTCGCGGTGCCGCCGGACGAGATCCGCTTCCGGTCCGCGCAGACCCGGCAGTTCAGCCTGGAGTCGCTGCCCGTCACCTGGTGAAGGTCAGCCGTCCCCCGCCCCGCCCGTCAGCGCCCCACGTACTCCCGCAGGTGCCGGGCCGTCAGCGTGTCCCCGCGGGCGACCAGCTCGGCGGGCGTGCCCGTGAAGACCACCTGGCCGCCGTCGTGCCCGCCGCCCGGGCCGAGGTCCACGATCCAGTCGGCGTGGGCCATCACCGCCTGGTGGTGTTCGATGACGATCACCGAGTTGCCGTCGTCCACCAGCCGGTCGAGCAGGGCGAGGAGCTGGTCGACGTCGGCCATGTGCAGTCCGGTGGTGGGTTCGTCCAGGACGTACGTCGTGGCCTTCTCGGTCATGTGGATGGCCAGTTTGAGGCGCTGCCGCTCGCCGCCGGAGAGGGTGTTGAGCGGCTGGCCCAGCCGGAGGTAGCCCAGCCCCACGTCGGCGAGCCGCCCGAGGAGGGCGTGGGCCTGGCCGGACGGGAAGAAGTCGTACGCCTGTGCCACGGACATCGCCAGCACCTGACTGATGTCCTTGCCGCGCAGCGTGTACGTGAGCACCTTCGGCGTGAACCGCTTGCCCTCGCACTCCTCGCACACCGACGCCACCCCCGCCATCATCGCGAGGTCGGTGTAGACCAGCCCGATGCCGTTGCAGTGCGGGCAGGCACCCTCGGAGTTGGCGCTGAACAGGGCCGCCTTGACGCCGTTGGCCTTGGCGAAGGCGGTACGGATCGGGTGCAGCAGGCCGGTGTAGGTGGCCGGGTTGGAGCGGCGGGAGCCGCGGATCGGCGACTGGTCGGCGACGGCGACGCCTTCGCGCCCGGCGACGTACCCGTGGATCAGTGAGCTCTTGCCGGAGCCCGCGACACCGGTGACGACGGTCAGCACGCCCAGCGGTATCTCCACGCTGACGTTGCGCAGGTTGTGCCGGTCCGCGCCTTCCACCAGCAGGGCGCCGCGCGGCGTGCGCACCGTCTCGCGCAGCCGGGCCCGGTGCTCCAGGTACCGCCCGGTCAGCGTCCCGGAGGCGCGCAGCCCTGGCACGTCCCCGGCGTAGCAGAGCCGCCCGCCCTCCGTGCCGGCGCCCGGGCCGAGGTCCACGACGTGGTCGGCGATGGTGATGACCTCCGGTTTGTGCTCGACGACGAGCACCGTGTTGCCCTTGTCCCGCAGGCGCAGCAGCAGATCGTTCATGCGCTGGATGTCGTGCGGATGGAGGCCGACGGTGGGTTCGTCGAAGACGTACGTGACGTCGCTGAGGCTGGAGCCGAGGTGCCGCACCATCTTCACGCGCTGCGCCTCGCCGCCGGAGAGGGTGCCGGCGGGCCGGTCCAGGCTCAGGTAGCCGAGGCCGATCTCCACGAGGGAGTCGAGCAGGTGCCGCAGGTTGGCGAGGAGCGGCGCCACGGAGGGGTCGTCGACCGTGCGCAGGAACGCGGCGAGGTCGCTGATCTGCATGGCCGAGCACTGGGCGATGGTGACGCCGTCGATGGTGGAGGAGAGCGCGGCGGGGCTCAGCCGGGTGCCCTCGCAGGCGGGGCAGTCGGCGAAGGCGACGGCCCGGTCCACGAAGGCGCGGATGTGCGGTTGCAGCGCGTCGCGGTCCTTGGCCAGGAACAGCCGCCGGACCTTGGTGACGAGCCCTTCGTACGTCGTGTTGACGGTGGCGGCCTTCACCTTGGTCGCGGGCTTGTGGAGGAAGTCCTGCCACTCCCGCTCGGTGTAGTCCTTGAGCTTCTTGTCCGGCGGGAAGAGTCCGGAGCCCGCCATGACCTGCCAGTACCAGGAGCCCACGGTGAAGTTGGGCACCGTGATCGCGCCCTCGTCGAGGGAGAGTTCGCGGTCCACGAGCTGGTCGAGGTCGATCGTCGACACCTGGCCGATGCCCTCGCACTCGGGGCACATGCCGTCGGCGCTGTTGAAGCTGAAGGCGCTGGAGGTGCCGATGTGCGGGGTGCCGAGGCGGCTGAAGACGATCCGCAGCATGGTGTACGCGTCGGTCGCGGTGCCCACCGTGGAGCGGGAGTTGGCGCCCATCCGCTCCTGGTCGACGATGATCGCGGCGCTCAGGTTGCGCAGCGCGTCCACGTCCGGGCGCCCCAGGCTCGGCATGAACGACTGGATGAACGCGGTGTACGTCTCGTTGATCAGCCGCTGTGCCTCGGCGGCGATGGTCCCGAAGACGAGCGAGGACTTGCCCGACCCGGAGACGCCGGTGAAGACGGTGAGCCGCCGTTTGGGCAGGTCCAGGGAGAGGTCGGCCAGGTTGTTCTCGCGTGCTCCGCGCACCTCGATGACGTGGTGCAGGTCCGCGGCGGCCGGCCGGGGGCTGGAGGGGGCAGCGGGCATGTCGGTTCCTTCTCCTCGGTACGGCGGTACGGCGGTACGGCGGCCGGGCGGTGGCGCCTTGGGCGGCCGGGCAGCAGCGGGCGGGCGCCCGGGCCGCCGGTCCCGTCGGGGTACTGGCCACCGGTCCCGTCGGGGTACCAGGTACTCTCGCACACTTTCCGCGTACGGTGTACGGAGTTTTTGCGCGCGGGCCGCCGCACCGCAGCCCGAGCAACCGCAGCCCGGTCACTGTGGTCGGTCTACGGTCCGGCCGTAGAGACGTGCGTCGCGGGCGGTGATGACACTCGGGGGCGATCCGCCGACCCCGAGGACAGACGATGCGACCGAAACTCAAGCCCGACGTGCTGTACGTGCCCACCGCGGACGGGGTGCACCTGTTCGGCGCCGGCGCCAACCTCGAACTGCGGGGCGGCGCCATCTACCAGTGGGTGGACCGGCTGGCGCCGCACCTGAACGGCACCACCACCCTGGAAGGCCTGCTGCGCGGCCTGCCGGACGACAAGCGGTCCGTGGTCACGGCCCTGCTGCGGCGCCTGGAGGAAGGCGGCTGCCTGACCGACGCGGAGGAGGACGAGCCGCACGGCCTGACGGACCGCGAACTGGAGACGTACGCGCCGGAGATCGCCTTCGTCGAGTATTACCGCGGTTCGGCGGCCCGGCGCTTCGAGGCGTACCGCAACAGCTCGGTGGTGGTGCTGGGCGCCGGCCCCGCGTTCACGGCGCTGACCGCGTCGGCGCTGCACTCGGGCGTCCGCCGGCTGCGCGCGGTGTGCACCCCGGAGTGCCCCACCGACGCGGACCGGCTGACCGAGCTGACCGGTGGGTCCGAACGGCGCGACCCGGACCAGGAGCTGATCCGGACGGTCCTGTCCGGCGACTCCGACGCGGAACTCGCCGCGGCGCTGGAGGGGGCCGACGCCGTCGTGCACGTGTCCTCGGCGCCGGTGGCGGAGCGGGCCGTACGGCTGCACCGGCTGTGCGAGCAGGCCGGACAGCTGCTGGTGCAGGGCGTCGTGCTGGACGATGTGGCGTGGCTGGGGCCGTCCGGCGCCGCCTGGGCGTCGGCCTGGCAGCGCCTGTCCGCGCCCGAGGCGTCGCGGCCCAGCACCTTCCTCACCGGACCGGCCGCGGCCGTGGTCGCGGGTCACCTGGGCCTGGCCTGCTTCACCGCGCTGACGGGCGCCCGGGACGACGAACAGCCGGTGCTGACCCGCATCGACCTGGAGACCCTGCGCACCTCGACGCACTCTTTCCTGCCGCACCCGTCCGCCCTGGACGCGCCGCAGGAGAGTGCCGAGGAGTTCGGGCAGCGCGTCGAACGGCTGGGCGCGGCCGCTCCGCTGACCGGCGAGGAGTTCTCCGCACGCGCCGCGACCTGCTTCGACCGGTACGCGGGGGTGCTGCGGGCGCTGGAGGAGGGCGACTGTACGCAGCTGCCGCTGAACGTGACCGAGGCGGTACGGGCCGAGGAGGCCGGTGAGCGCGTCTTCGGCTGGGGCACCGGCTTCGCCGAGGCCCGGCAGCGGGCGGCGCTGCGCGGGCTGGCCCGGTACGCGGTCACGGCGCCCGACCCGCGGCGGTTCACCGGTGACGGTTCGGTACGGGGCTGGGACCTGGCTCGCAAGGAGGTCACGACGGTGCCGGCCGGGGACGTGTTCACACCGGGGCCCGGTGTGGCGGCCGCGCTCGACTGGGCCGGGGCGGTCACCGCGGCGGTCGCGCAGCAGGGTGCGCGGCTGGCGGTGGAGGACGTACGCTCCGGTGCCGTCGAGCCGGTCCGGCTGGACGTGGCGGGCGCGCAGCTGAGCGAGGCGGGCCGCCGCAGCCTGGACATGCTGCGTCCGGCGGGCGGCGTGGCCGTGGCCGCCGACATCGGTACGGCGCTCGGTGTGCCGGTGCTGGCCTGGTGGCAGGGCGACCGGCCGGTCGGGGTGACCTGCGGCCCCGGCGCGCTGTCCGAGGGGCTCGAACTGGTGCTGCTGGACCGGCAGTCGGAGCTGACCGGCGAGTCCGCGTACGCTCCGCGGCCCGTCCCGGAACTCGGCGCACCGCCGCGCGGGCCGGGCGGCGCGGCCGTACCGGCGGACGCGGACCTGCCCGCGCTGGTGGAGGCGCTGGCGTCGCGGGGGCGGCGCCCGGTCGTGGTGCCGCTCGACCACGACCCGGCCGTGCACGAGGTGCTGCCGAACATCGTGCGGGTGGTGCTCGCCGGATGACCGGGGCCACCGTCGGCCGGGCCGGGTCGCTGGGGCTGCGGTTCTGGTACGACACGTTCGAGGGCGTACGGGAGCTGTTCGCCGAGGGGCACGGTGCCGAGGGCGGGGCGGACGATCCGCTGCCGAGCAAGACCTACCGCGGGCTGCCCCGCCACGTGCTGCCCGCGCCGCCCCGCCGCGTCGGTGACGCGCGCTGGTCCTTCGCCGGCTTCCGCGACCGGCACCCCGGCCCGCCGCGCAGGGCCTGGGACGGGAGCACGCTGTCCGCGCTGCTGCACCACACCTACGGTCTGGGCCGCATGGAGCTGGGCCCGCAGGCCGCCTGGCCGTACCACCGGCTGGTGGCCTCGGCCCGCTGCTTCTACCCGGTGGAGCTGTACGTGTGGCTGGGCGGCGCCACCGGGGGCGTACCGGCGGGGTGTTACCACTACGATCCGCTGCACCACGCCCTGACCGCGCTGCGGCCCGGCGGCATCCCGGACGAACTGCGGGAGGCCGTCGCCGGCCGGAGCCGGGACACGTCCGCGCTGCTGCTGCTCTCCGCGTACTTCCGCAAGACCGCGTTCCGGTACCGCGACTACGCCTACCGGCTGTGCGCGCAGGAGTCCGGCATGGTCATCGGCAACGCACTCATGGTCGCCGGCGCGCTCGGCCTGGACGCCCGTGTCCACCACCGGTTCCTGGACGAGCCGGTGAACCGGGCGCTGGGCCTGGACAGTACGGAGGAGACCGCGTTCGCCGTACTGGAGATCGGGGCGCGGGACGGGGTGCCCGCGGCCCCGGCGCCCGGCCTGCCGCCCCTCGTGACGGACCACGTCCGTACCAACCGGGAGGACCCGGCGCTCTGGACGCGGCTGACCACGCTGGACGCCGGCAGCCGGCTCACCGGTGACGCCCGCTTCGAGCCGGTCGACCCGGCACCGTTCCACCGGCCCGCCGGCGGCCCCGCCGAACCGTTCGCCGACGACGACCGGCCGCCGGGGAGCGTGGAGCTGGGCGACGCGCTGCGCCGCCGGGACTCGGGCGGACGGATGTTCCTGCCGGCCCGTACGGCGTTGCCGCGGCAGCAGCTCGCGGACCTCCTCCGGTACGTACTGGAACCGGTGCCCTCCGACCACGGTGACGCGCCGCTGCGGCCGCTGCTGGACTGCCACGTACTGACGCTCAACACCGACGGCCAGGCCGCCGGGCTGTACCGGCTGGACCCCTCCCCCGCTCTCGTCCCGGTGCCCGGACGCGACGGGCGGCCCACGGTGGCCATGCTGTGCGACCGCACACCGTCGGTGAACACCGCGCGCGCCAACGCGGTCGTCTTCCTCACCGTGGACCGCTACGAGGGCGACCGCGGGTTCGGCGACCGCGGCTACCGGATCCTGCACCACGAGGGCGGTATCGCGGCCCAGCGCCTGAGCGTGCTGGCCGCCGCGGCGGGCCTCTCGGCCCGGATCACCAACGGGTACGACGACCGGGTGGTGCGGGAGCTGCTCGGCGGCGGTGACGCGCACGTGCCCGTCTTCGCGATCGTGCTGGGCCGGCGGCAGCCGACTTCCCAGTACGAGCCCCCGCTGGACTGGTGACCACAGGCACCGTAGGGCCCGGCACCCGGGCGAACCCTACGGGCCCTCCCGTAGAGACCCGGGGCCCCCGCGGACCGAAGAATCAGCTCGGACAGCGGGCGACCGCCGTCCGCAACCGTCACCCACATAGGAAGGAGGGACACGACATGGACGCGAACCTGGTGCTGGACCTCGACGACCTGAGCGTGGACCAGCTCGACATCCTGCCGACCGCCCCCGGCTCCTCCCTGGAGTCGATCAACGTCGGCCACGCCATGGTCGAGATCGGCGCATCCAACTGCACCTCGAAGGGCTCGCCCGCGAGCTGCTGCTCTTGTTGCTGCTGCTGATCAGGCTGCACGGCAGGGCCGTGTCCGGCGCGTTCCGCGCGTCGGGCACGGCCCGGTGTCACTGACGGGACCGGAAAGACGGGACGTACGAAGGATGCAGGAGGGGAACGTGGCGGACCGGCCGGCCGGACTCGCGGTGCGGGGCGAGGGGCTGCTCGCCCAGGCGGTCCGCGACGCGGTCTCCCGCCGGCAGCCCACGGCCGCCGAGGACAGCGACCGGTGTGCCGGACTGCTCACCGTGGCCGACGGCTGGCACCATGCCGACACGGCCGGCCGCCCGGACCTGCCGTGGCTGCCCGTCCGGGTGGAGCTGGGCAACGTCGTCGTGGGGCCGCTGGTGCTGCCGGGGCGGCCAGGGTGCGCGCAGTGCGCCCGTACCCGCAGGCAACGTGCCCTGGGACCGGACAGCCCGCGGGCCGAGCTGCTGCGCCGCCACGGTGACCAGCTCGCCGAACGGCCGTCGCCGCTGCTGTCCGCGTGGGCGCGTGACACGGTCGCGGCCGTCGTGGAGGCGGAGGCCGCCGCCATGCTCGACGACCCGGAGCGCGCCGGCACCCGCAACGCGATCACCATCATCGGTCTGGCCGGCCTCACCGCCGATTCCCACCCGTTCCTGCCCGACCCCTGCTGCCCCCGGTGCGGCAACCTCCCCGACGACGAGCCGCCGGTCCTGATGGACGCCCCGCGGCCCAAGCTCGACCGGGACACCTACCGCGTGCGCAGCCTGGACGCCGACTGGGACGGCCTGCTGCGGACGTACGTGGACGGGCACACCGGCATCGTCCGGCAGCTGGACGTACGCACCGATTACGCCTACCCGATGGTCTCCGCGCCGCTGCGGCTGCCCGACGGCATCCAGGAGGCGGGCTTCGGCCGCGGCCTGGACTACAGCGGGTGTGAACGCACCGCGCTCGCCGAGGCGCTGGAGCGGCTGGGCGGCGCGCGGCCGGGCGGCCGGCGCACGACCGTGCGCGCGGGATACGAGCAGGTCGCCGACCGTGCGGTCTGCCCGACCGATCTGGGGCTGTACCCGCCGGACCGGTACGCGGACCCGGAGTTCCCCTACCCGCCCTTCACGCCCGACCTGGAGATCAACTGGGTCCGGGGGCACTCCTTCGGCCGCGGCGGCCCCGTGCTGGTGCCCGAGGACTACGCGTACTACCGCACCCGGCACGGCAACGACACGGCCCGCCCGCTGGCCTACGAGGTCTCCAACGGCTGTGCCCTCGGCGGCTGTCTGGAGGAGGCCGCGCTGCACGGCATCCTGGAACTGGCCGAGCGGGACGCGTTCCTGCTCACCTGGTACGCCCGGCTGCCGGTGCCGCGCGTGGACCTGGACACGGTGGCCGATCCGGCGGTCCGGCTGCTGGTGGAACGCATCCGGCAGGACACCGGGCACCGGGTCGCCGCGTTCGCCACCACGCCCGAGCACGGCATCGCCACGTCCTGGGTGATGGCCGTCCATCCCGGGGACGGGCTGGAGCCCGCCGCGATCTGTGCCGCCGGAGCCCATTTCGACCCCGAGAAGGCGCTGCTCAACGGCCTGTTGGAGCTGACCGCGAACCTGGGCTGGAACCGCGCCGCCTACCGCGAGGAACTGCGCCGGATCGAGGCGATGGTCGCCGACCCGTACCAGGTGCGGGAGATGCGCGACCACGCGCTGCTGTACTGCCACCCGGACGCCTTCGACCGGTTCGGCTTCCTGCCCGGGGAGGACGCGGCGCTGCCGGTGGCCGAGGCGTTCTCCCGTGCGACGTGCCGGCCGCGCCACGCGGACCTGCGCGACGACCTCGCCGAGGTGGTCGAGCGCTTCACCGGGCGCGGCCTGGACGTGATCGTCGTCGACCAGAGCACCGACGAGCACCGCGCCGCCGGCTTCGCCTGCGCGAAGGTGATCATTCCGGGGCTGCTGCCGATGACCTTCGGACACCGGATGAGCCGTACGCACGGCCTGCCGCGGCTGTACGAACTGCCGGCCCGGCTCGGCCTCCGGGACGGGCCGCTGGAGCCGGAGGACGTCAACCCGCACCCGCACCCGTTCCCGTGACGCTCCGGCCGCCCCTCCCCCGGACGGCCGGGCACCCCCGCACGCAGCACGGCCGGGTCCGCCCGTCCGCACGACCAGAACCGACCCGCACGCGAAGGCAGGGACAACGATGAGTGGCTTCCACGTCGCGGACACGTTCGGCGTACGCATCGGCGGTCTGCCGGTGTCGGTGCTGGACGGTTTGCGGTCGGAAGAGGTGTGGCGGCGGACCGGCGCGCTACTCGACGGCGCGCGCGAACTGGCCGAGCGGGGCGCGCGCCTGTCCGACGCGCTGTACGAGCTGATCGGCCAGGACCCCGCCGTCAAGCCGGCGCTGGTCGCGCTGCGCCGGGCGGTGCACAACCAGCGGACACCGGGCGAGCGCTGCTGGAACGACGAGGTACGCGCCGCCCTGCCCGCCGAGGTGACGGCGGAGGTCGAACGGTGGTCGCAGCTCCTGGCGGCCCACCGGCAGGACACCGCCCGCCTGGACCGGCTGCTCCCCCAGGACGCGGCCGACCGCCGGGCCGCCCTGCGCGAGGCGGCCGCGCAGCCGGTGTTCCGGCACGGTCTGATCCAGGGCAGCCCGGTGCTCCACGAGCAGCTGCGCAAGTGGCTGGCGCGCCCCGAAGGCACCGCGCCGGACCGGAAGCTGGCGCTCCGGCTGGCCAAGTACCTGTCCCGGGTGGCGGCCAAGACCAGCCCGTTCAGCACCTTCACCGTCAGCGGGCTGGGCCGGTGGGACGGCCCGCGCGAGGACGCGGCCGGGCTCGCGGTGCGCGACACCGTCGAGGTCAACCTGTGGGTCGTCCAGCAGCTCGTCCGGCAGCTGCGCGAGCATCCGGCGCTGGCGCCCGGCATGCGGCTGCGGGTCAACCCGAGCGCCCTCCTGGCGGACGGCCACTGGGAGTTCCTGGGGCCGGGCGAGGAGGAGCCGCTGCGCACCCTGCCGGTGTCCGCGCCGGTGCAGGCCTGCCTGGACTTCGCCGCCGACGGCGCCCGGACGCGCCGCGAGATCGCCGCCCACCTGGCCGAGCGCAGCGGCGCCGCACCGGAACAGGCCGAGCGCTACCTCGCGCGGCTGACCGAACTCGGTGTGCTGGAGGTCGTGGCCCCGTTCTCCGAGCAGGCTGCGGACCCGCTCGCCGAGCTGCGGGCCTGGGTGGACACCGGGGGCCCTGGCCTGGCCGAGGTGTCGGCGCGGCTCAAGGAGGTGGCCGCGCTGCTGGACGGCTATCCGGAGCTGACCGGTCCGGACGACCGCCACCGCCGCAACCACGAGATCCACCAGGCACTGGAGCGGGTCGCCGAACTCGTCGGACCGGAGCGGGTCATCGTGCCGCCCAAGAACCACATCATCGAGAACGCCCTGCTCGTCGGGCCACCTCCGGCCCAGGACCGGCAGCAGTGGGAACCGGTGCTGGACGACCTGGACACCGTGCGCCGCTGCTACGCGGCGCTCGACCCGGCGCTGCCCGGCCGGGTGGCGCTGGCCCGGCTGTTCACCGCCCGCTTCAGGTGCGGCGCCGGTGTGCCGTTCCTCGCGTTCCACCGCGCCGTACAGGAAGAGCTGCGCACCGACCCGCAGTTGCCCGGCCTGCTGTCGGTCTCGCAGCACGGCTACGCGCCGCTCGCCGACAGCCCGCTGCCCCGGATCAAGGAGCTGCTGCGGGTACGGGCCGCCCTCACCGGCGCGGTCCTGAACGCGCGGCCGGACGCCGACGGGGTGCTGCACGTCGACCCCGCCCGGCTGGCGGCGCTGGCCGACAACTGGCCGGCGTGGATGCGGCCGCCCGGCTCGGTGGCGTTCTACGGCCAGCTGACCGGTGGTACGGAAGGTCCGGCCGGGTTCGTGGTGAACGCCGTCAACGCGGGGCACGGGCGGGGCCGGGACCGGATCCGCCGGCTGCTCGGCCAGGCCGGTGTCACCGTGGCGGGCGAGCCGTCCGGCCCGCCCGGTGAGGTGATCCTGGCGGACACCTGCCGCCACTACGGCAGCAATGTGGGCCTGCGTGACCTGATGGTGACCGACGAGATCGACTACCCCGGTGCGGCGGGCCCCCGCCCGGCGGAGCGGCGTATCCCGCTGCGTGATCTGGAGGTCCGCCACGACCCCGTACTGGACCTCCTCGTCCTGTGGTCGCGCACCCGCGACCGCGAGGTGCGGCCGGTGCACCCCAGTCTGATCGCGGAGTTCTGGCTGCCGCCGGCGATGCGGCTGCTGATCCAGGCGTTCGGTGACACCCCGACCCTGCTGATCCCCGGCCGGCGGATGTTCGGCGACATCTCCCCCGCCACCGCGCAGGGCGTGCTGCGCGAGCCCAGGATCACGATCGGTACGGTCACGGTCAGCCGCCGCCAGTGGGTGTTCCGCACCGACGAGGCGCCGGTACGCGCCAAGGGCGAGGCGGACCGCCCGTATCTGCTGCGGCTGGCCGGCTGGCTGCGCGAACACGGCATCCCGGAGCGCTGTTTCGTCCGTGCGCTGGACCCGTCGTCGCTGTCCGGCGGCAACGTCTGGCAGCTCAAGTCGCGCAAACCGCTGTACATCGACTTCGCGAACCTGCTGCTGACCGGGTTGTTCGAGCGGATGCTGGCGGAGGAGGGCCATCTGCTGTTCCTCCAGGAGGCACTGCCCGACCCGTCCGACGCGCCGCACTACGGGGACGCCGGAACCCGCGTCACCGAACACCTCGTGGAGGTCGGTCACCATGCCCGCCGCTGACCGCCCGCTGGACCCCGGCACCGCCGGCGCGTCCGACTGGGTGTGCGCCCACGTCTTCCAGGACACCGGCCACGACACCCTGCTCACCGACTGCGTACGGCCCCTGGTCAGCGGCCTGTCCGCGGACGGGCTGCTGCACCGGTACTTCTTCCTGCGGTACTGGGAGGGCGGCCCGCACGTACGGCTGCGGCTGCTGCCCACCGGGGAGGCGGCCTCCCACGAGGTACGGCAGCGGGCCGCCACCGCGATCGGCGCCTTCCTGCGGGACCACCCGGCTCCCGACACGGTGGACCGCACGCGGTACCGCGGACTCGCCGACGAACTGGCCGCCCTGGAGGACCTTCCGGAGCACGACCGGGACCTGCGCCCGAACAACACGGTCGCGTTCCTGCCGTACCGGCGCGAGCACGCGGTGTACGGGCACGGCGCGGCCATGGCCGCCACCGAGGAGCACTTCCAGGAGTCCAGCGAACTGGCCCTGGCGCTGGTCGCGGCCGGCGCGTCCGGTCAGCAGCGGGCGGCGATCGCCCTGGACCTCATGCTGGCCGTACTGGCCCTGTGCGACGAGCTGCGCGCGCAGTGGGTGGCGAGCGGGCAGCCGCTCATCCCGTACGCGAACGGCGCCGAACCCGCCGCCGCCGAGGAGCACTACCAGGCCCGGCGCCGGCACCTGCGGGAACGCGCGCTCCGGGTGTGGCAGCTCGCCCCCGACCCCACCGGAGCGACCCCACAGGCGCACTGGCTGCGATCGCTGCGCCGGCTGCGGGAGCGGCTCAGCGGCTGGGAGGACTCCGGCACGTTCACCTCCGAGTGGGCGCGCTCACCGCTGAACCAGGGCCCCGACCTGGCCGCGCTGCCGCACCCGGCCACCACGCTGATCCTGCTGCGCTGCGCGCACCTGGCCAACAACCGGCTCGGCCTGACCCTGGACCAGGAGAACCACCTGCGCTTCCTGGCCGGGCGGATCGTCAGCGACCTGGCGTCGCTGCCGGTCCGCTGATCGGGGCGGCCGGGGCCGCTGATCCGGGCGGCACGGTCCGCCAGGATCGCGGGACGACCGGGCCCGCCCGTCACCTCGTCGGGCTGGGCCGCAGCTCCCCGGGCCGGGAGTCGTCGTGCCACCGGGAAGGCCGGACCGGGGTGTCCGGGCACGGCGGCTCGGGCTGGCCGGTGCGGGAGCAGGAGCACGGTTCCGGCCCGGTGCGGCGGGTGCGGCCGTCGGCAGGCTGGGCCGTCGGGCGGGCCCGGTCGTCCGGCGGTACGGCGGACGGCTCCGCCGGGATCGCCGCGGCCAGTTCCTGGCGCCCCGAGATGCCCAGCTTCCGGTAGACACCGGACAGGTGGAACTCCACCGTACGCATGGTCAGGAACAGCATCTGGGAGATCTGCCGGTTGGTGTGGCCGCCCCGCGCCAGCCCGGCGATCTTCAGTTCCTGCGGTGTCAGCAGCGGATGCGTACGCACCGGTTTGTCGTGGGCCGGGGCGGGCTCCGCCGCCGTACGCAGCCGGCGGACCAGCGGCGCGGCACCGCACTCCCCGGCCAGGGCCAGCGCCGCGGCACCCTCCCGGTCCGCCTCGGCCGTCCGGCCCGCGGCGCGCAACGCCGCGGCCAGGTCGGCCCTGGCCACCGCGAGCTCCAGGCGGGCGGGCGACGCTTCGAGGTGGCGCACCGCCTCGGCCAGCAGCGTGCGCCGGCGCTCGCCCGACCGGGTCATCGCCAGCGCGTGCCGGGCCACGCCGATCGTGCGGGCCGTGCCCCACCGGCGGGCGGCCTCCAGCTCCTCGCGCGCCAGCGTCTCGGCCCGGTCGGCGGCCCCGTCGGCGGCCAGCGCGAGCGCCGCGCGGGAACGCCACGGTACGACCGCCGGGTTGACGGCGCCCCGGCGCACCAGCTGCCGCCCGGCCGCCAGCAGGTCGTCGGCCGCGCGGCCCGGTTCGCCGCGCAGCCGCCACAGGGCCGCCCGTGCGGCGAGCAGGTACGGGCCCTCGTAGCGGCCGTGCAGGCCGTCGTCCGGCCCGTGTTCCGCGGGGCCGTGCGTGGCCAGCAGGGCGGCGGCCTCGTCCTGGTCGCCGGCCAGCGCCAGCGCCTCCACCAGGCCGGCCACCGCGAAGCCGGTGATGATCGGCAGGGCGGTGCTGCTGGGGCCGATCTCCTCGACCACCGGCCGCAGGATCGCCACGGCGCCCGGCAGGTCCCCGGCGATCCGGCAGATCCGGGCGCGGAAGATGTCCGCCGTCAGGCAGGCCCGGCGGCCGGACATGGCGCGGCTGAGCCGGCCGGTGCGCCAGCAGTGGGCCCGGGCCTCGACGAGTTCGTCGGCGCGGATCAGGGCGGCGCAGCTCTGCCAGATGCGGGCGAGGTCGCCGTCCTCGACACCGGCCAGCGCCTGCCGGGCCGGGGCGAGGGCCGCCTGCCGGTCCGTTCCCCGGTCGGCGGCGATCGCGGCGCGCAGGTTGGCCAGTTCCCGGCTCCGTCCGCCGCCGGCCGGCTCGGGGGCGTCCGCCAGCCGGCGGGCCTCCGCCGAGGGGCCCGCCGGGTCGAGCAGGGAGACGGTCGCCTTGCGGAGCGTGAGCCTGCGCACCGCCGCCGGGTGGCCGGTGCCGATCCGGCCGGCCGTCTCGTCCAGTACGGAGGCGGCGTCCGCCGGCCTGGCCCGGTCGATCAGCATCCCGGCGACGTCCAGCGCCAGTTCGGCGCAGACTTCGGGGTCCTCGGACTCGCGCAGCAGGGTGTCCAGTTCACTGAACGCGAGGTCGGGGTCGACGAAGGTCTCGGCCTCGGCCAGTTCGCGCCGTACGGCCGAGCGGACGTCCGCGGGCAGCCGGTCCCGCAGCACGCACCGCAGGTAGCGGCTGGCCTCCTCGGCCCGTCCCTCGTGCAGCAGTTTGCGGGCGGCGCTGCGCAGCGGCTCGACGGCCCAGTCCAGGCCGGTCGGGCCGGCCGCGGCGAGCTGCTGGGCGATCCGTTCCGCGCCCCACTGCTCGTCACGCATGATCCGGGCCACCTTCAGGTGCGCGGCTATCCGGGAGCCGACGGGCATTCCGGCGAGCACCGCGGCACCCAGCAGCGGGTGGCGGAACGCCGGCGGCACCCGGTTGGCGAGCACCTGGCGTGCCACGAGCGTGTCGATCGCGTGCAGCGCCTCGGACACCGGCAGTTCGGCGAGCGTGGCGGCGTGGGCGACCTCCGCACTGTCCCCCAGAACCGCGACAGCCCTGGCCATGGCCAGGGCTGGTCGGGGCAGGTCGTCGAGCCACGGCCGGGTACATCGCAGGGCTTCGGGGCCGACCGGGCCGCGCAGTTCACGGGCCGTGACGGCCGTGCCCGGGCGGCCCGCGAGGTGGGCCAGCAGCAGTCCGGGGTTGCCGCCGGTCAGTTCGTGGCACACGGCGGCCGCGGCGGCGTCGAGGGTGAGGCCGCACCGCAGCGCGGCGAAGCCGGCGATCGCGTCCGCCGGCAGGCCGGCCAGTTCGATGTGCTCGGCGCGGGCGAGGAGTTCGGCCACTCCGGCCGGCCGGCCGCATCCCGCGTCGTCGCCGACCGCGCCGACGACCAGCAGGGGTACGGGCCGGTCGAGCGAGGCCAGGGCCACCAGCCAGCGCGCCGACGAGGCGTCCACGTCCAGGAGGTCGTCGACGCACACCGCGAGGGGCGCGCGTGCCATCAGGTCCCGGCCCAGGCCGACGTAGCCGTCCAGGGACTGCGGTCCGTCGTCGTCCGGGCGGCCGAGGGCCTGGCGGGCCGCGGCGAACAGGGAGTCCCGTACGGCCGGGCCGCCCGCGGCGGTCCTCACCTGGAAGCCCGCGTCCGCGGCGCGGGCTGCGGCTTCCTCCAGCAGCGCGCTCTTGCCGGCGCCCCGCTCCCCCCGCACCGCGACGATCACCGGTACGCCGCCGCCGGCCCGCCCGATCAGCCCGTCCAGCCGGGCCAGCTCCGCTTCACGACCGGTTAACGGCATCGACAGCCCTCCCCATAGACATGAATATGTCGGGACGTCCATACACCCGACAGGTTCGTCTATCTTTCATCCTGATACGCGCCCTGCCCGGACGGCTACGGCCGACCGGGCCAAGAACGGCCGGTTCAGCTCCCCTGACGGCTGGTTCCGGACTGCCGAGGGCCGGGTTCCAGGAGGCCGACGGCGGGATTCCGGGAGGCCGGGCCGCGGTCCGGCCCTGGGCTCCGGACCGTGCCCGACACCTCGTCAGCCGCCGTTCCCGAAAGGCATCCGCACCGTCCCCCCGGAGCATGCGGGCGCTGCACCCCCGTCTAAGGTGCGGCAATGACCTCGAACACCTACCTCACCGACCTGTTCTCGCTGGACGGCATGGTTGCCGTGGTGACCGGCGGCAGCTCCGGAATCGGGCGTTCCCTCACCGGCGCCCTCGCCCGGTCCGGCGCGAGCGTCGTAGCCGTGGCGCGCAAGGAGGCGGAGCTCAGGGCCACCGTCGAGGAGCTGACGGCCGAGGGCTGCCGGGCCGGGTGGGTCAGCGCCGACCTCGGGACGCGGGCGGCCGTGCGCGCGGCGGCCGACGAGGCGGCCGGGGTCTTCGGCGAGCCCGACATCCTCGTCAACTGCGCCGGGATCAACCTGCGTCCGCCGATGAGCGAGCTGGACGACGAGGTGTGGGACCGCACGATGGCGGTCAACCTGGAGGCGCCCTACCTCCTGGGGCAGCGCTTCGGCCCCTGCATGGCCGAGCGGGGGTTCGGCAGGATCATCCACATCACGTCCCAGCAGGCGCACCGGGCGTTCGTCCAGAGCGGCGCGTACGGGGTGTCCAAGGGGGCGCTGGAGTCGCTGGCCCGCTCTCAGGCCGAGGCGTGGTCACCGTACGGCGTCACGTGCAACACGCTCGTACCGGGCTTCGTGATGACGCCGCTGAACGCCCGGCTGTCGTCCGACCCTGAGCAGGTGGCGGCGCTGGCCGCCCGCACCATGGCCGGCCGCAACGGCGTCGCCGAGGACTTCGCGGGCGCCGCGGTCTTCCTCGCGAGCCGCGCCTCGGCGTATGTCACCGGGCAGGCGCTCTTCGTGGACGGCGGCCTCTCCGTCCACTGAACGCCCGCCACTACACTGCTCGCAGCGTCGGCACCGCAGCGCGGACCGGCCGCCTCCGCGGCGGGCACCCGGAGGCGTACCGCACCTGATCCGGACGAACGGCGAAGGAGTGGCACATGAACCGCAGCAGGCCCAGGACACGGCTCGGGCCCCCGGAACGGCTCCGGTGGACGCCATGAGCGCCGGGACGGAGCGACGCGTCGAACGCATCGCGCTGACCCCGGCGGCCGAGGAGCTGATCCGGCGGCTGCGTGAGGCGCACGGACCGCTGATGTTCCATCAGTCGGGCGGGTGCTGCGACGGCAGCTCCCCGATGTGTTACCCGGCGGGCGAGTTCCGTACGGGCGCGGCGGACGTGCTGCTGGGGCGGCTGTGCGTGCCGGGCGTCGCCGAGGCGGTGGACTTCTGGATGGCGGCGGACCAGTTCGCCCGCTGGCGGCACACCCATCTGACGGTGGACGTCGTACCGGGGCGCGGCGGGGGTTTCTCCCTCGAAGCTCCCGAAGGGGTGCGCTTCCTGATCCGCTCGCGGCTGTTCAGTGAGGAGGAGCGGGCGCGGCTGGGCGACTGAGGCCGGCCGGGGCGCCCGCGTACGGAGCTGGTGAGGCCCCGCGCACGGGGGATGACGCGGGGCCTCACACGGGAGAACGACAGGATCACGGCCGGGGTTCCCCGCCGGGGCGGTCCTTTACCAAGTGTTTTCGCACCCGGCGCAGGAGCCAGGCCGCCGTGCTCACGCCTCGTCCTGCACCAGCCGCTCCAGCATGTCCTGGAAGTCGACGTCCACGACCACCCGCAGTCCGTCCCCGTCCGGCTCGCTCAGCCGCGTCATCGCACCGCGCCGCCACCAGTACACGTTGGGACTGATCGCGCCCGCCGCGTCCGCGTGGCCCGCCGCGGCGAACTGCGCCATGGCCTGGAGCGCCGGAACGACCTGCGCGTCATGGATGGGGTGGAAGGCCAGCTGATGGCGGAAGGGCAGCGCGACCAGCGCGCCGTCCTCGGTCAGCGGCGTCCCCATGACCCGTTCGACCAGGTCCTCCAGGACCAGCACCCGGCTGGCGGTGAAGAACGAGTCGCCCAGCACCACCTCGAAGGCCGAGCCGTCCCCGCGCCGTACCGTCTCGTGCCCCTCGACCGGCAGCGCGCGCAGGTTGTTCAGCGCCCTGATGCGCAGCTCGGGCACTTCGCCGAGGTCCGCCAGCGAGTCCTCGCTGAGCATCTGCACGGCCTCCGGCAGGTCCAGGGCCAGCACCTCGCGCAGCCCGGGCGCGGGCGCGTGCCCGTACCGGAAGGAGTCCGCGGGCGGCAGCGTGTCCTCGGCGACCACCCGCGGGAACAGCCGGGCCCGGATCTCGTCCTCCGACAGCGTCTCCATCGGCTGCGGCCCGTCCATCGTGCGCAGCACCTTGCCCACGTGGTCGCGGATCATCGCCGGCCACACCCGCTCGCCGCGCCGGTCGCGGTGGCAGACCGCGGCGAGGTTGCCCAGGCCGAACCGGCGGCCGCCGGAGTCGGCGACCACACCCGCGTACACCGTGACCTCCAGGCCGCGTTCGGCGAACGCCTGCCGGACCTGGGACCGGAAGACGCCGCCCTCCCGCTCCGAGAAGAACGCGAACTCCCCGTCGCGCGGGGCTTCGCGCGGATCCCGCTTCGGTCCACGGCGGAACAAGCCCATCTCTTCCTCCCGGCGACGGCCACGATGCCGCCGATCGTAACGGGTGCGCCGGAGCCCCTCGACCGGTCCCCGGTCCGGCCGCCCCCGGCTCCCCCGCCTCGCCGCCGCACACGGCCGGTCGGGGTTCCTCATGGTCATCCTGCCCAGGATCGGGGCCGGTCATGGCGCGCGCGAGCAGCGGAGAGGGGGGCCGGCTGCGGGGCGGGGCCGGGCCGCGGGGGCGGGTGGGCGCTGCCGGGAGCGCGATACGCTGCCGTGGCCTGCCCGGCGGGTGACCGCGCCGCTGCGGTGCCGGCCTCGTCCGCCCGCCCGCGTCCGTCCGTCTCGATGCTCCCGCCGCCTCCGTCCTGCCGTGACCGGCGGGAATGCGACGTCCGGATTCCGCCAGCCGTCGCGTCTGCGCGGCGGCACAGTGGAGGTGACGGACGAGCCGGTGAACGGCACGAGAGCACAGAGAAAGGGGCCGGACGATGACGGCCACGACGGTCCACACGACACTCGGCAGCCCGCTGGGTGACCTGCTGCTGGTGGGCGAGCGGTCCGCCACCGCGCCCGGCGGCACTGCGCTGGCCTCCCTGTCCGTACCGGACCAGAAGGGCGGCGCCACCGTCGACGGGGCCTGGAGCCACGACCCGGCCGCCTTCGCGGAGATCGCCGCGCAGCTCACCGCCTACTTCGAGGGCCGCCGCACCCGTTTCGACCTCGCGTACGTGCCCGGCGGCACCCCGTTCCAGCAGCGCGTCTGGCAGGCGCTGGAGGCCGTCCCGTACGGCGAGACGTACACCTATGGCGACATCGCCACCCGCATCGGCGCCCCGCGCGCCGCGGTCCGCGCGGTCGGCACCGCCATCGGCCGCAACCCACTGCTGATCGTCCGCCCCTGCCACCGCGTCATCGGCGCCGACGGCACGCTCACCGGCTACGCGGGCGGCCTGCACCGCAAGGAGCAGCTCCTCCGCCTGGAAGGCGCGGCGTGCGTGGCGGGCACGCGCACGGGCTGAGGATTCTTCCGGACTGCGGCAGGCACATTGCGGCAGGTAAGAGGAACGGCGCCAAGCCCCCCGCCCGGCGCCGTTCCGCCCGGCGCTCCTCCCTTCCCCCCACCACCCGCTGACGCGGGCCGGGAGGAGCGGCCGGGCTGCGGCTGGACCCGAGTCGGGCGATCCCCCGCATCACCCAACCCAGGCAGCCTCGATCGGAGCCCGTCCGTCGTGCGACAGGCGTCCGAAGCCATGCCGAGTATATTGGCTCCGGGCCAGTCAACGCAGCGGCTGCACCATGACCATTTTCGAGCGGCCTCCTCCGCGGCCCCGACGATCATGATTCGGAACGCCTCCGGCGTACTCCCGCGGCGCGGCAACCACAGCACCCTCACCCGCATTCGTACACTTGAGCGAACTGGCGGCGCTGGGCCGCGACAGCGGAAAAAGGGGCGGACGTGAGGGGTGCCGAGGGTCTTGCGGCGGTCGGCGAGGGGACGTATGTGCTGCGCAATGTGGGCAGCGGCCTGCTGCTGGAGGTCGAGGACGGCCGCAAGGGCAGCGGGGCGAACGTGCGGCAGGGCACGGAGGACGGTTCACCGGCCCAGCTGTGGCGGGTCACGGAGGTCCACCCCGGCAGCGGGCTGCGCCATCTGACCAACGTGAACAGCGGCAAGCGCCTGGACGTCACGGGCGCCTCCACCGAGAACGGCGCCAACGTCCAGCAGTGGAAGGCCAACCACTACGGCGCGCAGGAGTGGCTGCTGGAGCAGGACGTGGCCGCGCCCGGCACGTTCACGCTGGCCAATTACGCCAGCGGGCTGCTGCTGGAGGTCGCCGACGACAGTACGGAGCCGGGGGCCAACGTCCAGCAGTGGGAGGACCGGGACCGCCCGGGCCAGTGGTGGCGGCTGGAGGGCCGCTGACGCAGGGGCGGCCGGTCCGGTACCTCCAGGGGCTCCGGAAATGTCGCTCGTACGGGTGACCGAGTGGGCGAACCCGTATGCCGGTCGCCGCCGTCCGGCAAAGGCAGTGGGAAAAGACCACCGGCGTCGAGCCCTGACCCCGCCCCGGAGACTTCCTCATGACCGTCACCATCGTGGTGGCCGTGATCGCCCTGATCCTCGGCCTGATCGCCCACCATTTCCTGCGCCGCCGGGACGACGAAGCCGACGACGAGGGCCTGTCGGTCAAGGATCTGCTGGGCCCGGTGCAGACCCTGACCGTACTGATCCTCGCCTTCGTGCTGGCCACCGCCGCCGGCTCCTACAACCGGGCCGAGGAGGCCGTGCACAGCGAGGCCAACGCGGCCGACCACCTCGCGGAGACGGCGGAATACCTCCCCGACGCAGCACAGCGCCGCCGGGTCCAGGCCGATGTCATCTGCTACACCCGGGCGGTACGCCACTACGAATGGCCGACCATGGCGGACGGGCACAGCTCCTCGGTGCCCAGCGTCTGGACCGCCGATCTGCGCGCCGCCTTCAAGGACATCGGCCCGGACAAGAGCGCCTTCGGCATGCTCGTGGGGGCGGACGACTCCCGGGCCAAGGCCCGCCAGGCACGGCTGACGGAGTCGACCGCGGCGGTCCCCCCGGCGGTCTACTGGTTCATGCTCGTCCTGCTCTCCATCACCGTCATCTCCCTGAGCCTGTGCATCCCCAGACGCCGCAACCGGCCCCAGCTCGCCGCCCTGGCCATGGCGACCGCCCTGCTCACCGCCACCCTGCTGCTCGTCCACGACGCCGAACGGCCCTTCGGCGGCGCCATCTCCGTCGGCTCCACCGCCATCAGCGACGTCGAACACCAGACCGCCCGCGACTTCCACACCGACGCCCCCGGCGCCTCCCTGCCCTGCGACGACCGCGGCCACAAGGAGGCGGGCAGCGCCTGAGGCGCAGGCCCGGCCGAGCCGCCGGGCTCGCACGAGCCGCCGGGCCGGGCCGGCTCTCAGAAGCCGGCGGCGCGCTCGATGCGGTCGAGCAGGCGGTGGCTGCGTACGGCGTGGGCGAAGTCCGGGGCGTGGTGGGTGCCGTCCGTGAGGTCGGCCCGGATCTGTTCGTAGGCGTGCGCCACGGTGTACGCCATTTCCGTGGAGCGGCCGGCGAGCGCGGGGAGTGCCGCGTCGTACGAGTTCGGAACCGGCAGTTCCGCGAGCTCCGTTTCCTCGCCCCGTGCGCCGTGCACGGTGACCTGGCCGAACTGCAGATGACCCGAGTCGCCGGTGATGAGCAGGTCGCCGGCGGTTCCGTTGATCTCCCAGTGGAAGTTGGTGGCGCGGGACAGGCCGCCGCGGAAGTGGACCGAGGCCACCGCGCCCCCTTCGAGGACACCGTTGACGGCGATCTGGTCCGGCACGTCCATCCGCGCCGGCTCGCCGGTCGCCGCGTCCCGCACCTTCGGGCGGCGGGTCGCCATGGTGGCGTTGAGGTCGGTGAACTCGCCCAGGGTCATGGTCAGGGCGTCGACGGTGTGCCCGAAGGGGATGGTGAGCAGGGAGGCGCCGTTCCGGCGGTCGAGGAGGTAGGCGCCGCCCGGCTGGGACAGCGGCCCCCAGCCGCGGCCCGAGGCGATGAGGCTGGTGGACAGGACGTCCCCGACGTACCCGTCGGCGATCAGGTCCCGTACGTAGCGGACCGGTGGCGCCGAGCGGGCCTGGAGCCCGACGAACGTACGGAGGCCCCTGGCCTCGGCGACGGCGGCCAGTTCCTCGGTCTCCGCGAGGCCGTTGCCCAGCGGCCACTCGCTGAGCACCGCCTTGCCGGCTTCGAGGGCGGCCAGCACCAGTTCGCGGTGGTGCGGGACCTTCACGGAGACGACCACGAGGTCGACCTCGTCGCGGCGTACGAGTTCCGCGGCGCTGCCGAAGGCCAGCGGGACGCCGTACTTCTCGCCCGCCGCCCGCGCGGATTCGGGCGTACTGGCGGACAGGGCGCGCAGTTCGTACCCCGGTACGGCGGCGAGTGCGGGCAGGTGGGCGCGGGCGGCCCAGCCGCCGTTGGCGCTGAGGCCGATGATGCCGACGCCGATCGGGGCGGCGGAGGGGGCGTGCGCGGGCATGGTGGATTCCTTTCACCGGACACACGGTGCGGCGCTCGGTCGAGCGGTGATCACGACCGTAGCCCATGTTCGCGAATAAGTGAACATGAGGCCGGGGCGGTCACCCGGGCGGGACGGTGGGGGATACTGAGCACATGGCCAGCCGTACGTCCTCCCCGCTGCTCCACCCCGCCGAGCAGGACTTCGACCTGTTCGCCGTCATGAGCGCGCTCACCGACCCGGTCCGGCTGAGCATCGTCCTCAAGCTCGCCACCGAGTCGGCGGTGCCCTGCGGCACCTTCGACCTGCCCATCGCCAAGTCCGCGCTCAGCCGCCACCTGCGGGTGCTGCGCGAGGCGGGCGTCATCAGCCAGCGGGACGAAGGCACCCGCCGGGTCAACTCGCTGCGCGCGCAGGAACTGGACCGCCGCTTCCCGGGCCTGCTCTCCCTCGTACTCAAGGAAGGCGCCGAGCGGGGGGTGCCGCAGCCGGTGGCCGGCTGAGGCACGCGTGTGCCGGGCCGGCGTTCCGGACCGCGTGCGGGTGGGGCCGCGGAACTCTCGCGGAATCCTTGGCCCCGTCCGTCTCAGGGCTCGGTCGGCGGGTCCGGGCGTTCGGCGGCGCGGCGGTATTCGGCGTTGATCCGCTGGGCCTCTTCGAGCTGGTCTTCGAGGATGATGATGCGACAGGCAGCCTCGATAGGGGTGCCCTGGTCGACGAGCTCACGGGCACGGGCCGCGATACGCAGCTGATAACGGGAGTAGCGGCGGTGGCCACCGGCGGAGCGCAGCGGAGTCAC
>NZ_JBFAUH010000049.1:0-40583 GCF_040679095.1 Streptomyces sp. NPDC052496
CGCCGCACGCCGGGCCCGCACCGCACGCGGGGCGCCCGCCGGGCCGGAGCGCGGCCCGGTCCGGCGGGCGCGCGCCGCTCAGCCCGCGTCGGCGTGCAGGCTCATCGGCGCCGCGTACACCTCGGCACCGTCCTCGAACAGCCGGACCTGGTCCACGCCCCCGTCGAGCAGGTCCTTCCACACCTCGCCGATCCAGGACTCCGCGTCCCCCTGGGTCGTGAAGTCCTCCGGCTGCACCGCGGGCTCCATCTCCGTACCGTCGGCCTTCTCGAACCGCCACATCCACGCCATGTCCGCCTCCTGAGGTCCCACCGAGTGCCTGCTGGTCCGCGTACCGCGGCGCGCCGCGGTGCCGCCCTGCTGTCCCCCGTACGAGCGCCGTACGACCGGCGTATTCCCCGCCACGGCGCGGCGTACGTCCCGCGAGCGCGGGGCATACGTCCGGCGGTACGTCCTGCGTACGTGCTGTTCCGCAGCCTAACGGCCGTGTCGAGACGGGCCCCCGCGCGCCCGGTCGGCGCGGGCGGGAGAAAATCGGCGGGTGGAACTGACTCTCCTCGGCACCGGAGCCCCCCGCGGGCTGCCGCGTCCCGGCTGCCCCTGCGCCGCCTGTGCCTGCGCCGTCGGCGACGAGGCGCGGGCGGCCACCGCGCTGCTCGTCGACGGGGCGCTGCTCCTGGACCTGACGCCGGGTCCGGCCTTCGCGGCCGCCCGCGCCGGACACTCGCTCACCGCCGTGCGGCAGGTGCTGCTCTCGCACCCGCACGACGGGCCGGCCATGGAGGTGCCCGCCGGGCTGCCGCAGCCGGGGCGGGTCGCGGACGGCCGGGAGCTGGCGCTGCTGGACGGGCACCGGGTGCGGGCCGTCGCGGTGGACGTGCCGGGCACCGGTTACGAGGTCGGCGGCGCCGAGGGCGAGCGGCTGCTGTACCTGCCGCCGGGTGCCGCGCCGGCCGGGCCGGCCGAGAGCGAGGGGCACGGCCGCGGTGTCCGCCCGTACGACATGGTCCTGCTGGACGTGCTGGGGCGGCCGGACGCGCTGGCGCGGCTGCGCGCGAGCGGCGCCGTGGACGCGGCGACCGACGTGCTGGGCGTCCACCTGGACCACACCGTGCCGCCCGGCCCCGAGCTGCACCGCCGGCTGGCGGCGGCGGGCGCGCGTACCGTGCCGGACGGCACGTCGCTGCTGGTCGGCGAGTACCACGCGGTGCCCGACCTGCCGCGCCGCACGCTGGTGCTGGGCGGCGCGCGCAGCGGCAAGTCGGCGGAGGCCGAGCGGCGGCTGGCCGCCTTCCCCGACGTGCTGTACGTCGCGACCGGCGGCACCCGGGACGGGGACACCGAGTGGGCCGCGCGGGTCTCGGCCCACCGCGAGCGCCGCCCGGCGTCCTGGCGTACGGCGGAGACCTGCGACCTGCTGCCGCTCCTCGAAGGCGGCGCCCGGCCCGAGGAGCGGCCGGACGGCCCCGCCGTGGTCGCCGCGGCCGCCCCGGACGACTCGCCGCTGCTGATCGACTGCCTCGCCCTGTGGCTGACACACGCCATGGACGAGGTCGGCGCGTGGGACGACGAGAAGTGGGCGGCGGGCGGTGAGCGGGAGCTGCGCGCGCGGGTGGACGAGCTGGTCGCGGCGGTGCGCGGCACCCGGCGGCCGGTGGTGGCGGTGAGCAACGAGGTCGGTTCGGGGGTGGTGCCGGCGACCGCGTCCGGCCGCCGGTTCCGCGACGAACTGGGCCGGCTGAACGCGATGTTCGGTGCCGAGTGCGAACACGTCCTGCTGGTCGTCGCCGGGCAGGCGCTTGCGCTGCGCGGATGACACGGGGCGGGGCGCGCCCGTGTCCGCTTGCCCGGGCCCGCGGCGCCGGGTGGTCTTGAGTCCGTGACCGATACGGATGGCCCGGCGGCCGGCGCGGACGTGCCACCAGCCGCCCTGCCCGCCTTTCCCGCCCGTTCCTTCCGCTTCTCCCCCTCCCCCCGCTCCGACGCCGCCGCCCGCTCCGACGCCGCCGCCCGCTTCGACGCCGCCGCCCGCGCGTACGTACGGCAGCACCCGTACGCCACCGTCGTCGCGCTCGGCGAGGCGCTGGACAGCGCCGCCTTCCGGCGCCTGGACAACGGGCGGCTGCACTGGCTGACCGTGCAGCCGCCGGAGGCCGCCGCGGTCCGCCGGATGCTGCTGCCGGACGGGCCCCGGCGGCGCACGGTCGCCTGCCCGGTGACCGGCCCCGGCTGGCTGGACGCGGTGCGGGCGCCGGAGCGCGGGGTGGTGGTGACCGCGCGCGGGCTGCTGATGTTCCTCCGGCCGCCCGAGGTGCGGGCGCTCCTCGCGGCGTGCGCGGAGCGCTTCCCCGGCGGCGCGCTGGTCTTCGACGCGGTGCCCCGCTGGTGTACGGGCCGGGACGGGCCGCGTACGGACGTGCGTACCCCCCTGCGCTGGGGCGTGAACGCCGCCGACCGGCCGAGGATCGCGAGCGCGCACCCGAACATCGTCACCGTCCGCGAGGTGCCGCCGCCCGGCCGCGGGCCGCTCGCCGGGCGCCTGGCGCGCTGGCGCGCGTCCGTACCACTGCTGCACACCCCCGCCCGCACGGTCACCGAGATCCGCTTCGGCTCCCGCCCGGGCATCCCGGACCCCGGCTCCGGCTCCCGCCCGGCCCCTGCGCCCGCTCCGGCCACCGGCCGCGGCGGCGCCCCGGCCGACCCGGAGCGGGCCGCCGGGCACCGTTCCCGGTAATCTGCGCCGAATGAGCGCCCTGAACCTCGATGACTTCGCCCACCTGATCGAGCGCCCGGACGGCGGTGCGCGCCGCGATGCCGAGGAGCGCCGGCAGCGGCTGGCGGTGCCGCCCGGGGCCCTGGGCCGGCTGGACGAGCTGGGCGAGTGGCTGGCCGCCGCGCAGCAGCAGGTGCCGGTACGGCCGGTCGAGCGGCCGCGCGTGGTGCTGTTCGCGGGTGATCACGGGGTGGCGTCGCTGGACGTCTCGGGCCGTCCGGCCGGTACGACGCGCAAGCTCGTCCAGGACGTGCTGGACGGGTCCAGTCCGGCGGCGGTCCTGGCGCGCCGGGCCGGGGTGCCGGTGCGGGTCGTCGACATAGCGGTGGACTGCGATCCCGCGGAGCTGCCGGAGGACGTCACCCGGCACCGGGTACGGCGCGGTTCGGGCCGGATCGACATCGAGGACGCGCTGACGGCCGAGGAGGCCGAGCGGGCCTTTCGGGCGGGTATGGCGGTCGCCGACGAGGAGGCGGACGCCGGTACGGACCTCATCGCGCTCGGCGACCTGAGTGTGGGCGGCACCACCGCCGCGAGCGCCCTGACCGCCGCGCTGTGCGGCACCGACGCGTCGGTGGTCACCGGGCGCGGCGGCGCGGGCATCGACGACCTGGCCTGGATGCGCAAGTGCGCGGCGATCCGCGACGCGCTGCGCCGGGCCCGGCCGGTCCTCGGCGACCAGCTGGAGCTGCTGGCCACGGCCGGCGGCGCCGACCTGGCCGCGATCACCGGGTTCCTGCTGCAGAGCGCGGTCCGGCGCACCCCGGTGATCCTGGACGGGGTGGTCTCGGCGGCCTGCGCGCTGGTGGCGCAGCGGGTGGCGTTCCGGGCGCCGGACTGGTGGCTGGCCGGGCAGGTCAGCGGCGAGCCGGCGCAGTCCAAGGCACTGGACCGGATCGCGCTCAACCCTTTGCTCGATCACGGCGTCACTGCTGGTGAGGGGACGGGATCGCTGCTCGCCATGCCACTGGTGCAGGCGGCCGCGGCCCTGGCGGCAGACCTGCCCGTACGCGACTGAGCGGCGCCGGCCGGCGACGGCCCGCGCCGCTGTGAAGTGGCCGGATTCCAGCGGATCCGGGCATCGACGACGCCCCCATATGATCAAGTTTCATGGGAGAAGTCCGTTTGAGCCCGGATGAGGACCGCACCCGCGGTCGGTGGTCACGACGCGGCGCCGCGTACGCCGTCTGGTATCTGCGCGCCGTCACCTTCATCAATGTCCTCAGCGCCGTGTGGGTGTCGTTCGGCCAGGACATCCGCCGGCACAACGTCGACGAGTTCTTCACCCCGTACCTGCTCACCGCGGGGTTCGCGTCCGGCGTCTTCTCGCTGTTCTTCGCCGTCACCATGCGCCACCGCAAACGCGCCGCCTGGATACTGAACCTGGTGCTGTCCGGGCTCTTCCTGGCGCTGTTCGCGCTCGCGATGGTGGTGGCGCCGGAGTTCCGGCAGCACGGGCAGAACTGGTTCTCCTTCGCCGTGACACTGCTGTTCGTCGTCTCGCTGCTCGTCGGCCGCACCGAGTTCTACGCCAAGGGCGACCGCTCCAACCCCAAGCTGGCCGCGGCCGTCGCGCTCGGCGGCCTGCTGGTGACCTCGCTGCTCGCGGCGTTGCTGGTCACCCTCGCCAACACCGCGCACGACAGCCACCACGCCTCCTTCCTGGACCGCTGGCGCTACGGCGTCATGCGGCTGGTCTCCATCGCCGCCGACGAGGACCGCTTCCCCGGCATCGCCACGCCGAACTGGGTCAACGTCGTCATCAACGTCATGAGCACGGTCCTGCTGCTGCTCGTGCTGTGGGCCGCCTTCCGCTCCGTACGCAGCACCGACCCGATCACCGCCGAGGACGAGGAGCGGCTGCGCGGGCTGCTGGCCCGCCAGGGCGACCGGGACTCGCTGGGCTACTTCGCGCTGCGCCGCGACAAGAGCGTCATCTGGTCCCCCACCGGCAAGGCCGCCGTCACCTACCGCGTGGTCGGCGGGGTCTCGCTCGCCTCCGCCGACCCGATCGGCGACCCGGAGGCCTGGCCCGGCGCCATCGACCGGTGGCTCGCCGAGGCCCGCTCGCACGGCTGGACGCCCGCCGTGATGGGCGCGAGCGAGGAGGGCGGCACGATCTACGCCCGGCACGGCCTGGACGCGCTGGAGCTGGGTGACGAGGCGATCGTGGACACGGAGGAGTTCACGCTGGAGGGGCGCGCGATGCGCACCGTCCGCCAGGCGTACAACCGCGTCAAGCGCGCCGGTTACACCGTCCGCATCCGCCGCCACGAGGACATCCCCGAGGCCGAGATGGACCGGCTGCTGAAGCTGGCCGACGACTGGCGCGACGGCGAGACCGAGCGCGGCTTCTCGATGGCGCTGGGCCGCCTCGGCGACCCCGGCGACGGGCGCTGCGTGATGCTCGAATGCACCGACGCGGACGGGGAGCTGCGCGCGCTGCTCAGCTTCGTACCGTGGGGCCGGAAGGGCCTGTCCCTCGACCTGATGCGCCGCGACCGCGACTCCGACAACGGACTGGTGGAGTTCATGGTGCTGGAGATGGTCCAGCGCGCGAAAGAGGTGGAGATCACCCAGGTCTCGCTGAACTTCGCGATGTTCCGCTCCGTCTTCGAACGCGGCGCGCGGCTCGGCGCGGGCCCGGTGCTGCGCCTGTGGCGTTCGCTGCTCAGCTTCTTCTCCCGGTGGTGGCAGATCGAATCGCTCTATCGCGCCAACGCGAAATACCGGCCCGTCTGGGAGCCCCGGTACATGCTCTTCGAGAAGAGCACCGACCTGCTGCGCATCGGCATCGCGAGCGCCCGCGCCGAGGGGTTCCTGGAGGCGCCCGGCCTGCCGAAGTGGCTCAACCGCAGACACCTGGAGACCAAGCGATGAGCGAGCCGGTCCTGCGCCGCGCCGTGCGTGCCGAGTGGGGCCTGCTGTTCCGGACCGTACGGTCCGGGCTCCGCACGAAAAAGCTGTCGGCGGTCCCCCTGACGATCGCCGCCGTCGCGCTCACCTCCCTCTTCCAGTTCGTCCAGAACCAGTCCTGGGGCTACCAGTTCGTCCAGAACATCGGCTCCGTGCAGGCCGACGAGCACCTGTGGCTCGCGCTGCTGCGGACACCGCTGTCGCTGTTCGTGCCCGCGCTGGACCTGCCGGTGTGGGGCGCGCTGGCGCAGCTCCTGCTCGTCTTCGGCATCTGCGAGATCTGTCTGGGCCGGGCCCGGACCCTGGCCATCGCGTACGCGGCCACGCTCGCCGGGACGATGTACGCGCGGATCGGTATCTGGCTCGGCCCCGACCATCCCGTCGGCCTCCCGCCGACCGACGCGTTCGTGCACGACACCGGCCCCTCGGCGGCCGTGGTCGGCCTGGGGATCTTCGTGTGCTGGGTCTACCGGGCGTGGTTCACCTGTGCGCTGGTGGTGCTGGCGATGGTCTACGAGGTGGTGTTCATCAAGAACAACCTGGCGGGCCGGGAGCACATCGCCGCGGTCGTCGCGGTCCTGGCACTGTGCGGGGTGTGGGAGGTGCTGCACCGGCGCCGCAAGCCGCGGGGCGAACAGCGGGCCAGAGCCGCTGCGTAGCTGTCGGCCGGTCGCCGGCCACTGGTCGCCGGTCACCGGAATGGCGGCCGTCAGGAGGGCAGCCGGGCCTCCGCGGTGCGTTGATGGGCGAGGGGACTGCCGTCCCCTGCGTCACGTACTCGGGGAACCTCCCGAAAGGAACCGCGATGCCCAAGCGTCTCGCTGCCGCCCTCAGCTGTCTCACCCTCGCCCTCGGCGGCGCCGTGGCCATGGCCCCGGCCGCCCAGGCCACGCCACAGGCTTGCTACTACTACGTGCTGGAGCAGCATCCCGGCGCGGACGAAGAGGTGACCGAACGGGCCTGCCGCATCGGAGGCAAGGGCGGCACGGAGAACTTCCACGCCTGCTACGCCGAACTGCGGCGGGACTACGTCCCCGCGGTGGTGGCCGGCGAGGCCTGCCGGCGCGCGCCCCGGCGGTAGCGGTACCCGGCGGGCCCGCCGGCCCGGGCCCGCCGGCCCGCTCAATGGGTCGGCGTCCCGCCGATCACATGGTTCACCCGGCGGCGCAGCCCGCTCCAGCGCCGGTCGTGCCGGAAGGCGCGGACCTTCGCCTTGGCGCGGGCCTTGGGGCGCCGCCGGTAGAACCGTTTCGCCCACGGCGAGTTGGGCCGGGCCAGCCGGACCGCCCCGAACAGCGCGACGAACGGCACGAACACCCCGATCACCGCCATCCGGCCCTTGCCCTTGAAGAGCGCCACCAGCGCGAACAGGAAGTTGATCCCCACGGTCCGCACCACCCGGAAGCGGTTGTGGAACTCTTCGGGCCCCAGCTCGTTCACCCCGAACGGCAGCGCGCCGCCCAGGATCAGCGCCACCAGCGCGGCCGTGACGATCACGATCTCCACGCTCTTGGTGCCCTGCTCGCTCCAGTACACGTCGTCCAGGTGCAGGATCAGCGCGAACTCGTCCAGCACCAGCCCGACACCCATCCCGAACAGCACCGCCGCTATTCCCGACCCGTACCCGTGCCGCCCACCGGCCAGCGCGGTGAACCCGCCGACCACCATCAGCACCACACCCGGCACGACGTGGTGGATGTGCAGGCCGCCCGGCGAGATGTTGCGGAAGGGCCCCTTCCCGGCGCGGATCAGCCGGGTGATCACCCGGGTCACGACGAAGGTCAGCACGAAGGAGACCAGCGCGAGGAGCAGCGGGAACTTTCCCGGCTCGATGATGTTGCGGAACCACCAGTGACCCATGCCACGTACTCCCCATTTGTCGGGTATAGGGGCAATTTAGCGCCGTACGGACCGGGACAGCCGGGTTAGCCTGCCGCGATGAACGACGCCGCCGCCCCGTCCGGCCCCTCGCCTTCCCCCACCCTCGGGGACGCCATGCGCTTCGCCTTCGGCACACTGACCGTGCTGCCCGTACGGCTCCGCCGCTGGGACCGGCCGGCAGCGCGCGGCGGGATGCTGTGCGCACCGGTCGCCGGGCTCGTGATCGGCCTGGCCTCGGCCGCCCTGGGCACCGCTCTCCTCCTCCTCGACAGCGGCCCCCTCCTCGCCGCCGTCGCCACCACCGCCGTCCCCGCCGCCCTCACCCGCGGCCTCCACCTGGACGGCCTCGCCGACACCGCCGACGGCCTGGGCAGCGGCAAGCCCGCCGAGGACGCGCTGCGCATCATGAAGCAGTCCGACATCGGCCCGTTCGGCGTGATCACCCTGCTCTTCACCCTGCTCGCCCAGGTGGCAGCCTTCGCCCACCTCTACGAACGCGGCTGGGCCCACGGCGCGGCAGCCGCCGTCGTCGCAGCCGTCACCGCCCGCTGCGCCCTCACCCTCACCGCCCGCCCCGGCATCCCCCCGGCCCGCCCCGACGGCCTGGGCGCCGCCGTGGCCGGCACCGTCCCCCTCCCCGCGGCAGCCGCCACGGCCGCCGCCGTCATCGCCCTCGCCACCGCCCTCGGCACCCACACCGGCCTGCCGGGCGCCCTCCACAGCGCCTTGGCCGCCCTCCTTGCCCTCGCCACCGGCGAAGCGACCCTACGCCGCTGCCGCTACCGCTTCGGCGGCATCACCGGCGACGTCTTCGGCGCCGTCGCGGAGACGACGGGGCTGGTGGCGGTGGTGGTGCTGGCGGTGGGGTGAGCGGGGCAGAGCAGAGCCCCCGTCGCCACCCATCAGGCTCCGGGGGCCGGCGTCAGGCAGCCGCCCTCAGCAGGACTTCCGCCAAGCGTCCAGGTGGAGTCGCTTCTGGAGGGAGCTGAGGTGGAGTTGCTGTGTCGTGGGGCAGAACTTGTCGGCCTGGAGTTCGTATTCGACGTGGAAGACGGGCTTGTCCGCCTTGATGAAGGGGGTCATCTTGGTGCACTCGTCGTACTGGGCGCACTGTTCGTTGACGGCGAAGTCGAAGTCGTCGACGAGCTGGGGGATCTGGTCGAGGTCGTTCTTGAGGCCGACGGACAGGCCTCGGTCGTGGGCCAGCTTGGCGATCATGCGGTTGAAGGCGAGCTGGTCCCCGGCGGTCAGGTCGAAGCCGGTGTCGTTCTTGTAGCCGTCGACGTTGTCCGGCTCGACCGCGTCGAAGCCCTTGTCACGGCACATGTCGAAGCGCTCGGCCATCAGGGGCCGCAGTACGTCCAGGCGGCGGATGTCGAGCCACTTCTCGCCTTCCCAGCCGTTCTCCTCGCCGATGACGTCCTTGGGGAACCGGCGTGCGTCCGGGCGGAAGTCCTCGTAGGCGCCGACGCTGATGTAGCAGATGACCTTGCGGCCGCGCTGGTGGAGGTCGGCGACCGTGGACGCCTTTTCGCGGAAGCCGTCGATGTCGTAGACGGGGGCGTCCACGGAGAGGTCGAGCTTTCCGGTGAGCTGCCACTGCCAGTCGACGCCCGGCTTCGGGTGCCAGATGGGGCGCGGCTTGCCGCTGGGGGTGCCGGGGCTGCTGGGGCTGCCGGTGCCGGGGCTCGCGCTGGGGCTCGGCTTGTCGTGCGGGCCGGACGGCTTCTGTGAGCAGGCGGTGGTGACGAGCAGGAGCGCGCCGAGGAGGAGCAGGAGTCTCTTGCGGTGGTGCGGGGGGTGCGGGGCGTTCATCGGGGGGTCTCCAAGTAGGGCGGAAGTGCGTCCCAGGGGTGCGGCGCGGTGCCGGGGACGGCGCAGTGCACGGCGGCCCCACGCCGGCGGACCAGCTCGGCGGCAGCCTGCGCGCACGTCTCGGGGAGGCCGTGGATGAGGTGGCAGAACCGTTCGGGCGGGTGGTGGGCGGTCCACGGCGGGATCTCGGCGGTCTCGTACGCGGCCCAGCTGTTCTCGAAGGTGACCAGAAGGTCCGCGAAGTCGAGGTAGCGGGGGTGCGGGTGGACGCCGTGGTTGAGGACGACGGTGGCGGCCCCGGCGGCGCGCGCGGCGACCGTCAGGCGGCTGTAGTGCATGAGGAGTTCGGGTTCGGACGCGGCCTGGTCGAAGAAGGCGCCGTCGGTCCCGTACCAGTCGCGGTGCCGCAACAGGTCCTGCACGACGGCCGCGTGCGGGCGACGGCCGTAAGCGGTGTCGGCGTACCCCAGGAGCCGTACGCCCGCGGCCCGCAGCCGGCCGGCGACCTCGGCGAAGTGCGGATCGGGGGCGGTGCCCGGGCCGTTGGCCGGGTTGAGCACCACGCCGTACAGGTCAGGTGCCGCCGCGACCAACCGCCGCCAGGCGTCGGGGCGTTCGGCCGGGTGCTCGTAGAGCGGTACCAGCAACTGGCGGGAGGGCGGACGGGGCTGCCCCGAGGACGGCCGGGTCATGGTTCGGGGGCTCCTGTCGGAAATGGGACGAGATGCTGAGGATACGAGGGTGGGTGACGGTACGCGGACCCGGCGTCGGATACCGGCCAATACCGGCCAAGGGGAGGGAGGGAGAGGCCTCGGCCCCGAAGCCGCCACCGGCCTCAGCGGTGCGCCGTGACTCGCCCCAGCAGCACCGACCCCACGGCGGCCAGGACGAGTGCGGCGGCGCCGCAGACCGTCAGCTGGGCGACGGCCGGGGACAGCGGACCGCTCGCCAGCATCGCGGTCTGGACGGCCGCGGCCAGGCCGCACACCGCCGCCGCGACCGGCACCGCCCCGAACGCCTGGAGGAGCAGCGCGGTCCACAGCACGACGCCCAGGCACAGCAGCCCCAGGCCGTGCGCCCAGTCCATCGGCGGCCCCTGCCGCCACAGCAGGCTGCCGACGCCGCCGAGCAGGGCGAGTACGGCGAGGTAGCAGGCCAGGCACCGGGCCAGCGCGCCCGAGGTGGCGCGCCGGAACCCAGCGGGGGTGGTGCTGGTGCGCAGCCCGGCGAGGGCCCGGCTGCGGTAGCGGTACAGCAGCCATTCGGCCGGGCCCATGCTGAGTGTGAGGGCCACCGCGGCGGGTGCCGCGACCTCGGCGTGGGCCCCGTACCGCAGGACGTCGCCGAGCGCCGTGAGCAGCACCAGCACGCCGATGGCCAGGCCGAAGATCCCGTACGGCACGGAGGCCACGGCGCGCGGCGCGGGCCCGTCCTGCCGGGGCTCGCGGCGGCAGTGCAGGACGGTGACGGCGGCCAGCGCGACGGCCGCGGCGAGCGACAGGACGAGCAGGGCGGCCCGTACGGCGTCCGGCGGTACGTACACCGCCATCAGTACGGCGCCGAGCGCGACCGGGGCCAGCGCGCACAGCAGCCACCGTTCCCGCCCGAAGACGAGGAGGGTGGTGGCCGCGCCCAGGTAGGCCGCCTGGCCCGCGGCGAAGGCCACCGCACCGGGCGCGTCCGCGTCGGCCACGCCCACGGTCCAGGCGACCGCCGCGCCGGCCAGCGCGCCGAGCGGCGCGCCGACGGCGAGGGCCCGGGCGGCGGCCCGCCGTTCGCCGAGGCCGAGCCAGGAGTAGGCGCGGTGGGCCAGGGCCTGGTTCCAGACCCAGCCGGCCAGGGCGCCGGCGAGCAGCGGCATCGTGCCCGCGGGCAGTCCGCGGGCGTCCGGCGGGCCGGACAGCAGGTGCGAGCCGACGACGTAGGCGAGTCCGGGCAGGGCGAAGACCAGGGCGCGCAGCAGGCAGCCGAGCAGGCTGACCCGCCAGGGGTCGGTGAGCGCGCGGTCCGGTTCGGGGTAGCGGCGCGGCACCCGCTCGTACAGCTCCTCGGCGAGGGCGAAGGAGTTCTCGCGCCCGTAGGTGAGCTTGATCTGGTCGTCGCTCATGCCGTCGGACTCGATGATGGCGGCGATCTCGTCGGGGTGGACGGCGGCGGCGATCAGGTCGCCCATGCGCGCGGCGAGTTCGTCGACCGGGTCGGGTGCGGCCCAGTGCGGGCGCCGGGGCCGCGGTACGTCCGGCAGGTCGTCCGTGCGCTCCGTGCCCCCTTCCCCCGGTACCAGCCACAGGGATCCGCTCACCAGCCGGCCCCGTCGGCGGCGAGCGGGGTGTTCCACGGCCCGCGCAGCTGGAGGGTCCACTCGTCCTGCGGCTGCTCGGCGGTCTGCGGGCCGGCGCCGTCGAGTTCGCGGTAGATGGTGCGGAAGCCGTCGACCGAGCGGCGCAGGGTGAACTGGTCGATGACCCGCTGCCGGGCCCGGCTGCCGAGTTCGGCGCGCTTCTCCCAGCCGCCCTTGAGCAGTTCGAGGGTGGCCTCGGCCATCGCTTCCGGTTCGCGGGGCGGGACGACGAGCCCGGTGTCACCGACCGCCTCGCGCACCCCGCCGACGTCGGTCGAGACGGTCGAACGGCCGCACGACATGGCCTCTATGAGGCTGAACGGGAAGCCTTCGGAGATGCTGGAGAGCATCACGATGCTGCCGGCGGCGTAGGCGCGGGCCACGTCGTCGATGCGTCCCTCCCAGCTGAGCCCGTCGGTCACGCCGAGCGAGGCGGCCAGCTTCTCGCAGCGGGTCCGGTACGCCTCGCCGCCGGCCGGTACGCCGCCGAACAGCCGCAGCCGCAGGTCGGGGACCTCGGCGCGGCACAGCGCGTAGGCCCGGATGAGGGTCTCCAGGTCCTTGATCGGGTCGATCCGCCCGGCCCAGCTCAGCGTCGGCTCGTCCGGCTCCTGTTCGGCGTGCGGGAAGAGCTGGACGTCGACGCCGTTGTAGACGGTGCGGATCTTCTCGGGCGGGGTGCCGCCGCGCTCCTCCCAGCGCTTGTTGTACTTGTTGCACGGTGTGACGAGGTCGGCGGCCCGGTAGCTCTCGACCGTGAGCTGCCGGTAGAAGCCGAGCATCAGCGCCTTGACGGGCCAGCGCTGGGCGTCGCGGCGGTAGCCGAGGTAGCGCTCGCGCAGGTAGATGCCGTGCTCGGTGAGCAGGAACGGTACGCCGTCGAACTTCTTGGCGGCGAGCGCGGGCAGGCAGGCCAGCCCGTTGCTGACCGCGTGCGCGACGCTGTCCTCCGGGATGCGTACGGACAGCGGGCGCAGTGCGTGTTCCAGCAGGTCGGTGGCGGTCAGCGCGTCGTGCACGGTGGGCTCGGCAGCGCGCGTGGCGACGTGCGGCAGGGTCCAGATCCACATCAGGGAGCGCAGCGCGGACTCGGTGCGCAGCGCGGCGCTCAGCCGTCCCTCGCGGGCGAGCGCGGCCAGCGCGTACAGCTCGGTGCCGAAGTCGGTGCAGGACTGCGGGTCCAGCATGGACAGCAGGAAGCGCTCGTAGGTGTCGACGAAGCGGCGCCGTTCGCGTCCCCGCAGGAGCCCGGCGGTGCGGCGGCCCGGCGGCGGGCCCCACATGGGCACCGAGGAGCGCGCGTAGACGTTGTCGGGCAGGTCCCAGGTCACCGGCTCACGGCCGCTGCCGGTGAGCGCGACGACGTTGAAGCGGACCTCGGGCATCCCGCGTACGAGCTGGTCGCACCAGGTGGAGACACCGCCGTGGACGTGCGGGTAGGTGCCCTCGGTGAGCATGGTGACGTGCCGGCCGGGCTGCGGCCCGCCGGCGGGCCGCGGACTTCGGCTGCCGACCTCGTACAGGGTTGCGTTCATGGCGAATCCCCCCGGGATGAGTGCTGGGTGATGCGGTACGGAAGGCGCGGGCGCGGGTGCTGCGGGCACCGTGCGGGCGCGTCGCGCGGGCGCGGCCGGCGGCCGTGCCGGCCTGGTGCGGCGTGCGCGGACGGAACTGCGGGGACGTGCGGGGACGGGTGGTGCTGCGGGGACGTGCGCGGGGGCGGGGTGCGGTGCGCCGGCGCCGGTGCGGGCACAGCCGCGGGACACCGGTGCGGACGCGTCCGTACCTGCGCGTCCGTCCGGGTGTCCGGGTGCGGGTGCGCCGTGGCGCACCGGTGCGTCGGTGCGGGCGCGGTGGTTCCGTACGGGTACATCGGTGCGGGATCTGTGGTGCGAGGAGCGGGCGTGCGACGGGCTGTGCGGCGGTGCACAGCTGCGGCGGGACGGGCGGGGCCGCCGCGCGCCGTCGGGTGCGGTGGCGGGCAGGGGTCGGTGCGGTACAGCGGCTGCGGTGGCGGCGGGACGGGGCGGACGCCGGCCGCCCGGTCCCGGCGCGCCCGGCCGGGTGCGCGGGCCGGGCGGTGCCGGGAACGCGTCAGGCCGTCGTCGGGAGCTTGAGCGTGATGGCCGCTCCGGGCGACTGCGCTGTGGCCCACTCCGATACCCGTCCGGCATACCTCTCGCCGAATTCCACGGTCCCGTCGGCACGTTGCGTTCTGGTTCCGTCGGGCATCGTAGCCGCAGCGGCCACCCCGGCCGGCGACGTGACGGTGACAGTGTCGCCAATTCTGTACGCCGTCACCGAGCCCGCGTCCAGGGCCCGCTGCCAGGCCGCACGCTGCTGCATCTCGCGTCCGATGTCGCGGTGGCGCTGGTTGACGACCGGGGTGCTGTCCTCGAAGAAGCCGCGATAGTCGGCCAGAACTTTGTCCAGAACCGGGTAGGCGATCCGGTCCTCGGCGAGGTTGGACTGGTGGAGGTAGTGCGGCCGCGGATCGTTGGCCAGAGCATGCCCGAGGGCGGTCCGCGCCTCCTGCGGGACGATGTACGAGGCGTAGCCCGTGGAGGTGGGCAGCGGCGCGGGCAGACAGGTCGAGTGGGGGTCGGTCTCGCAGATCCCGCTGCCGCCGTCGGCCTTGCTGGTGTAGATCCAGTTGTACTCGTCGACCTCTTCGGCCGCCTTGCCCACGTTGTAGTACACGTTCATCGGGTAGCGCGGCACGGTCAGCGCCGTACCGACCGGGCGCTGCGCGGACTCCCGTGAGTTGTCGCTCGCCAGCCACGTGACGCCGGTGGCGGCCAGCGCGGGCGCCAGGTCGGGGTTGTCCTGCGGCTGCTGCGGCAGCGTCTTGAGGCCGGAGTGCTCGCCGGTGACCAGCTCCGCGGGGTCCACGTCCAGGCCCTTGGCCACGCCCCAGGCGTGGTTCTTCCCGATCTCCGCGGTGATCTCGCTGCCGCTGGTCCACCGGGTGCGGCCGAACAGGTCCTTGGCGCAGCGCCAGGGCACGACCGAGGTGTCCTGGACGCAGCCGAGGAACGGGTGGGTCCAGGTGTGGTTGACCCAGCGGTACTCGGCCTTGTCGGCGAGCAGCCGGTCGGCCATGGCGTCCACCCCGCCGTGCTCCGCCTTCCACTCCTCGCCGGAACCCGCGTTGTAGACCATGTCGAGCCGGTAGCCGCTGGCGCGCTGCCACTGGGCGGCGTACGCGGCGTCCGCCGCGGTCATCCGGATCTGCTGCGTCTCCGGCACGCCCGGCGGGCAGTCGAAGTCCCCGGGGGTGCAGTTGTTCCCGACGTCCCAGCGGGCGTCCGGGGCGAAGATGTCGTCGACCTGGACGGAGAAGTAGTTGCGGCTCCGACCCAGGTGGACGCCTTGCGTCAGCCAGTCCACGATGCCGCGCGCGAGCAGCCGGAACTGCTGCTGGAAACGGTTCTGCGCGAAGGTGACGACCAGTTCGCGGCGGCCGTCGCGGGCGTACTCGCCGATCAGCGAGCCGCGCGCGGAGCCGCCCGGCACCGCCGCGTCCAGGTACGAGGTGAACGTGGCACCGGCGGGCGGGTCGGCCAGCGGCTGCGCGATGTAGCCGTAGCTCTCGGAGGCCTGCGGGTCGGCGTCCTCGAAGGGAACCGCGCCCTTGAGGTAGCCGAAGGGGCCCGCCTTGCCCGCGGCGGTGGTACGGGTGGCGAAGCCGTCCAGGACCCCGGCGTAGCCGCCGTCGTCGGGGGTGCGCAGGCCGACGTCGGGCCGCGCGTAGGTGTACGCGTCCACCTGGGGGATCTTGTACGTGGTCTCGTACGCCTTCAGAGCCGCCAGCTCGGCGGAGGCGGCGCTGCCGAAGGGGTTGTCGTTCGGCAGGACGACGCCCTGGAACCTGGCACGCGGCCGGCCGTCCACGGTGTCGCCGAGGAACGCCGCGTCGATCACCGGGCGGCCGGGGCTCGTCAGGTCGACGGTGGTGTACGGGACGCCCTGGCTGCGCAGTTCGGCGGTGATCGCGTCGGTGGACTCGCCCCCGTCGCTCACGACCAGGACCCGCAGGTCGATACGCGGCGCGAGGTCCGCCGCCGGAGGCGGCGCGGCCTGCGCGGCGGGGGCACTCACCACCAGCGGCAGCGCCGTGACGCATGCGGCGGCGAGTGCGGTCACCACCCTGGCCGGCCTGACCGGCGTGCCCTTGCTCCCCATGGACGCAGTCCCTTCCCCCCGGAAGTCCCCCTGCTTCCGGAAGCGGTACCGGGCAGGCTCGTGCACATCATGCGAAGGTTCGCGGCCGTCCATCCCCCAGTCGTCACTACTGTGACGCACGTCTCATTCGGCGCAGACGTATGGACACAGGCCCCCGGCGTACGGGTCGACCCACCCCCACCCGGAACCGGTAACTCCCCCGAGCCCAGGCGCCGTTGGGGCCCGTGAGGCAGGTGGTGAAGATGTGACAGGGCAGGCCGATCCGGCAGCAACCGGTCACGAGCGGCGCACCCGAGCGTAGGCTCGGCCGCAGCAGCGCCCTCGGCGCGAAACGGACACCCGGACGGAACAGGATTCTCATCACCGTGACTGCACTGACCCTCAGCACATCCTCCGCCGCGACGTTGCGTGCGGACACCGTTGTCGTCGGCGTGGCCAAGGGCGCCAAGGGCGTCGTACTGGCCCCCGGCGCCGAAGCCGTGGACAAGGCGTTCGACGGCAAGCTCGCCGGCGTACTGGAGACCCTCGGCGCCAGCGGTGCCGAGGGCGAGGTCACCAAGCTGCCGGCCACCGGCCTGAAGTCGGCGGTCGTGCTGGCGGTCGGCCTGGGCGACGCCCCGGCCGGGGACGAGGAGTACGACCCCGAGGTGCTGCGCCGCGCCGCCGGCTCCGCGGCCCGCGCCCTGTCGGGCACCAAGAAGGCCGGTTTCGCGCTGCCCGCCTCGGAGCCCGGTCACGCGGCGGCGGTCGCCGAGGGCGCGCTGCTCGGCGCGTACGCCTTCACCGCGTACCGCAGCAACGGCGACGCGAAGACCGCGCGCGGCGCCAAGAAGGCCGAGGGCAACACCAAGGCCCCGCTGGCCGAGATCGCGATCCTCGGCGGCAAGCCGCGCGACAAGGCCTTCAAGGCCGCCGCCGAGCGCGCCGAGACGCTGGCCGCCGAGGTCAACCGCGCCCGCGACCTGATCAACACCCCCTCCAACGACCTCACCCCGAAGTCCTTCGCCGCGCAGGCCCAGGCCGCCGCGAAGGAGTTCGGCCTCAAGGCCGAGGTGCTGGACGAGAAGGCCCTGACCAAGGGCGGCTACGGCGGCCTGATGGGCGTCGGCCAGGGCTCGGCCAACCCGCCGCGCCTGGTGCGGATCGCCCACACCCACCCGAAGGCCGAAAAGACCCTGGCGCTGGTCGGCAAGGGCATCACCTACGACTCGGGCGGCATCTCCCTGAAGCCGGCCGGCTACAACGAGACCATGAAGTGCGACATGAGCGGCGCCGCCGCGGTGTTCGCCGCGGTCGTGGCCGCCGCCCGGCTGGGCCTGCGGGTCAACGTCACCGGCTGGCTGGCGCTCGCCGAGAACATGCCGTCGGGCAACGCGATGCGCCCCGGCGACGTGCTGACCATGTACAGCGGCAAGACCGTCGAGGTGCTGAACACCGACGCCGAGGGCCGCCTGGTGCTGGCCGACGCGCTGACCCGCGCCTCGGAGGAGCAGCCCGACGCGATCGTGGACGTCGCGACGCTGACCGGCGCGATGGTGCTGGCGCTGGGCAACCGCACCTTCGGGATCATGGCCAACGACGACGCCTTCCGGGCAAGCCTGCACGAGATCGCGGAGGAGGCCGGCGAGCCGTCCTGGCCGATGCCGATGCCGTCCGAGCTGCGCCGGACCATGGACTCCCCGGTCGCCGACCTGAAGAACATCGGCGAGCGGGCCGGCGGCGGCCTGCTGGCCGGCGTCTTCCTCCAGGAGTTCGTGGGCGAGGGCATCACCTGGGCGCACCTGGACATCGCCGGCCCGGCCTTCCACGAGAGCGCCCCGTACGGCTACACCCCCAAGGGTGGTACGGGCTCCGCGGTCCGCACCCTGGTGCGGCTGGCCGAGCGCACCGCGGACGGCGACCTCGGCTGACCCTGTCGCGGTTGCTCCACTTTTGTCGGTACGGCTCCGGGCCCCGCGTCCGGGGCCGTACGCGCGTGTTCCGGCCCCGGTGCTCCGGGGCCGTACGCGCGTGTTCGCCCTCGACGAAATCCGTACACCCGTACGCCTGAGTAACCGCACGCGCAACCCCCAGGAACGGCCATCGTGCCGTCCCACAGCCCGGCCCGCCGTCCCGGTCGCGTTCAACAAGTGCGAAGATGGGTTCTTGGCAGGACAGGGCCCCCCTTACCCAGGGCCGATCCAAGAAGCGGCCGATCAACAGCCGCCGCCCGGTCACCGACGACCGGCTCCGGCGTACCCATGCATGGAGGACGTGACGTGGCGAACGACGCCAGCACCGTTTTCGACCTAGTGATCCTCGGAGGCGGTAGCGGCGGTTACGCCGCTGCCCTGCGCGGGGCGCAGCTGGGCCTGGACGTCGCCCTGATCGAGAAGAACAAGCTCGGCGGCACCTGCCTGCACAACGGCTGCATCCCCACCAAGGCCCTGCTGCACGCCGGCGAGATCGCGGACCAGGCCCGCGAAGCCGCGCAGTTCGGTGTCAAGGCCACCTTCGACGGCATCGACATCGAGGGCGTCCACAAGTACAAGGACGAGGTCATCTCGGGCCTGTACAAGGGGCTGCAGGGCCTGGTCGCCTCCCGCAAGGTGACCTACATCGAGGGTGAGGGCCGGCTGTCCTCCCCCACCTCCGTCGACGTGAACGGGCAGCGCGTCCAGGGCCGCCACGTCCTGCTGGCGACCGGCTCCGTGCCGAAGTCCCTGCCGGGCCTGAACATCGACGGCGACCGCATCATCTCCTCGGACCACGCGCTGAAGCTGGACCGCGTGCCGAAGTCGGCGATCGTGCTGGGCGGCGGCGTCATCGGCGTCGAGTTCGCCTCGGCGTGGAAGTCCTTCGGCACCGACGTGACCATCGTCGAGGGCCTCAAGCACCTCGTCCCGGTCGAGGACGAGAACAGCTCCAAGCTGCTGGAGCGGGCCTTCCGCAAGCGCGGCATCAAGTTCAACCTGGGCACCTTCTTCGACAAGGCCGAGTACACCCAGGACGGCGTCAAGGTCACGCTGGCCGACGGCAAGACCTTCGAGGCCGAGGTGCTGCTGGTCGCCATCGGCCGCGGCCCGGTCTCCCAGGGCCTGGGCTACGAGGAGGCCGGGGTCGCCATGGACCGCGGCTACGTCCTGGTCGACGAGTACATGCAGACCAACGTGCCGACGATCTCGGCCGTCGGTGACCTCGTCCCGACCCTCCAGCTCGCGCACGTCGGCTTCGCCGAGGGCATCCTGGTGGCGGAGCGGCTGGCCGGCCTGAAGACCGTGCCGATCGACTACGACGGCGTGCCGCGCGTGACGTACTGCCACCCCGAGGTCGCTTCGGTGGGGATCACCGAGGCGAAGGCCAAGGAGCTGTACGGTGCCGACAAGGTCGTCGCCCTGAAGTACAACCTCGCGGGCAACGGCAAGAGCAAGATCCTCAAGACCGCGGGCGAGATCAAGCTCGTCCAGGTCAAGGACGGTGCCGTGGTCGGCGTCCACATGGTCGGTGACCGTATGGGCGAGCAGGTCGGCGAGGCCCAGCTGGTCTACAACTGGGAGGCCCTGCCGGCCGAGGTTGCGCAGCTCATCCACGCGCACCCGACGCAGAACGAGGCGCTCGGCGAGGCCCACCTGGCCCTGGCCGGCAAGCCTCTGCACTCCCACGACTGATCCCGGTCCGGGCGCGACCACATCCGCACTTTTCTGTAAGGAGCAAGAGAAACCATGGCGGTTTCCGTAACCCTTCCGGCGCTCGGCGAGAGCGTCACCGAGGGCACCGTCACCCGCTGGCTGAAGGCCGAGGGTGAGCGCGTAGAGGCCGACGAGCCCCTGCTGGAGGTGTCGACCGACAAGGTCGACACCGAGATCCCCGCCCCCGCCGCCGGCGTGCTGGCCTCCATCAAGGTGGCCGAGGACGAGACCGTCGAGGTCGGCGCCGAGCTGGCCATCATCGACGACGGCAGCGGCGCGCCCGCGGCCGAGTCCGCCCCGGCCCAGGCCGAGGCGCCCGCCGAGGCCCCGGCCGCCCAGCCCGAGCCCGCGGCGGCTCCGGCCCAGGAGGCCCCCGCCCAGGAAGCCCCCCAGCAGGAGGCCCCCGCGGCCCCGGCCGGCGGCGCCCAGGGCACGGACGTCGTCCTCCCCGCGCTCGGCGAGAGCGTGACCGAGGGCACCGTCACCCGCTGGCTCAAGGAGGTCGGCGAGGAGGTGGCCGAGGACGAGCCGCTGCTCGAGGTCTCCACCGACAAGGTCGACACCGAGATCCCCGCCCCCACCGCCGGCACTCTGCTGGAGATCCTGGTGGGCGAGGACGAGACCGCCGAGGTCGGCGCCAAGCTCGCCGTCATCGGCCAGAAGGGCGCTGCCCCGGCCCAGGCCGAGGCCCCCGCCGCCCCGGCTCCGGCCCCCGCCCAGGAGGCCCCGAAGCAGGAGGCTCCCCAGCAGGAGGCCCCCGCTCCGGCTCCGCAGGCCCCCTCGGCTCCGGCTCCGCAGGCCGTGACCACCCCCGCCCCGGACCCGGCCCCCGCCGCTCCGGCCCCCGCGCCGGCTCCGGCCGCCGCCCCCGTCACCCCGGCTCCGGCCGCGGGTGAGGCGGACGCCGCGTACGTCACTCCCCTGGTCCGCAAGCTGGCCCAGGAGAACGGCGTGGACCTGGGCTCGGTCAAGGGCACCGGTGTCGGTGGCCGGATCCGCAAGCAGGACGTCATCGCCGCCGCCGAGGCCGCCAAGCAGGCCGCTCCGGCCGCTGCCGCCGCTGCCAAGTCGACGGGTCCGGCCATCGAGGCGTCGCCGCTGCGTGGCCAGACCGTCAAGATGCCGCGGATGCGCAAGGTCATCGGCGACAACATGATGAAGGCCCTGCACGGCCAGGCGCAGCTGACCTCCGTGGTCGAGGTGGACATCACCAAGATCATGCGGATGCGCAACAAGGCCAAGGACGCCTTCGCGCAGCGTGAGGGCGTCAAGCTCTCCCCGATGCCGTTCTTCGTCAAGGCCGCTGTCCAGGCGCTGAAGGCCCACCCGGTCGTCAACGCCCGGATCAACGAGGACGAGGGCACGATCACCTACTTCGACACCGAGAACGTCGGTATCGCGGTGGACGCGGAGAAGGGCCTGATGACCCCGGTCATCAAGGGTGCGGGCGACCTGAACATCGCCGGCATCGCCCGCAAGACCGCGGAGCTGGCCGGCAAGGTCCGCACCAACAAGATCAGCCCGGACGACATGTCGGGCGCGACCTTCACGATCAGCAACACCGGCTCGCGCGGTGCGCTGTTCGACACGGTCATCGTGCCGCCGAACCAGGTCGGCATCCTGGGCATCGGTGCCACCGTCAAGCGCCCGGTGGTCGTCGACCACCCGGAGCTGGGCGAGACCATCGCCGTGCGCCACATGACCTACCTGGCGCTCTCCTACGACCACCGCCTGGTGGACGGTGCCGACGCGGCCCGTTACCTGACGACGGTCAAGCAGATCCTGGAGGCCGGCGAGTTCGAGACCGAGATCGGTCTCTGAGCACGGTAGCCACCGCGCAGGTGTGCAGGGTCGGCCCCGGTTCGTACAAGTTCGTACGAGCCGGGGCCGACCCGTTTTCGTTGCACGGATAATGGCCGTCCTGCGGTGGTCTCCCGTACCGCCTCATGGTGCGGGTTCCCGGCCGCCCGTCTGCCGCACGCTCTGAAGGAGCACGTCATGACCCCGCCCGTCGTCCATTCGCTCCGCGAGCAGATCCGCGAGCACATCCTCGAAGGGATCGTCAGCGGCCGCTGGCAGCCCGGCGAGCGGATCGTGGAACGGCGGATCGCGGTCGAGCTGGAGGTCAGCCAGACGCCCGTACGGGAGGCGCTGCGCGAGCTGGAGTCGCTCCAGCTGATCGAATCGGCTCCGAACAAGGGCGTACGGGTACGGAATCTGACCGCCGACGACCTCAAGGAGAGCTACCCGGTCCGGGCGGGCCTGGAGCAGGTGGCCGCGGAGCTGGCCGCCGGGCGGCTGGCCGAGGACACCGCGGCGCTGGACCGGGAGGTGGCGGCGCTGTGCGAGGCGGACCGGCACGGCGACGGGGAGGCGCAGGTGCGGCACACGGTGGCCTTCCACCGGGAGATCGTGCGGGCCGCCCGTAACGCCGTCCTGCTGCACACCTGGGAGTCGCTGGGCGTCGAGGTGTGGACCACGCTGTCGATCCGCTGGTTCAGCCCGGAGCCGCGCTCGCACGCGCGGGACCACCAGGAGATCGTGGACGCGTTCCGGCGGCGCGATCCGAGGATCGGCGAGCTGCTGAAGACGCATGTGCTCAGCTGCGCGCCCAGGGTCTGACGCGCAGGTCAGGCCCCCTCCCCCCTTCGATTCGGAGCCGCAGGCGACCTGGCACCCCGTGCCCAAAAGGCTGGCACCCCGTGCCGACCTGCGGTTTTTCCTTCAACTTGCGTTGATCGATCATCGATCAGAGGCGTATCGTCATCGGTGGGGCGCGACACCCCTGCCTGCCAAGCACTCATCGCACCTCCCTCCTCCGTCCGGAAAGGGGCCACCCATGCCCGATCCCGTACGCATGCCGTACAGCCAGCTCGACCAGGTCCCGGACCGCGACCCGGAGGAGACGGCCGAGTGGCGCGAGTCCCTGGACGCCGTCACGAAGGCGGCCGGCCCGCACCGCGCCGCCTACCTGATGCGCCGTGCCGTGGAGCACACCGGTGCCCCCGGTCTCGCGCCGCTCGAAACCGACTACGTCAACACCATCCCGACCGCCGCCGAGCCCGAGTTCCCGGGTGACGAGGCGATGGAGGCCCGGATCACGGCCTGGAACCGCTGGAACGCGGCCGCCATGGTCACCCGCGGCTCCCGCCTCGGCCTCGGCGGCCACATCGCCACCTTCGCCTCGGCGGCCTGGCTCTACGAGACCGGCTTCCAGCACTTCTTCCGCGGCAAGGAAGACCCCTCCTCGGGGGGCAGCGGCGACCAGCTCTACATCCAGGGCCACGCCTCCCCCGGCATCTACGCCCGCGCCTTCCTCGAAGGCCGCCTCACCGAGGACCAGCTCGACCGCTTCCGCCAGGAGGCGGCCGGTGACGGCCTGCCCTCGTACCCGCACCCGCGGCGCCTGCCCTGGCTGTGGGAGTTCCCCACCGTCTCCATGGGCCTGGGCCCGCTCTCCGCGATCTACCAGGCGCGCTTCAACCGCTACCTGGAGCACCGCGGCATCAAGGACACCTCGAACTCCCACGTGTGGGCGTTCCTCGGTGACGGCGAGATGGACGAGCCCGAGTCGACCGCCGCCCTGGCGCTGGCCGGCCGCGAGGGCCTGGACAACCTGACCTTCGTCATCAACTGCAACCTCCAGCGCCTGGACGGCCCGGTCCGCCCCAACTACAAGATCGTGCAGGAGCTGGAGGCCCAGTTCCGCGCCGCGGGCTGGAACGTCATCAAGTCCCTGTGGGGCCGGGCCTGGGACGAGGTCTTCGCCCTGGACACCGACGGGGCCCTGCTGCGCCGTCTGCGCGAGACCCCGGACGCGCAGTTCCAGACGTACGCCACCCGCGACGCCGCCTACCTGCGCGAGCACTTCTTCGGCTCGGACCCGTCGCTGGGCCGTATCGCCCAGGGCCTGTCCGACGCCAAGCTGCTGGAGCTGTTCCAGACCTCCCGCGCCGGCCACGAGCCGCGCAAGGTCTACGCCGCGTACAAGGCCGCCGTCGAGCACAAGGGCGCGCCCACCGTCATCCTGGCGCAGACCGTCAAGGGCTACACCCTCGGCGAGGGCTTCGAGTCCCGTAACGCCAACCACCAGATGAAGAAGCTCACCGGCGAGCAGTTCCGCGCCATGCGCGACCTCCTGGAGCTGCCCATCCCGGACAGCGCCCTGGACGCGGACGTGGTGCCCTACGCCCGCCCGGACGAGAACTCCCCGGAGATGGAGTACCTGCGTCAGCGGCGCGCCGCCCTCGGCGGTCCGGCCCCGGCCCGCAAGGTCGTCGCCAAGCCGCTGCCGATGCCCGCCGACAAGGCGTTCGACGCCCTGAAGAAGGGCTCGGGCTCGCAGGAGATCGCCACCACCATGGCGTTCGTCCGCCTGGTCAAGGACCTGATGCGGGACAAGGAGACCGGCAAGCGCTGGGTGCCGGTCGTGCCCGACGAGGCCCGTACCTTCGGCATGGAGTCGCTGTTCCCGTCCGCCGGGCTCTACTCCCCCGTCGGCCAGACCTACGACCCGGTCGACCGCGACCAGCTCCTGTACTACAAGGAAGCCAAGGACGGCCAGATCCTCAACGAGGGCATCACGGAGGCCGGTTCGCTGGCCGACTTCACCGCGGCGGCGACCTCGTACGCCACCCACGGCGAGCCGATGATCCCGTTCTACATCTTCTACTCGATGTTCGGCTGGCAGCGCACCGCCGACCAGTTCTGGGCGCTCGCCGACCAGCTGGGCCGCGGCTTCGTCATCGGCGCCACGGCCGGCCGTACGACGATGACCGGCGAGGGCCTCCAGCACGCGGACGGCCACTCGCACCTGATCGCCTCCACCAACCCGGCGGCGCTCTCCTACGACCCGGCGTTCGCGTACGAGGTCGCGGTGATCGTCAAGGAGGGCCTGCGCCGGATGTACGGCCCGGACGCCGAGGACGTCTTCTACTACCTGACGGTCTACAACGAGACCAAGGTGCAGCCCGCCATGCCGGAGGGCGTCGAGGAAGGCATCCTCAAGGGCCTCTACCGCTTCAAGGAGGCCGGGCCCGCCGCCGCCGACGCGCCGCGCCTCCAGCTGCTGGCCTCCGGCACCGCCATCCACTGGATCCTGGAGGCCCAGGAGATCCTGGCCCGCGACTGGGGCGTGGCGGCCGACATCTGGTCCGCGCCGTCCTGGACGGAGCTGCGCCGCGACGCGCTGGAGTGCGACGCCGCGCGCCTGGAGGGCGAGGACCGTGTCCCGTACGTGACCCGTGCGCTGGCCGGTGCCCCCGGTCCGGTCGTCGCGGTCAGCGACTGGATGCGGGCCGTGCCCGACCAGATCGCCCCGTGGGTCGAGCAGGACTGGACCTCCGTCGGCACCGACGGCTTCGGCCTCTCCGACACCCGCGAGGCGGCCCGCCGCCACTTCGGCGTCGACGCCCAGTCGGTCGTCGTGCAGGCGCTGGCCGCGCTGGCCCGCCGCGGCGACGTGAAGGCGGAGACGGTCAAGGAGGCCAAGGAGCGGTACGGGCTGTAAGGCCCTTGAGGCGCGGCGGGCGGTCCGTCCGCCGCGTCCGCCCCCCGCGCCGGCTCCGGCCGGCGCCCCCCGCTCCCGTGCGGAGACCACCACACCGCGCCCGGGGTCTCCGCACGGGATCTTCCTCGCGCACAGGAACAACCGACGTGCGCCGGGCCGCACCTCCGCGCGGCATGATGCACCCATGCGCGCTGCCCGGCTGATCAGAATGGTGCTGCTCCTCCAGTCCCGCCCGTCGATGACGGCCGCCGAACTGGCACGGGAGCTGGAGGTGTCGGAACGTACCGTCGCCCGCGACGTGCTCTCCCTCTCCGAGGCCGGCGTGCCCGTCTACGCGGACCGCGGGCGAGCCGGCGGCTACCGTCTCATCGGCGGCTACCGGACCCGGCTGACCGGGCTCGGCCGCAGCGAGGCGGAAGCCCTCTTCCTGTCCGGCGTGCCCGCCGCACTGCGCGACATGGGGCTCGCCGACGCCGCGTCCGCCGCGCGCTTGAAAGTCTCCGCGGCCCTGCTGCCCGAGCTGCGGGACGCCGCGGACGGTGCCGCCCAGCGCTTCCACCTCGACGCGCCCGCCTGGTACCGCGAACCGGCCACCCCGGACCTGCTGCCCGCCGTCGCGGACGCGGTCTGGGACGACCGGCGGATCACCGCGCGCTACCGCCGCACGGACACCGAGGTGGAGCGGGAGCTGGAGCCGTACGGCCTGGTCCTCAAGGCAGGCGTCTGGTACCTCGCGGCACGGGCCGGTACGGACACGCGCGTCTACCGCATCGACCGCTTCACGTCCGTCACCCCCCTCGACAGCCGCTTCACCCGCACCCCCGACTTCGACCTGCCCGCCTTCTGGGCGGAACGCGCCGCCCAGTTCGCCCGCTCGATCCTGCGGGACGAGGTGACCGTACGGCTGACGCCCGCGGGCGCCCGGCAGCTGCGGCACGTGACCGACCGGGCCGGTGCCGAGGAGGCGCTCGCGGCGGCGGGCGAACCCGACGAACAGGGGCGGATCACCGTCGCCCTGCCCGTCGAGTCCCTGGACGTCGCCTTCAGCCAGCTGCTCGGCCTCGGACCGGAGGCGGAGGTGCTGGCACCGCCGGAGCTACGGAAACGGTTCGCCGCGGCGGCGGCGCGGCTGTACGCGCTGTACGGGGAGCCGGCCGCGCCCTGACCCGCGTGCCGCTCACCGGTACCCGGTCGTGTCCGCCGGCTTCCCCTCCTGTTCCACCTCGGTGATGTAGCGCCAGGCGTCCGGCGCCGACCCGTCCACGTCCGTGAAGCCGTACTCCTTCGCCAGGCCGCCACTGGAGAGCGTCTGCCCGTTGAACCGGGCCACGTCCGGGTCGCCGGCCAGCGCGGCCAGCGCCCGCCCGACGAAGACCGGTGTCTCGGAGATCGCGAAGTGCGGGTTCTGCTCGCAGCCCGCGCGCCAGTTCTCCTCGGTGACCTTGAAGTGGGTGTCCAGCATGGCCTCCGACCGCAGCCAGCCCGGCGTCAGGCACACCGCCGTACACCCGTACTCCGGCAGCTCCTGAGCCAGGCCCTTCGCCATCCGGATCGGCCCGCTCTTGGCCAGGTCGTAGTAGAACGGCTCACGGTAGCGGCGGTTGAACTCCTCCGTACCGTCCGTCACCTCCACCACCAGCCCGCCGGGCCGGCGGATCAGCAGCGGCAGCGCGCAACTGCTGGTGATGATGTGGCTCTCCACCCCGAGCCGCAGCACCCGCAGCCCCTTCTCCAGGTCGTGCTCCCACATCTTCTTGCCCCACTCGACATGCACGTCACCGCCCCACAGGTCGTTGACGAGGAGGTCCAGCCGCCCCTGTTCGCGGTCGATGCGCCCGACCAGCGCCCGTACCGCCGCCGGGTCCAGATGGTCCGTCGGTACGGCGATACCGGCGCCGCTGCCGGCGGGGGACGCCGCGCCGGCCGCCGTCACCAGCTCCGCGGTCTCCTCGATCGTCTCGGTCGCCCGGCCGACCTCGCTGACGTGGTCCCGGGTCGTACGGCCGGTGACGTAGACCGTGGCGCCGGCCCGGCCCAGCTCCACCGCCATCGCCCGGCCCGCGCCCCTGGTGGCGCCGGCGACCAGCGCGACCTTTCCGGTGAGCGGTCCCTGCGGGCTGCCTGCCCCGGCCATGGTGAGTTCTCCTTCTGTCATGCCACGACCCTCCCGCCGAAACCCGACACCTTGTGTCCACTTTTCCGTGCGGCAGGGCGCGGATAACGACAGCGTCGCATCTGGGGTACTCCGCGTGCGGCGCCGTGCGGCAGCGACGATGCTGGACCCGTGATGGACGAGACGGAGTTCTGGCAGCTGATCGACAGTTCCCGTGAGGCCGCCGAGGGCGACCCGGAGGAGCAGGCGGACGCGCTCGTCGAACGACTGGTGGCCCTCGACCCCGACTCGGTGGTGGACTTCGCCCGGCACTTCGAGTCCCGGGACAACCGCGCCTACACCTGGGACCTGTGGGCCGCGGCCTGCATCCTGCTCGGCGGCGCGAGCGACGACGCCTTCGACTGCTTCCGCAGCTGGCTGATCGGCCAGGGCCGGGAGGTCTTCGAAGGCGCCCTGCACGACCCCGACCACCTCGCCGACCTGCTGGACGCGTTCGACGACGAGGTGGACGGCGACGCGGAGGAGCTCGGCTACGCGGCGGACGAGGCGTACGAACAGCTCACCGGCGCCGAGATGCCCGACCTCGGCCTGCCGCCGCAGCCCCGCGAACCGCTCGGCACCTACCTCGACCTCGACGACGACCGCGTACTGGCGGAACGCTTCCCCCGGCTGTGGGACCGCTTCGGCACCTGACGGCGCCACAGAAAATCTCTTGCCTTCCCGGCCGCCACCGGCGAACCTAGGGGCCCTAGGAAAAACCTAGGGCCCCTAGGGACATGCACCTCCCTGGCGGCTCACCAGGAACACGGGAAGTGGGCGCATGGCACGGGCCGGGCTGACGGCGGAGCGGGTGACGCGCGCGGGCGCCGAGCTGGCGGACGAGATCGGATTCGACCAGGTCACCATGGCGCAGGTCGCGCGACGGCTCGGCGTGAAGGACGCGAGCCTGTACACGCACGTACGCGGCCTGGACGACCTGCGCGGGCGGATCGCGCTGCTGGCGGCGGACGAGAAGACCATCCGTATCGCGGAAGCCACCGCCGGACTCGCGGGCAGGGCTGCCCTGGTCGCGTTCGCCGACGCCTGGCGGGAGTACGCGAGCCGCCACCCCGGCCGCTACACGGCGACGCAGACACCGCTGGACATCGACCCGGAACTGGCCGCGAACGCGCCCGGCCCGCGGCGCGCGGTCGAGCTGACCTACGGCATGCTGCGCGGCTACGGCCTGACCGAACCCGACCTGACCGACGCGGTCCGCCTGCTGCGCAGCACCTTCCACGGCTTCGCCGCCCTGGAAGCCGCCGGCGGGTTCCAGCACGGACGTCCGCCGCGGGACTCGTGGGTCCGCGTCCTCGACGCCCTCCACACCGCCCTGGAGCACTGGCCCACGTCCCCAGAAGGAGACCCCTCATGAACGGCCCGACCACCGGCAGCCTGCGCGTCGACGGCGCGACCCTGCACTACGAAGTACGCGGCCGGGGCCCGCTCCTGCTGCTGATACCCGGCGGAGCGGGCGGCGCGGCCTCCTTCGACGGCGTCGCCGACGACCTGGCCGCCTCGTACACCGTGGCGGCCTACGACCCGCGCGGCATGTCCCGCAGCACACTGGACGACCCCGGGGCCGAGCAGCACGTGGCCGAGCACGCCGACGACGCGTTCCGGATGCTGGAGCTGCTGTCGCCCGGCGAGCCCGCCCGGGTGCTCGGCATCAGCTCCGGCGCGATCACCGCCCTGCACCTGCTCACCACCCGCCCCGAACGCCTCACCCGCGTCGTGGCACACGAGCCTCCGGTGGTGGAGGTCCTGCCGGACGCCCCCGAACACCGCGCGCTCGTCGCACGCGTCGAGGAGACGTTCCGTACCCAGGGGCTCATGCCGGCGATGACCGTGTTCGCCGCGGGCCTGAAGAAGGACGGCGGCACCACCGCGCCGCAACCCGAGATGAAGCTCCCGCCGCAGGCCGCCGCGCGCGCCGAGCAGACGATGGCCAACCTGCCGTACTTCGTCGGCCGTATCGTCCCCCGCTTCATGTCCTACGCCCCGGACCTCGACCGGCTCGCAGCGCTCTCGGACCGCCTCGTCCTCGCCGGCGGCCAGGACTCCCAGGGAGAGCTGTCCTACCGGCCGGCCGCACACCTCGCCGACCGCCTCGGCAAGGAACTCCTGCACTTCCCCGGCGGCCACACCGGCCTGACCACGCACCCGGCCGAGTTCGGCGAAGTCCTCCTGAAAGCACTGCTCCAGCAGCGCACCGGCCCCGCCCCGGCGGCTCAGACCAGCGCCTTCCCCATCAGCACGTCATCCACGTACTCGCCCTCCAGCAGGAACTCCCCGGGCAGAACGCCCTCCACCGCGAAGCCCGCCGACTCGTAGAGCCTGCGCGCCGGGGTGTTGTGCCCGAGGACCCGCAGGGTGATCCGGCGGGCCCCCTCGTCCGCCGCCTGCGCGCAGGCCGCGTCCAGCAGCGTGCGGGCGATGCCCCGGCCACGCGCCCAGATGTCCACGGCCAGACCCTGGATCTGCCGGACGTGGGCGTTGCAGGGCAGCCCGGTCGGCGGCACCAGCCGCAGATAGCCCGCCAGCCGCCCCCCGACCTCCGCCACGAGCAGGTCCTCGGGACGGTGCCGGTCGTCGAAGAACCGGCCGTACGGGGCCTGCGGCCGGGGCGTCACGGCGTGCAGCGTCGACCACGTACGGCGGTCCATGACCGCGAGCGGTTCCTCGTCGGCAAAAACAGCGGTACGGACGAACGATTCGGACATGCGTGCCACTGTGCCATGCGTGCGCCTCCGGGACAGGCAGTATGGCTGTCATGCGGATCGCGATCACCGGCTCGGCCGGTCTCATCGGAACGGCACTGCTGCGCTCCCTGCGCGGGGACGGCGCCACCCGCCCACCGGGCGCCGGGAAGCAGCACGACATCGTCCGGCTCGTCCGGCACGCACCGCGCGCCTCCGACGAGGTGCGCTGGGATCCCCAACGCCAGACCGTGGACGCCGCCGGGCTCGCCGGCTGCGACGCCGTCGTCCACCTCGCGGGCGCGGGCGTCGGCGACCACCGCTGGACCGACGCGTACAAGCGCGAGATCCGGGACAGCCGCGTCCTCGGTACGGCGGCGCTCGCCGAGGCCCTCGCCTCCCTGGACACCCCGCCGCGGGTCTTCGTGTGCAGCAGCGCCGTCGGCTACTACGGCGACACCGGCGACCGGCGGACCGACGAGTCGGCACCGCCCGGCGACGACTTCCTGGCCCGCGTCTGCGCCGACTGGGAGGACGCCGCCGCCCCGGCCGTCGAAGCCGGCATCCGTACGGTCTTCCCCCGCACCGGGCTGGTCGTGGGCCGCCAGGGCGGCGCCTGGGGACGGCTGTTCCCCCTGTTCAAGCTGGGCCTGGGCGGGCGGCTCGGCACCGGCCGCCAGTACTGGAGCTACATCTCCCTGCACGACCACGTCGCCGCCCTCCGGCACCTCATCGACACCGAGGAACTGAGCGGCCCGGTCAACCTCACCGCACCCGAGCCGGTCACCAACCGCGAGGTCACCGCAGCGATGGGCCGCGTCCTGCACCGCCCCACCCCCTTCGCCGTCCCCGCCCCCGCCCTCCGGCTGGCCCTGGGCGAGTTCGCCGACAACGTCCTGGCCAGCCAACGCATCATCCCCCGACGCCTCCTGGACTCCGGCTTCACGTTCACCCACACCACTCCGGACAGCGCCATCCGGGCGGCGTTGGAGGACTGACCACTCCCGTCGGGCGCCCACGCCTTGTCTCTTTTTTCCTCCCCACCGGGGCGGGGCCCGCCACGAGCCTGAGGGGCCGGGGGCTGCGGGGCGGGTTCCAGGACGTAAAAGCGAAGCAGTCCAGGAACCCGCCCCGCAGCCCTCGGCCCCGCCCCCACCACCCACCGATCGCGGGCCCCACCCCACACCCCCCTCCCGCCGAAGGCGCCGCGCACCCACCTCCCGACCAAGCAACGGCCCCAGCCGAAAAGCACCCGCACCCCGGCGACAAAGCCCACCCGACCCACCCCCTCGCGGCACTCCGTGCCGCATCGTGCCGCATCGTGCGCCCATGCGCGGTCTACGCGCGATCGCGCCCCCGCCGCCGTGCTTCTTAAGGTTCCAACCTCACGAACTCGGCATCCCGCGCGCCGGTCCGGGGCAGGAGCCCCGTCGACGCCGGCACCGGGACCGACCTCGGGAGGGCACGTGCTGCGCACCGCATCGACCGTGGACGTCGTCATCGTCGGGGCCGGCCTCGCCGGTCTCGCCGCCGCCCACCATCTGACCAGCGCGGGAGCCACGGTCACCGTGCTGGAGGCCGCCCCACGCACCGGCGGCCGGACCACCACCGACCACCTGGACGGCTTCCGGCTGGACCGCACCGGCCAACTGCTCGTCACCTCGTACCCCGAACTGCGCACCACCCCCGGCCTCAACGGCTTGGTCCTGCGTCACTTCGCCCCCGGCCTCTGTCTGCACAACGGCCGCCGGACACAGCGTGTCGGTGCCCCCCGGAGCACAAGGGGCGCACTTTCGGCCGCGCGCGCCCTTGCACGCTCCGAACGGCGCGCCGACCGCTCCGTCGCCCAGGCGCTGGCCGCCCGCCCGGCCTTCCCGCCGTACATCCCCGACGGGTTCCTGCGCCCCCTCCTGTCCGCCCTCCTGTGCGATCCCGGGCTCACCGGCTCCAGCCGCGTCGCCGCCCAGGCCCTGCGCTCGTTCGCCCGCGGCCGGCTGTGCCTGCCCGCCGGCGGGGCCTCGGCCCTGCCCGAACTCCTCGCCGCCTCCCTTCCCCCCGGCACCGTACGCACCTCCGTACGCGCCGTCTCCGTCTCGACCACCAGCGTCGGCACCGCCGCCCACGGGCAGTTCCCCTGCCGCTCGGTGCTCGTGGCCACCGGAGCGCGCGACGCGGCAGAGCTGCTCCCGGGGCTGCGGATCCCCGATTTCCACCCGGTCACCATCGTGCACCACACCACTGACAGTCCCCCGGTCCGCGAACCGGTGTTCTTCCTGCCCGCCGACGGCCCGGTCGCGCACACCTACGTCGCCAGCGAGACCGACCCCTCCCGGGCTCCCGCGGGCCGCGCCCTGGTCACCACGACCGTGCTGGGCGCCCCGGCGACGCTGCCCGCCCGGGCGCTGGACAAGACGGTCCGGCCCCAACTCGACCGGATCTACGGCACGTCCACCGACGCCTGGGAACTGCTGGCCGCCCACCACGACCCGGAGGCGGTCCCAGCCCTGCCCGTACCGCACGGCCCGGACCGTTCCGTGCGGCTGCTGGCCGGGCTGTACGTGTGCGGCGACCACCGGGACACCGGCACCGTCCAGGGCGCCCTGCGCTCCGGCCGGCGGGCCGCCCGCGCCGCGCTCGACGACCTCCGGCTGCCCCCGTTCCACGAGCCCTGCGAACTCTCCGCCGCCGCCTGAACCACCCGCATTCCGGGCCGGACCCCGCCAGGCGGTGAGTCCGGCCCGGCCGGCGTGCCCGGCCCGGCCGGCGTGCCCGGACCAGCGCTGCCGGCGCACCCGGCAGCCCCGCCCCGCCCCCTCACCCCTTCATGGCCGCCACCCGGTCGCGGTACCCCCGTACCGCCGCCGCGTCCCGGTACGGCTCCAGCCGGCGCTCGAACTCGCGGACGTACTCGTGCGCCCGTACGGAGCGCATCTCGGAGGCCTGGAGCGCCGCCTCCGCGCCCAGCGCGCACGCCTGCTCCAGCTCGCCCAGGCCGAGCCGCGCCGTCGCCAGCACCACCCGGCAGAACAGCCGGCTGCGGGCGAAGCCGGCACCGCGCAGCTGGAGCGAGCGCTCCGCGTGCTGTGCCGCCGCCCGGAACTGCTGGAGGTCCCGGTGGCAGTGCGCCAGCTCGTCGGCGAGCTGCGCCTCGTCGAAGAAGCGCGCCCAGTAGGGCGCCTCGTCGCCGGGGCGCGCCGTCTCCAGCGCCCGTTCCGCCCGCGCGAGCGAGGCCGTGCACGCCCGTACCTCGGTCAGTACGCCGTGCCCGCGCGCCTCCGCCGAGTGCAGCAGGGCCTGGACGACGGGGGGCGCGTTGCTGCCGACCCCCTGCTGGGCGACCCGTGCCAGCTGCACGGCCTCCCGGCCGTGGCCCAGGTAGACGGCCTGCCGGCTCATGGTCACCAGGACGTACGCGCCGTACGCGCGGTCCCCGGCCGCCTGCGCCAACCGCAGCGCCTGGACGAAGTAGCGCTGCGCCAGGCCGTGCGCGGCGATGTCGTACGACGTCCAGCCGGCCAGCCGCGTCAGGTCGGCGGCCGCCGCGAACAGCCGCCGCCCGGCCGCCTCGCCGTACGTGCCGCGGAGCATCGGCTCGACCTCGTGCTCCAGGTAGCGCACCAGGGCCTGCCGGGCGTGCCCGCCGCCGTACGCGTGGTCCAGCGCCCGGAACAGCTCGCCGACCGACCGGAGCGCCTTGATGTCACCGGCGGACACCCGGTAGGCGTGCGCCCGGTCGGGGCGCTCGGGGCGGTCCGTACGCCCGGCGCGTTCGGCGGCCCCCGCGCGCTCCGCCCGTTCGGGATGCCCGGCGCGGTCGTGCCCCGGCCGCTCGTGACCGGCGCGCTCATGGGCGGCCCGGTCCATCTGCCGCTGCCGGGGCACCGACACCTGCATCCGGCCCGGCGGGGTCAGCCGGCCGGCGGGCTCGGCCGCGTCACCGTGCGCGACCCGCTCGTCGGCCCGCCCGATCAGCCAGTCCCGGCTGGGCACCACCAGCCCGGCCGGCGTGAAGGCGATCTTCCGCAGCTCCGCGTGGCTGCCGGAGTCCTTGCGCCACAGACCGCTGACGATGTCCACCGCCTCGCTCGGCGTGGACGCGAACTCCAGCCCGGCGTACACCGGCGCGCAGGCGTCCAGGCCGAGGTCCTGGGCCGACAGGCGGCGTCCCAGTCTGCGCGTGAAGACCTCGGCGATCAGGGCGGGCGTGGTACCTCTGGGCTGCTGCCCGCGCAGCCAGCGCGTCACCGACGTCTTGTCGTACCGGAGGTCGAGCCCGTGCTCCAGGCCGAGCTGGTCGACCCGACGGGCCAGCCCGGCGTTGGAGAATCCCGCCTCCGCGATGAGCGCGGCGAGCTGTCGGTTGGGCGTGCGCTGTGGAGGTCGTTCCGTCATCAGCTTTACCGGTCTCCTGCCTTCCGGGCCGAGCTGCCCGGGTTCGGCTGACCCTGTCCGGCGCTGCTCCCTGCCCTCGTGGAACGGCGTGAATGTAACGGCCTCGGGCGGCATTCTCGCCGCCTTCGCCACGCGTTCATCCGATCGTGTGAGCAGGGCTCGTACTGTCCTCCACGCGTCCGCGGACGGCTGCGCCCCCGCCCCGTAACGGCGGCCCCCGGAGTGCCCCCAGGGCTCCCGGGGCACTCCCGTGCGCCCGCGCGTCAGGCCCCTGCCCCGGGCGCCTGCGGACGCCGCACGCCCCCGCCGTACAGTTGGCGTGGGCGCGAAGGACTCAACAAAGTTCGAAGAGGAGCTACCGTGACTGCGATCTCTCGGGGGGACACCCCCACACCCGAGGGGCTGCGCTTTGTCCAGCTGGGCTTCGGCGCCGACGCCGTCGATTACGAGACGGCCTGGCAGGAGCAGCGCAGGGTGCACGCCGCCCGGTTCGCCGACGAGGTCCCGGACACCTGCCTGCTGCTGGAGCACCCGCCCGTCTACACGGCGGGCCGGCGCACGGACGACAGCGAGCGCCCCCTGGACGGCACCCCGGTCATCGACGTCGACCGCGGCGGCAAGATCACCTGGCACGGTCCGGGCCAGCTGGTCGGCTACCCGATCCAGAAGCTCCCGCGCCCGGTCGACGTCGTCGCCCACGTACGGCGTCTCGAAGAGGCCATCATCCGCACCTGCACCGAGTTCGGCGTGGAGACCACCCGGGTCGAGGGCCGCAGCGGCGTCTGGGTGCTGGGCGACCCGATCGCGGAGCGCCCGTCCCTGGGCGGCCTCTCCCTCGACTTCGACCCGCGTACGGCCGACGAGGAGTTCGACCCCCGGCTGAACGGCCCGGAGTACGCCCCGTCCAACGCCGGCCAGCGCCGCGAGGACCGCAAGCTGGCCGCGATCGGCATCCGCGTGGCCAAGGGCGTCACCATGCACGGCTTCGCGATCAACGTGAACCCGGACAACACCTCGTTCGACAAGATCGTCCCCTGCGGCATCCGGGACGCCGGTGTGACCTCCCTCGCCAACGAACTCGGCCGGGACATCACCATCGCCGACGTCCTGCCCGTCGTCGAGAAGCACCTGCGCGACGTGCTGGAGAACGCCGTGCTCCTCCCCCGGGCGGTCTGAGCCGGTCCGCCGGCCGCCGGAGTCCTGGGCGCGGCCGCCGGAAGCCGACCGCCAGGAATGCCCCCCTGTCATACGGGGTTGGCCTCCACGTAAAGACGTGCGAATTGACGGGCGTACCCTGGTGTACGCCGAAGAAACGAAGTCGTAGGGAGCCGGACGTGTCCGCTGTCGCACCCGACGGGCAGGAAATGCCAAGGCCTGACGGCCGGCGATTGCTGCGCCTTGAGGTCCGGAACAGCCAGACCCCCATCGAGCGCAAGCCCGAGTGGATCAAGACCCGGGCGAAAATGGGCCCCGAGTACAACCACCTGCAGGGCCTGGTCAAGAAGGAGGGCCTGCACACGGTCTGCCAGGAGGCGGGCTGTCCCAACATCTATGAATGCTGGGAGGACCGCGAGGCGACCTTCCTCATCGGTGGTGACCAGTGCACCCGCCGCTGCGACTTCTGCCAGATCGACACCGGCAAGCCGCAGGAACTGGACCGCGACGAGCCGCGCCGGGTGGCCGAATCGGTCCAGACCATGGGGCTGAAGTACGCCACCATCACCGGCGTCGCGCGCGACGACCTGGAGGACGGCGGCGCCTGGCTGTACGCGGAGACCGTCCGCCAGATCCACGCCGCGATGCCCGGCACCGGCGTCGAACTGCTCATCCCCGACTTCAACGCGGTCCCCGAGCAGCTCGCCGAGGTCTTCTCCTCGCGCCCCGAGGTGCTCGCGCACAACGTCGAGACGGTGCCGCGGATCTTCAAGCGGATCCGCCCCGGCTTCCGCTACGAGCGGTCCCTCGAAGTGATCACCAAGGCCCGCGAGGCCGGTCTGGTCACCAAGTCCAACCTGATCCTGGGCATGGGCGAGGAGCGCGCGGAGATCAGCCAGGCGCTGCAGGACCTGTACGACGCGGGCTGCGAGCTGATCACGATCACGCAGTACCTGCGCCCGTCGGTGCGGCACCACCCCATCGAGCGCTGGGTCAAGCCCGCCGAGTTCGTGGAGCTGAAGGAGGAGGCCGAGGAGATCGGCTACGCCGGTGTCATGTCCGGCCCGCTGGTCCGCTCCTCCTACCGCGCCGGCCGCCTGTACCAGCAGGCGATCGAGCGCCGTCAGGTCGAGGAGTCGGCGCAGGCCGTCTGAGCCTCACAGGGCCGTCCTGCCCCGCACAGGGCCGTACGACCCATGGACCGGAATGTGAAACGTGGCACAGAGTGTCATGACGCGGCCCGTACCTCCCCAGGCAGGGGCGGTGCGGGCCGCGTCAACGTTTCATCGGTGTTTGACCGGCGGGTCATCAGTTGGTAACACCGATCTGTAACGATGGCTTCACAGACCGCATCCACCATTCCTCCAGAAGGGGAACCCGCCATGCAGGCCGCGCCCGCTCGCGCCACCGCTGTTCTCCCCATCCCGTCGGTCACCGATGCACTGCGTGCAGTGGAGTCCGTGCTGATGCGCGGTGGCCAGCGCACCGCCCGCCGGAACGCGTGGACGTCGGTGCTGGAGGACCGCCGCCGTGCCCGGGACCGGCGCGAGGCCCAGCACGTACTGGAGGCCGCGGCGACCGAGGGCCCGAACGCCACGTAAACTGCGCCCCATGGCGAGGAAGGCAAAAGCAGACAGCGCTGAGGGCGCTGCGAACCCCGGGCGACTGAAGCAGATCGCCCAGACCTACAAGATGACCCGTCGGGTCGACCCCAAGGTCGGTCTTGTCGTCGCCGGCGTGGGCATCGTCGTTTTCGGCGTTCTCCTCGTCCTCGGCTTCCTGATCGGCCACCCCGTCTACCTGGGCATCCTGGGATTCGTCCTGGCCTTCCTCGCGATGGCGATCATCTTCGGCCGCCGTGCCGAGCGGGCCGCCTTCGGACAGATGGAAGGCCAGCCCGGCGCGGCCGCGGCCGTACTGGACAACGTGGGCCGCGGCTGGACGGTCACCCCGGCCGTGGCGATGAACCGCCAGCAGGACGTCGTGCACCGCGCCGTCGGCAAGGCAGGCATCGTCCTCGTCGGCGAGGGCAACCCGAACCGCGTACGCACCCTGCTGGCCGCCGAGAAGAAGCGGATGGCCCGCATCGTCGCCGACGCCCCGGTCCACGACTTCGTGGTCGGCGACGGCGAGGGCCAGGTCCCGCTCAAGAAGATCCGTACCACCCTCCTGAAGCTCCCCCGCACCCTGCCCGGCCCCCAGGTCACCGCCACCAACGACCGCCTCCGCGCGCTCGGCGACCTGATGAGCAACATGCCGGTCCCGAAGGGCCCCATGCCCAAGGGCATGCGGATGCCGAAGGGCGGCGGCGGCAAGATGCGCTGACCCGCATCCCACGGAGGCGGCCCCCGCCTCCCTTCACCGGAACGGTCGAGGGGCCCAGGACCTTGTGGTCCTGGGCCCCTCGGGCGTGTGGGGGTGTGAGGGTGTGGGGTGTGAGGGTGTGGGGCTAGGCGGTATACGAGCGTACGGGCGGCCACGAGCCGCACGGGCGACAGAGGCGATACGGGCGACAGGCGCGATACCAGGCCGCACAGGCGGTACGATCCGCACAAGCCGTACAAGCCGTACGAGCGGCACGCCAGCCGCCCGAGGATACGCGCCGTACGCCGGCGAGCAGCACGCCCCGCACGCATGCGCCACGCGCCTCTGCACGCGGCGCGCACTCACCCCCGCGCGCCCTGCACGTACTCCGCACGCCCCCCGCACTCACCCCCGCGCGCCCTGTACATGTCCTGCCGCGTCCCGCTCGCGTCCCTCAGATCCGAACCTGTACCGCGCGGGCGAGGCGGTCGTGGAGGCCGCGGCCGTCGCGGTCCCAGATCACCGCCGGGATGACCACGACCAGCAGAAGCGTGCGCAGGACCACCCGCAGCAGGGGCAGCCGTCCGCCGCCCTCCGCGACGACCCGCAGGCCCAGCAGCCGCTTGCCCGGCGTGAAGCCCACCGTGCCGACCGTCAGCACGCTGAGCACCGCGAAGACGGCCAGCGCCCAGTTGCTCGTCTGGTCGGCGCGGCCGTGGCTGAGCAGCCCGTACGCGACGAGCGAGCACAGCGCCCAGTCGATGAAGAGGGCGGCGAAGCGCCGGCCAGGACGCGCGATCGAGCCCGGCCCCTCCTCGGGCAGCCCGAGGCGCTGCCCGCGGTAGCCGAACTCGACGCCCATGTCCTCGGCTGCCGCGCGGGGCCCGGAGATCCACGATCCGATTGCTTGCCTGTTGTCCACCCGTCCACGGTACTGCGACCGCATACGTTCGCCCGCTCGCGGGGCATGGTCGAGGGCCCCCGGGGGCCGCGCCGAAGCTGCCCCGCGCCCTCCCCTTCGGATCACCGCATCCACCCACCCCGCACCCGCGCCTCCGCCCGGAATGATCAATTCCACCCCCCCGTCCCGCCCGCCTTCCGTCCCCCTCCCCCCTGCATGCCGCCCCCCGAAATGGGCCGCGCGGCGGTTAACCTCGGCGAAACAAATGGGTCATGCTTGGGAAATCCCGCCTGCCTATGGTCGGGCAAGCGCGCCACCGCACATGACGCGCTCCGAGTAGCAATCCCGCGCCGCCGACCGCCGGTGACCGGGCTAGGAGGAGTTGGATGTTCCAGAACGCCGATGAGGCCAAGAAGTTCATCGCGGACGAAGACGTCAAGTTCGTCGACGTCCGGTTCTGCGACCTGCCCGGTGTGATGCAGCACTTCACGGTTCCGGCGGAGGCGTTCGACCCGACCGAGGAGCTGGCCTTCGACGGCTCCTCGATCCGTGGCTTCCAGGCCATCCACGAGTCCGACATGGCGCTGCGCGCCGACCTCTCCACCGCCCGCGTGGACCCGTTCCGCCGCGACAAGACGCTGAACGTCAACTTCTTCATCCACGACCCGATCACCGGCGAGCAGTACAGCCGTGACCCGCGCAACGTGGCGAAGAAGGCCGAGGCGTACCTCGCCTCCACCGGCATCGCCGACACCGCGTTCTTCGGTCCGGAGGCGGAGTTCTACGTCTTCGACAACGTCCGCTTCGAGACGTCGGCGAACCAGTCCTTCTACCACATCGACTCCGAGGCCGGCGCCTGGAACACCGGTTCCGAGGTCAACAACCGCGGCTACAAGGTCCGCTACAAGGGCGGCTACTTCCCGGCTCCCCCGGTCGACCACTTCGCCGACCTGCGCGCCGAGATCTCCCTGGAGCTGGACGCGGCCGGCCTGAAGGTCGAGCGCCAGCACCACGAGGTCGGCACCGCCGGCCAGGCGGAGATCAACTACAAGTTCAACACCCTGCTGGCCGCCGCCGACGACCTGATGCTGTTCAAGTACATCGTCAAGAACGTCGCCTGGCGCAACGGCAAGACCGCCACCTTCATGCCCAAGCCGATCTTCGGCGACAACGGCTCCGGCATGCACGTCCACCAGTCCCTGTGGTCCGGCGGCGAGCCCCTCTTCTACGACGAGCAGGGCTACGCGGGCCTCTCGGACACCGCCCGCTACTACATCGGCGGCATCCTCAAGCACGCCCCCTCGCTCCTCGCCTTCACCAACCCGACGGTGAACTCCTACCACCGCCTGGTCCCCGGCTTCGAGGCCCCGGTCAACCTGGTCTACTCGCAGCGCAACCGCTCCGCCGCGATGCGCATCCCGATCACGGGCTCCAACCCCAAGGCCAAGCGCGTCGAGTTCCGCGCCCCGGACCCGTCCTCGAACCCCTACCTCGCCTTCTCCGCCCTCCTCCTCGCGGGCCTGGACGGCGTCAAGAACAAGATCGAGCCGGCCGAGCCGATCGACAAGGACCTCTACGAGCTCGCCCCCGAGGAGCACGCGGGCGTCCCCCAGGTCCCCACCTCCCTCCCGGCCGTCCTCGACGCCCTGGAAGCCGACAACGAGTACCTCCAGCAGGGCGGCGTCTTCACCTCCGACCTCATCGAAACCTGGATCGACTACAAGCGCACCAACGAAATCGCCCCGATCCAGCTCCGCCCGCACCCGCACGAGTTCGAGCTGTACTTCGACCTCTAAACCAGAGGCGCGCACTGCCATGTACGGTTCGCGGCGGACAAGACCCTGGCCCGGCCGTCCGGCGAGGAGCTGGGTCAGCCGGTCGAGGGGTACGAG